>JAGFJE010000447.1 GCA_024103175.1 Phaeodactylibacter sp.
GCTGGCGTCGGGCGCCCAGCCTGGGTAGCTGCCGGAGTTTTCCACCTTGGCGCCCACGGCTTCGAAAGCGGCCCGGACGGCGTTGGCCACGTCCATCTTGCCGGACTCAATGGAGCTGCGCTGCAGGCTCTGGGTGATGAATTCTCCGTTTTTCACGATAACCCGGGCGAGGCTGGAAGAGGTCTCCACCAGGCCCGGAATGTCGGGCGCCATGCGCCACACGCCGTTGTGCACGGCGTAGAGGGCGTTGAGCACCTTTTCCTGGTCTTCGGCCCGCATGGCCTTGACCGGCGAAGTCATTTCTTCAAGAATTATGGACAGATCCGGCTCAATGCTTTTGAATTCGCGTTCAATGTCGCCTTTCCGCCGGTTGAACTCCCGCAGGAAGTCCTTTTTCTTTTCCCCATCTACAGCCACCAGGGCCACCGATTCCCGGGGGATGGCGTTGCGCAGGCTGCCGCCGTCCAGGGAAGAAATACGCAGGCCATACTCATAGGTCGTCTTGTACAACAGGCGGTTCATCAGCTTATTGGCATTGCCCCTGCCGAGATGGATATCCAGGCCGGAGTGGCCGCCTTTCAGGCCTTTAACCGTGATGAGAAAACCTTCCGTACCCTTATTGGAAGTGACTTCCATGTAATTCATGTGGGTATTGGTATCGATGCCGCCGGCGCAACCGATGGTCAGCTCATCATCCTCTTCCGAATCGAGGTTAAGGAGAATCTTGCCCTCCAGGAGGTTTTCATCCAGCCCTTTGGCGCCGGTCATGCCGGTCTCCTCATCAATAGTGAAAAGGGCCTCCAGCGGCGGATGGGAAATGTCCGTGGATTGCAGGATCGTCATAATGGCGGCAACGCCGATCCCGTTGTCGGCGCCCAGCGTTGTGCCTTCGGCAGTCACCCATTCTCCATCTACATAGGAGCGGATGCCTTCCGAATCGAAGTCGAAATCGGTTCCGGTATTTTTCTGGTGCACCATGTCCAGGTGTGACTGCAGGATGACCGTAGGCCGGCCTTCTTTCCCCGGCGAGGCCGGTTTTTTGATCACCACATTGCCGACGTCGTCAACGGTAGTATCCAGGCCCAGCTTTTCACCGAAGTTTTTCATGAATTCGATGACGCGTTCCTCCCGTTTGGAAGGCCTGGGCACTTCATTGAGGTCCGCAAAGTTGGACCACAGCGCCTGCGGTTCCAACCGGCGGATTCCATTTTCTTTGGGCATATTTTCAGATTATATTCTTTGAATTCAGGAAAGCTTGGTTCCCACTGTCTCCAGCAGTTTTTTGGTGGCGATGATCCCTTCTTCTTCTGAAAGTTCACTGCCTTCGTATTCAATACCGACATAACCCGTATAGCCGGCGGCCTTGACGATCTTCATCATTGTATAGTAGTCGGTGTGGATCTCATTCCCCTTCTCATCAAAGTCATGAGATTTGGCGCTGACTCCTTTGGCAAAAGCCATAAGCTTTCGGGTTCCTTCATACCGGTCATATTCATTCGTGCATTGCCCGTCGGGGCCGCGTTCGATACAGAAATTCCCGAAGTCGGGAAGCGTACCGCAATTCTCCATTCCGACCGATTTTATCAAATCATAGAGCCAATCGGCATTGGAGGAGTATCCCCCGTGGTTTTCGACGATCACGTTGATCCCATCCTTGGCGGCGTATTCACTGAGCCGGCCCAGGCCATCCGTTGCGGCTTGTCCGACCTCTTGCATTGTTCCGGACCCGGCGGCATTGACCCGGATGGAGTGGCATCCCAGGAATTTTGCCGCATCGACCCAGGGGTAATGTTTTTCCACCGCTTGCCGGCGCTGGGCCTCATCCGTATCTCCCAGGTTGCCCAAAGAATCACACATGATCAACAGGCTCCTGACCCCTTCGCTGTCGCACCGCTTTTTGAGTTCCTTGAGATAATCCATGTTCTTGGCCTTGCCGAAATAGAAGGTATTCACGTATTCGACCGCATCTATGCCAAACTTATTCCTGGCAATGGAGGGAAAGTCGATCGGGTCGAGGGGGCCCTGAAGAACGGAATCCGGATCGGTTTGCAGCGCTTTGCTGAAGGCCTCCCAACCGCCATCCCGGCCTGGGCCGAAGAAGGATTTGTGCAGGGACCACTGCGCCAGAGAGATCTTGAAGAACAGATCCGTTGTTTTGCCCCCTTCCCCGGTTTTTTCCGTTTCCTCGCCGGCGCCCTTAGGGTTGTTATTGCATCCGGAAAGGGTGGGATAAAGCCCCAACAAACCAAGGGCTGCGGCGTATTGGCCGACATCTTTCAAAAAAATTCGCCTGGTTTTTTTCATGGCTGATCTTTTGTTTGAAGTTGATTTAACGATTATTCATTCCTTTAGGTAAACGCTGAAATTTGTCTCTTTCCGCTCCAGGAAAGAAGCCGGCCCTTCGGCGGCGCCTTTCGTATCCAAAGTCAGGCAATCACCTCCTTTTCTTTCAAAATGGTCAACACCTCTTCACTCATCAGCGTAGGCGCCAGGCCTTCCATTTTCGGCAGTTCGTATTTGAAAAAGAACCGCATGGCGTGGACCTTGCTTTCATAGAATTCCGCCGGATAAGCTTCCCTGCCGGACACCAGCTCCTGCTTGGCTACCACCGCCATGTCCAGCCACAACCAGCCCACTACCAGGGTGCTGAAGAAATCCATGAATACGGTGGCATCGGAAAGGAAACGCTCATATTCGCCCTTCATGGCAAGGGGAAGCAGGAAATCCAGTACCTTCTGGCTGAGCTTCATCTTTTCTCCGAGTTGGCCTGCATAAGGCTTAAGGCCATCGAAAGTCAACGCCGACCCAATGGTTTGCTGCATTTCCTGGGCCAGCAATTTCAAGGCTTTGCCGTTGTCCATGGTTATCTTCCTGCCGAGCAGGTCGAGCGACTGTATGCCGGTAGTGCCTTCGTAAATGGCCATAATCCGGATGTCCCGAAGGTATTGCTGCAATACAAAATCTGAACAGTACCCGTATCCACCGAGGACCTGCAGGCCGTTATCCACGGCTTCCCTACCCTTTTCCGTAGGGTAAGTCTTGGCAACGGGCGTCAGCAATTCCAGCAGTAATCTATTTTTTTGCTTCTCCTCCCCTTCCGTTACTTTTTCCAGGTCATGATACTTAGATGCCAGGAGCAGGAGGCTCAGTGACCCCTCATAGATCACTTTCTGCAGGAGTAGCATACGCCGCACATCGGCATGCTCAATGATGAGCACGGGCTCCTGCCGGGGGTCTTTCTTGCCGCTGTCCATCACCCGGCGGCCCTGGGGGCGTTCTTTTGCATACTGCAGGGAGGCGTGATAGGCCGCCGAAGCGATCGACAACCCTCCCCTGCCAACCGAGATGCGGGCGTCGTTCATCATCTGGAACATGTATTTCAGCCCTTTGTGGGGCTCGCCCACCAGCCAGGCGCGGCAATCGTCGTTCTCCCCAAAGACGAGATGGGTGGTGCAATAACCTCTTTGGCCCATCTTCTGAAAGTCTCCGGCGGTGATGACATCATTGGGCGCCAGGCTTCCGTCTTCGGCAATGCGTTTCTTGGGAACAACGAACAGGGAAATGCCCTTCGTTCCGGCCGGAGCCCCCTCGATGCGGGCCAGCAGCAGGTGGATGAAATTCTCATTGTACTCGTGGTCGCCTCCCGAGATGAAGATCTTCTGCCCCTTGACCTGATAATACCCTTCATCGGTGGGATAGGCGGTGGTGGTAATGTCGGACAGGGAGCTTCCCGCCTGGGGTTCGGTCAGGCACATGGTGCCGGCCCACTGGCCGGACAACATGTTGGGTACATAAGCTTCCTTGAGGTATTCGTTGCCAAAAGCCGTGATCAGCTTGGCGGCGCCGTCGGTAAGGCCCGGATACCCCATCACATGGTTATTGGCAGCTTCCATGATGAAGTAAGCTCCCAGCAAGGCCATACTTGGCATCTGCAGGCCACCGTTCTCCTGGTCAAAAGTGGCCGCAATGACGCCCAGCTCCCCCATCTTTTCCATCGTCCTGCCAACTGTAGGATGGACTATGATCTTACCGTCTTCATAATAAGCCGGTTTCTCGTCCATCTCCCGGAAAACGGGATACAGTTCCTGGTCGGAAAAGTCTTTTACGGCGTCCAGGAATATATTGATGGCCTCGAGGTCGTATTCCTGATAGCGCGGATACTGAAAAAGGGTGTCCAGCTGATGCACCTGCTCCAGTTGAAAGCGAAGTGTATCCATATTGACGTATTCGGCCATGGCGGCGTCCGGTTTTACAAGGTGTGAAAAGGAAAGGGCAAAAGCCTTTTGAATCCAACGCAAAAGATCGGTATTGCGGAGGGAAAATCAAACTTTTTCAGGGGAAATTCACCGCCTCTTAATATCCGGTTTTCTGTATTTGAATGGCATTTATTATTGGTTCGCCGTTCCGGGGCAGAAAATCCAGGCTGAGGATGGGGTCCTCCAGCCGGACGGTAAAATCGAGGGTTGCCGCCCGGTATGGGCCGTAACTCCCGGCTATATCGATGGAAGGCGCCAGCTCCTTTCCGTTGAATGCCAGCCCGAAAGTACGCGCTCCCGGCTCTTTGCCCTCCAGTTCTGCAAAATGCAGGGCCAGCCGGTAAGTTCCCGGCGGCAGGGGGAACAATAACCGCCGCAGGCCGATCCGCTGGGTTTGGTAGAGCGGGTCCTTATTTGTGCCGAGGATATCTCGGTCCGTACCTACCCCCCGGTTGCGGGGCATGAACCTGTCGCCGCCGATGAAGCCCCAGGAGTTCTCGCGGCTCTCCCGCTCGGGGATCCAAAGCAGCCCCCCTTCTTCATCCTGGAAATACAGGGCTGCCCCCATATTCAGGTGAAGGCCCTGCTCGCCGGTAAGCTTGTGTTCCGGGAGTACATGGAAATTTACCGATTGCACATCTTTGACGGTTTGTCCATCAGGCTCCGCCCGAAGTTCCAGCCGGTTTTCTCCCTCCCGGAAAGGGACTTTCCAGGAAGCCCTATGCTGCTCCAGGGGCTGAACGCCCAGCGATCGTCCGTTGTGCAGCAATTCTGCTTTTTCCACATTGCCATAGGCCCAGACGGTTTGCACGCACCGGGGCTCGGACAGGTTCTGAACGCCGGCCCTCTGCTTCCAGCTTACCGGCGCCAGCTTAAGCGCCGGTTCTCCGGACAGCCAGGCTTTATAAAGGTAGAAAGCGTCCTTGGGTTCCCGGTTGAAGCCACACAGGCCTTTGTTATTAATGTGCGGCACGGCGTCCCGCCGGTTTTCCGACCCGAAATCGAACATATTCCACACCGCAGCCCCGGCAAGGTAAGGCCGTTCCGTGATCTGTTGCAGGTGGCTCTCGTGGAAAATATTTTCCCAATCTACCGTAAAATCAAAGCGGACAGGCTCCAGAGAGCGCAGGCGCGGGTCGGCGCCGGCGCCATATTCCGTTAGTATCATCGGCTTGCCGGGTAACTCCCGATGAGCGCGATCCATGAAGGCGCCGAATCCGCTCAGGCCTTCTTCATACCAGCCGTAGTAGAGGTTCCACCCTACGATCATAGGGATCTGGGTGAGGCCGGATTCGTGGTAGACTGCGAAATCCCCATGGTTGGGGATCATCGTGTAGCGCGTGCTGTCTTCCCGGCGGGTTAACGCCTCCAATTCCCGGGCAAAGAAAACGATCTTTTCGATCCACTCGCGGTCTCTTTCCAGCTGCCGCCCCAGGAACATCTCATTCATGTATGCCCAGGCGATGATGCTGGGGTGGTTATAATATTGCCGGATCATCTCCTGCATCATCGTTTTACAGTTATCATAAAACTCGGGGCTGTCGGTGATCTCATGGTCCAGAGGGATCTCCATGGTAACCAGCAGCCCCAGCTCGTCGCAGGCCTGGAGTACGGCTGGGTCCTGCGGATAGTGAGCGGTGCGGAAAAAGTTGGCGCCCATGGATTTGATCATTTCCATGTCTTCCCGGTGCTCGGCATTGCTGAGGGCGTTGGCCTTGCCCGGCCTGTCCTGATGGCGGTTGACACCGATCAGCTTCAGGGGGTTGCCGTTCAGGAAAAAACCTTCATCGGGGCTAAATTCAAACCAGCGGAAGGCCAGGGGCTGGACGAGTTCATCCAGCACTTCCCCCCGTTCACTTTCCTTAACCTGGATGGTAAGGCTGTACAAGTTCGGATGGCTGGGTGACCAAAGCATCGGGCGGGGAAAAGTGAAAGCCCAATCGAAGGTATTGGCGCCGGGATCGAGCTGCACAATTCGTTCAAAGACGCCTGCTTTTTCCCCGGTTTTGTCCCTGACCTCAACATAAAGGCGGGCATCCTGCCGGGGCGATTCCCCATTCATGATGGTTCCGCGTAAGTTGACCTTTGCTATTGCGGAATCCACGTAGGGCGTAGAGATATATACCCCGGGAGAGGCATGATCGAGCAGGGCGAAATGCACTTCATCGGTGAGGATGAAGTACACATCCCGGTAAATGCCGCCGTAAAAGTTGAAGTCGCCTTTGAGGGGAGGGACTGACGGGTCATGGCTGTTATCCAGGCGGACTTCAAGGAGGTTATCACCCTCTCTGAATTGCCCGGTGATGTCGAAGCAGAAAGCGGTATACCCCCCTTTGTGCTCCCCTGCCTTCTCCCCGTTGAGGAAAACCTGTGCGTACTGGTTGGCGGCCTCGAAATATAGAAATGCCTTTTTCTTTTTCGGAAAGGAGTTGCTGTTCAGGATCTTGCGGTACCAGGCTACCCCACGGTAGTAGCCCGGCTCTTCGTCAAAGGGATCCTCCGTGTTCCAGGAATGCGGCAGGTTGATGTGCTGCCATTCACTTTCATCTCCCGGCTTCTCCCCTTTTGAGAACTGCCAGTTGTCGTTGATGGCGATCCTGTAGCGAGGCAGGAGAGCAGCCTGTTCCTGAGCGCCGGCCTGAAACAAGCCCGGAAACATGATGCTGCAAAGAAGGGAAATGATGATCCTCATATGTTTTATCTTT
Source organism: Phaeodactylibacter sp. (assembly GCA_024103175.1). GTDB lineage: Bacteria > Bacteroidota > Bacteroidia > Chitinophagales > Saprospiraceae > JACJXW01. Next base: position 6,962 of record JAGFJE010000447.1, read on the forward strand.
CTGTTTCTTCGATCCCTTTTAAGGACACATAGGGGGGATCGAAAACCCAATCGGGAACTTCATAATTCTTCCGCAATTGTTCCAGCTCTGCCTTCAGGCTGTCGACCAGGCCGGCGTATTCCTCCTCCCGCCCGTAGAGATTGTTTATCTCATGCGGATCCGTTTCCAGGTCGTAAAACTCCCACACATCATCAGTATAAAAACGGATGAGCTTGTACCGGCCGGTGCGTATTCCGTGGTGCCGCCCCACCTTATGCTGCCCATGGTCGTAGTAGTGATAATAAAGGGCCTGCCGCCAATCTTCCGGCTGTTTTCCTTCAAGCAATGACAGGAAAGAACGCCCCTGCATCTCTTCCGGGGCCGGCAGGCCGGCCATATCGAGAAAAGTAGGGGCATAGTCAATGTTCTGCACAAGGGCATCGATCCGGCTTCCCGGCCGAACAACTCCCGGCCAGCGGATCAGCAGGGGCATTTTCATGGCCTCTTCGTACATCAGGCGCTTCTCGGCATATCCGTGCTCACCAGTAAAATAACTCTGGTCTGATGAATATACCACTATGGTGTTATTCTTGATGCTTTCATGCCCATCGAGCCAGTCCAGCAGGCGCCCGACGTTCTCATCAACGGCGTCTACTATGCGGATGTAGTCTTTGATGAAGCGCTGATAGGCATACTTTTTCATGTTGTCTCCCTCCAGCAGCCCCTGCTCTTTCATCCGGTAGAAAGCCTCATTGTGAGGGTCGAGAATGGCGTGGTAAGCTTTGCGCTCCTCTTCCGTCATCCTGGCCAGATAGATGTTTTCCTGAGGGTCATAAGTACCGTATGCTTTGGGCCAGGGGCGGAATTCGTTTATGAAGAAATTGACGTCCGTGGCGTAGTGAGAACGCGTGTCAAAATCATCGAATAAGGTTACCGGTTCCGGGATGGTGTCGTTCCAGTATTTATCGAGATGGCGCAGGGCCGGCATCCTGGGCACATGCGGCGCTTTGTATTGCACCATCAAAAGGAAAGGCTGTCCGTTTTTCATGGAATCCTCCAGCCAACGGATGGCCTCATCGGTGATGATGTCGGTTGAGTAGCCGTCAATATCGCTCCCCTCTCCCTGGCTGGTTTCAAAATAGGGATTGTAATAGAAACCCTGCCGGCCGGCCCCGGTAAGGATCTTCCAGTAATCGAACTCATCTCCGGGATTGCTGTTGAGGTGCCATTTTCCGTACAGGACGCTTTGGTAGCCGGCTTCTTTCAGGATGCGGGGGAAAAGCGCCTGTTTGCCGTCCCAGGGCGCTCCATTGCCGGTCACGCCGTTCTTGTGGCTATGCTTGCCGGTCAGTATGGAAGCACGGCTGGGGCCGCAGATCGAGTTGGCGCAGAAGCTGTTGAAAAAAATGGCGCCCTCATCCGCCAGCCGGTCGATGTTCGGCGTTCTGTTAATGCCGCCGCCATAGGCGCTGATCGCGCGGTTGGCATGGTCGTCGGCCATGATGAAAATGATGTTGGGCGGGGTATCCGGCTTTTTCTCCCGTGTGCAGCCGGTGGCGGCCATGCAGATCCCAAGTATCATCCCCATTAAAAAAAGAAATATGCTGGTAGTTCTAAGATGCATGGCCAGGGTTTTCGTTTTTTATTCAACTTTAAGAATATCTGTCCGCCCGGAAATCCCGTTGTTGTTGAAAGCCTC
>JAGFJE010000464.1 GCA_024103175.1 Phaeodactylibacter sp.
TCGGCCCAGTAACGACAGCGCCACTGTTCCTCACCGTCTTGACGATCTTCTCCGTAGACTTGTCTACGAGGTTGTGATCGTAAGACCGGAGCTTGATTCTGATTTTCTGATTCATGCCTTTTATTAAATAGTTGTTGTTGGTTGCCGGTTGTTGGTTGCCGGTTGTTGTAACAGACAACCAACAACCAACAACGATCAACAGATTTTACACTTTAACTTCGCCTTTGGCTTTTTCAATGATCTCCTTTGCGATGTTCGTCGGAGCTTCCGCATAGCGGGCGAACTCCATGGTCGAACTGGCGCGGCCGGAGGTGATCGTCCGCAGAGCGGTCACATAGCCGAACATTTCGGACAGCGGCACATCGGCCTGTATGGCCACGGCGCCGCCGGCGCGGGGCTCTTGCCCTTTCGGCAGGCCGCGGCGGCGGTTGAGGTCGCCGATGACCGAACCGGTGAATTCTTCCGGCGTAACGACTTCCAGCTTCATGATCGGTTCGAGGATCACCGGCTTGCACTTGGGCGCCGCTTCGCGGAAGCCTTCCTTGGCGCACAGCTCGAAGGCCACCGGCTTGGAGTCTACCGGGTGCATAGAGCCGTCGTACACGCGCACCTTCATGCTGTCGATGTTGTAACCGGCCAGGATGCCGTTTTCCATCATGGCGATGAACCCGTCGCGGATCGGCTTCTGATAGTTCTTGTCGATAGAACCGCCGACGATATCCCAGACGAACTGCAGTTTCACCTTGCCATCCTTGAACTCTTCGCTGTCGAGGAATTCCTGGTCTGCCGGGCCGATCTCGAATTGCATATCGGCGAACAAACCGGAACCGCCCGTCTGCTTCTTGAGGCGCTCGCGGTGTTCTATGGAGACGGTCAGCGCTTCTTTGTAGTTGACCTGCGGAGCGCCCTGGTTGACTTCCACCTTGAACTCGCGGCGAAGGCGGTCAACGATGATCTCCAGGTGCAACTCGCCCATACCGCTGATGACGGTCTGGTTGGTCTCGTCGTCGTAACGCACGCGGAAAGTGGGGTCTTCCTCGGACAATTTGGCCAGGGCCATGCCCAGCTTGTCCAGGTCCTTCTGCGACTTCGGTTCTACGGCAAGGCCGATCACCGGGTCGGGGAAGGTCATACTTTCCAGGACGATCGGGGCGTTTTCGGCGCAGATGGTATCGCCGGTGCGCAGGTCCTTGAAACCTACGGCGGCGGCAATGTCCCCTGCTTCGACGCGGTCGATCGGGTTTTGCTTATTGGAGTGCATCTGATACAAGCGGGAGATACGCTCCTTCTTGTCAGAACGCGTATTCAGCACGTAAGAGCCGGCGTCGAGCGTACCGGAGTAGACGCGGAAGAACGCCAGGCGGCCCACATAGGGGTCGGTTGCGATCTTGAACGCCAGGGCCGAGAACGGCTCGCTGACATCCGGGCGGCGCTTCTCTTCTTTCTCGGTCTTCGGGTTGATGCCGGTGATGGCCTCAACGTCTACCGGGGAAGGCATGTAGGCGCATACCGCATCCAGAACGGCCTGTACGCCTTTGTTCTTGAAGGCCGAACCGCACATCATCGGAACGATGCTCATGTCGATCACCGCAGCGCGGATGGCGGCGCGGATCTCGTCGACGGAGATGGAATCCGGGTCTTCGAAGTATTTTTCCAGCAGGGTCTCGTCGTACTCGGCGACCGCTTCGAGCAGCTTTTCGCGGTACTCGGCAACGGTGTCCACGAGGTCTTCCGGAATGGGCACCACTTCATAGGTCATCCCCATATCGTGTTCATTCCATATGCGGGCCTCGTTGGAGATCAGGTCGACGACGCCCTTGAAGGTCTCTTCGGCGCCGATCGGCACCTGCAGGGGCACGGCGTTGGCGCCCAGCTTCTCCTTCACGTCGTTGACCACGTTGAAAAAGTCGGCCCCCGAACGGTCCATCTTGTTGACGAAGCCGATGCGGGGAACTTTGTAGCGGTTGGCCTGGCGCCAGACGGTCTCCGACTGAGGCTCCACGCCGGACACGGCGCAGAACAGCGCCACAACGCCGTCCAGAACCCGCAGGGAGCGCTCCACCTCGACGGTGAAGTCTACGTGGCCCGGGGTGTCTATTATATTAATGGTGTATTGCTGGTCCTTCCAGTTCCAGTTGGTCTTGGTAGCGGCCGAGGTAATGGTGATGCCCCGCTCCTGCTCCTGTTCCATCCAGTCCATAGTAGCGGCGCCGTCGTGGACTTCACCGATCTTATGGCTGATACCGGTATAGAAAAGCACGCGTTCGGTAGTCGTCGTCTTTCCGGCGTCGATGTGAGCCGCAATACCAATATTTCGGGTTAACTTGAGATCTTTCTGTGCCATGACTAAATAGTCAGGTTTTATTGATTAAATGGTTGTTGCATTCATTCCCTCATTCCTTCCCCGTCTTCGCTGTGCTCAGCCGGGTAAAATTCCCTCATTCCATACTTTTACACCCGGAAGTGAGCGAAAGCGCGGTTCGATTCGGCCATCTTGTGGGTATCTTCCTTACGCTTTACTGCGCCTCCTTCCCCTTTGGCGGCGGCCATGACCTCTGCCGCCAGTTTATCCGCCATCCCCTTGCCGCTGCGCTGGCGGGAGAACTTGATCAGCCACTTCATGCCGATGGACACCTTGCGCTTGGCGCGGATCTCCGTCGGGATCTGGAAGGTGGCGCCCCCGATCCGGCGGCTGCGTACTTCCACTTGCGGCATGGCGTTATTCAGCGCTTTCTTCCACATGGCGTGTTCGTCCTGCTTGGTACGCTCTTTAATGATGTCCATGGCGTCGTAGAAGATGCGCAGCGCGACCGTCTTTTTGCCCTGCCACATCATGTGGTTGACAAACTGGGTCACCATGGGGTCTCCGTACCGGGGGTCCGGCTGAATAACTCTAAGTTTTGGCTTTCTCTTTCTCATTACTCTTTATCCGAATTAGAGGTTTCGCAATTGGATTGAAACATAATTATTATTATGCTAGCTCTTCGGGCGCTTGGCGCCGTAGCGGGAGCGGGACTGCAGGCGCCCTTCCACGCCGGCGGTATCCAGTGCGCCGCGGACGATGGTGTACCGCACGCCCGGCAGGTCTTTCACACGGCCGCCGCGCACCAGCACGATGGAGTGTTCCTGCAGGTTGTGCCCTTCGCCCGGGATGTAGCAGATGACTTCCAGGCCATTGGTCAGGCGCACCTTCGCCACCTTGCGCAGGGCAGAGTTCGGCTTCTTCGGCGTCGTAGTATACACACGAGTGCATACACCGCGCTTCTGCGGGCATCCGTCCAGCGCGCGAGACTTGCTCTTCGATACTATTTTCTTCCTGCCTTTGCGCACCAATTGATTAATAGTAGGCATCTTTTTCTTCGTGATTTAGTCTGTATAACAATGCTTTATCTTCTGCATAGGAATACCTTGCTCAAAAAGCGATTGCAAAGGTATAGCTTTTTTCCCTAAATACAAAAGCCCCTTTTAAAATTATTGTGTCCGGAGGTAAGTTTCGGGAACCGGCGGCTGGCGTGGCTTTGCCCCCCTGCCCCTATGGTCAAATTTTCTATGCCTCCGGGCGGCCTGCGCCAAATATTGCCTGTTCTGCCGGCGGCGCCCGGAAAATTTCCGGGCGTCGCCTTTTTTACGGCGCTTAGCCACGGTTGTTTTGTTATAAACGCTTTCGTTTTTTCGGCAGCCTTTCCTTGAACACGGGAGGGGGGGAAAAGTTGTGTTCCAACCTGCCGGGTTTTCAGGTAAGTTCCTGTGTTGCCGAACCCGGCAGGTAGGCTGTTCAAAATTGGAATAGAAAAGTTCCCCAGGTTTTTGCGCCTGATTGAAAGTAAAATCAGGTTACGTTGTACTAGGCCCTGTTTGAAGATAATAAAAACATTCCAGATGTTTGAGCAGTGCGCCAAACCAAATGAGGCCGGAACCTTCCAGCGCCCGCCTGCCTGCCTACCTGGCAGTAATGGCAGGCAGGCTGTGCCAGCGGCCGGCAGGTTTATAAAACCTGGAAGCGTTTTTCCAAGGGCATCGATAAGG
>JAGFJE010000498.1 GCA_024103175.1 Phaeodactylibacter sp.
GACTTCCCGTCAAAGCTGCGTAAGGGTTGTGGAATGCTGAATGGTTGATTGCCGGTTTCCACAACCCTACTTCGCTAGGACGGGATAAACTTCTCGCCTCCTGGGGGGCTGGGCAAGTGTGCCGTTCAGGGCAATAAAAAAACTCCTTGCTGTTCATTCGCAAGGAGTTTTATTCACTGAGCCACCCAGGAGACTCGAACTCCCGACCCACGCATTACGAATGCGTTGCTCTACCAGCTGAGCTAGGGTGGCAAAATTTGATGCCCGCCTTCGCTCCTTGAGCTTCGGCGGGCGTAGTCGGGGTGAGAGGATTCGAACCTCCGGCCTCGTCGTCCCGAACGACGCGCGCTAACCGGGCTGCGCTACACCCCGAAAAAATCGCCTTCTTTTAAAGCGAATGCAAAGTTAGTCAAACCCATTAGGAAAATCAAAATCTCGGGTGGAGATTTTTGGTTAAAAACCACAGTAGCCCATTGTAAGTTCCATAATAGGCCTCTCACTTCTTTCTCTATCTTAAGGCCTTAAAAAACTTTTTTTGGATTCTCTACCGCCTCAACCAGCCGTTTTTTAAGCATCTCAATGCTTATTTTTCGATTCAAAATGGGAGGATCAGCGTCGTGATCAATATCGTCGAAGTAAGTAAGCCCTTTCATGGGGATCAGCAGGTTAGAATTGGGATACTTTATTTCGTATGCCTTGAGCAAGCTATCCAGCGGTAAGAGTTCCAGAAGAAAGTATATATCGATGAAGTCTTTCAAGCGCTGGCCGCTATGAGCTATAGCGTTCAGTTTCATGGCGCCAATGTCTTCCTTTGAAGCCAGCCGGAAGCCGTCCTCTTCTACTAAGCTGTTCACCAAAGGATAGGCGTGAGTTATAAAGTCAGTTTTAACTCCCTCAAGAACACCCAGAATAGTATTCTTCTGAACTGAACTGAATGGCGTATATGGTTCATCACAGATTGTTTTTCCGGAAAGTCTGTACCAACCTGGAGAGCCCCTTTTGTATATTTTAAATAACGACCCAAAAAATTGCAGCTCCAGCCAAAATTTCCGATTTTTAACCTACTGCGCAAAGAATTTTGCCCGCCCCGGCCGCCAGGGCCCAAAGCCGGGCGCCCACCGGAAATAATCAATCAAACCACCGGCCCGAAAAGGCCGGCTAATCCTTTACGCCATGCCCACCAACCCCATCCGCGAAGCATTCATCAAAAATGCCATGGAGTTTGCCGAGCAGCTCAGCCGGAAGGAGGGCGTCCGCCGCGTCGCCATCGTCCGCGAGATCACCCAGCCGGTCAAGAAGCCGCATATCCTCTGCCTGCTGGTGACGGTCAGCGAGGAGGCGCCCGTCAAGCCCATTGCCGATGTTGGCCGGAAGCTGACAGGCAGGATGCTTTCCATGCCAGAATCAGTAGGCTCCGATGTTTTCCTGGCCAACGAACAGCACGAATACCTGGGGCGCACCTGCAATTACCGGGAATGCCACCCCCGGGCGGCCTGCCGGGGCGGCCAATGCTATGGCACCTACATCTGCAATGACTTCCACATTTTTACCCTGGAGAAGGAAGTGATCGAATCTCCTCCCGTAGAGGTGTTCCCCCGCGTCGTCATTCGGGACCGCATCCCCGACGACCTCCGGCAGGCGCTGGAGGAATACCAAAAGCGGGTGATGCCGGCCCGGCCAATGGAAAAGGAATACCCCGGCCGCCAGAATAAAAACGCCATCATCACCGACACCTGGTCGAACCCCAGCGCCAAGGACTTGTATGACGCCGCGTGGCCGGAAGAACCGGAAACCCGGGCGCAGTACGAAGAAGGGCGGCAGTGCGGCGGCTGCGCGTTCTACGCGCCTTTCAATGCCGACTGGGGGCTGTGCTGCCACCGCGATTCCCGCCACCACCTGGAGACGATTTTCGAGCATTTTACCTGCCCGAAGCAGAAGGAGGAAGGCTGGGGCGCGCACAGTTTTTCGGAGATCTCACTGTAGGCTATCCATCTATGGCCGGACAGAAGTTCCCGGGGAGCTATGTACGATGTACCGGCAAAAGGCAGTCTTTGGCTGTGTACGATGTACGAGGCTGTCTAGCCTTAGAATGGTAGCCTAATTATCCGTAACAACACTTTATTACACTGCGATCCATGAAAGCCTATATTTCACAGCTCCTCCAGGATATTGAAACCACCATCGTCAACCGCTGGCGCCGACACCCTCCCCATTTCTGGCGGCATGGCCTGTTCGATCCCTGGCTTATCTTGCCCGAAGCGATCAGTGAAGAAGAAGCTGAGCGGCTCCGGCGGGGTGCAATGGAAACGGAGGATATCCTCAACCCGGAGGCTTCGGCTTCCATCGACGAAATGGAAAAATGGCTCGACGGAGAACCCGGCGAACCGACTATGTTCGGCCACTTTGGCTTCGAACCGGAGGCTTTCCCACCGGAAAATCAGCTGTCCGATGAAGAACTGAAAGCCCTCGTGCCGGCAATATGCAGGCTGTGGGCCGCTTTCAATTTCTCATTCGTCATACCGGAGAAGGCGCCGGCCAGGATTATATATCCCCTCCTGTTGGGACGAATGGGCGAACCCGCTATGGTAATGAAGTTCGGCTGCACCGGCATAGAGTTCTGTGATTATGAGCCGGAGCGCTGCCCTTTCGGGTGGGAGTACTGCAATTGCCGACATTATTGAAAGGAAATTGAGGAGTTATTTTGGTGAATCCTGTTAATTTTAAGCCGCAGATATAAATTCACCGAACCCATACTCTATGCCCATACCCGCCGCCACCATCTCCGAAGTCATCGACGCCCTGGAGCACATCATCCGCACCTGCGAGGAGGAGGGCTCCCGCCAGGCCTATTTTGCCCTGCTCTACAAAAGCATGACCGAAGCGGTGCGGGACGCCATCCTGGCAGGGCAGTTCGAAGACGGCGCCCGCATGGAAAAACTGGATGTAATTTTTGCCAACCGGTATCTGGAGGCCTGGGAACAGTACCGCCGGGGCCAGGCGCCCACCCAGAGCTGGAAGATTGCCTTTGAGGCCGCCGACGACCACTCCCTGATCGTTCTCCAACACCTGGTACTGGGCATCAATACCCACATCAACCTCGACCTGGGCATCGCCGCGGCGCTCACCGCTCCGGGGGATGAGATCAGCAACCTGGAAAAGGATTTCGAGAAGATCAACGACATCATCGCCTCGCTTACCGACACCATGCAATCGAAACTGGAGCGCATCTGGCCGCCCATGCGGTTCCTCCGCCGGGTAATGCGGAACAGAGACAGGGCGGTCATAGAGTTCAGCATCACCAAAGCCCGGCAGGGCGCCTGGGCCAATGCCTGCGCCCTGGCGCAACTGGAGGGGCAGGCCACTGAAGCCTATATCCATACCATGGATGAGGCGGTGGCCGTCATCGCCCACCGGGTTGCCCGGCCACGCCGGCAGATCACGAAGCTATTGCTATCCATTATCCGTTGGTGGGAGCCTGATGAAGTACAACGAATAATTCGCCGACTGAAATAATCAGGCTGCCTTCCCATCAAATCAACCCAAAGAGGCCGGTGCATCAACCCTTTTGGACTTTGGACGTCCAGAGAAATGCCCTCAGACGCTTCGTCCAAGGGGGAAGTGGGAAGTCGGAAAAATGGGCGCTAAGCGCTTATTCAGAACCCTGTTCCGACTTCCGACTTCCGACTTCCGACTTCCGATTTCCGACTTTTGTCCAATGCTAGATTGGTAGCCTGCCTGCCCGATCTGGCCAATTTCGAAAAAAGTGCTATTTTAGTACCCGACTGTTATGTAATCCGGGACGGGGCAATGAATCAGGAATTGGGCTAAACCCTACAGCCTGAAACCTGGCTCCCTCCTAAAATCACCCGCTATGCTCCGCAATTACCTGAAAGTTGCCCTGCGCAACGCCGCCAGCCAGAAGCTGTTATCCTCCATCAACATCTTCAGCCTGGCCTTCGGCATCGCCGCCTGCCTCGTTATCTACCTGTTCATACAGGACGAGCGCAGCTTTGACGCCTTCCACACCCGGAAGGATCAGCTTTACCGCCTCAATGAGATCCAGAGCTTCCCGGGCACCAACACCCAACACGTCGCCCTTTCCATGCCCGGCATGGGGCCCAACCTGAAGAAGGACTATCCGGAGATACAAAACTTCACCCGCTACTGGAACCGCGGCAAACAGCTCTTCGAGCAAGGCGACACCCGCCTGATCGTCGAGGATGTCGTAACGGTAGACAGCACCTTTCTGGAGCTGTTCGACTTCCCGCTGCTGGCCGGCGACCCCGCCACCGCCCTGGATCAACCCAATACGATGGCCATCAGTGAAGAAACGGCAAAGAAATTCTTCGGGAGCACCTCCGCACTGAATGAAAGCCTGGTGATAGGCGATACCCCCTACAAGATCACCGGCATCCTGAAAGATGTGCCGGAAAGCTCCCACCTGCAGTTCGATGCCCTGCTTTCCATGCCCACCGTCACCCGTGAAAACCCGGAATTCAATGGAGAATTCGGGTCCAATTACCTGGTCACCTACCTGCTGCTGGGCCCGGCTGCCGAGATATCTGAACTCGAAGAAAAAATGCCCGAATTTCTGAGCCGGTACATGCCGCCGGAAGAAAATAACGGGCAAGACGTCAATAATTTTTACCAACTCTACTTCCAGCCTCTGCCCAGGGTGCACCTCGCCTCCATGAATGTAGAGCACGACTACCAGAATTACCGGAAGTTCAACGGCGCTTATCTTGACATCTTCGCCCTCGTGGGCTTTTTTATCCTGCTCATTGCCGCCGTCAACTTTATGAACCTGATCACAGCACGAGCCGCTCACCGCTGGAAAGAGGTTGGCATTCGCAAGACGGCGGGCGCCCGCAAAGGGCAGCTGTTCTCCCAGTTCGCGGTGGAATCGGTGATGATGGGCGCCTTTTCTTTCCTCCTTGCCCTGGCAATAAGCGCAGCGGCCACGCCCCTGCTCAATCAGCTCGTCGGCAGAACCTTGTCCATGGGATATTTCCTCGATCACCCGCTGAGCCTGGCCCTGGCCATGTTGCTTGCCCTGGCCCTGGGTTTCCTGGCCGGCATCTACCCATCCTATTACCTGGCTTCTTACCGGACGGTGAACATTCTCAGGGGAGGCGACGTCAAAAGCCGAAAGAGCATCTTCCGCAGCGCGCTGGTCGTCCTTCAGTTCGGCCTGGCCATCGCCATGATCGTGAGCACACTTACGGTCATTCAGCAGCTGATGTATATGAAGAATAAAGATATTGGCCTGAATAAAGACCATATCCTGCTCGTGGACATGAACCAGGAAGCCAACAGGGCCTTCGAAACCATTAAGGAAGAACTACTGAAGAGCAGTAATGTCAGGGGAGTAACAGCCTCCGGCCAGCGGCTCGGCAACAACTTTCACCAGTGGGGCTTCAAACTAAAAACAGACTCCATTTTCGGCATGACGCCCAGCAACGTCAATGTGGATTACGATTTCCTGGACGTATACGAGATAACGGTAACGCAGGGCAGGGCCTTTTCCAGGGAATACGCCACCGACAAAGACTACGCCTTCATCATCAACGAATCCCTGGCGGAAGAACTGGGGCTGGACGACCCCGTCGGCCTCTCCGCCGGCCACTCCTGGTACCCGGATGACTCCCTGGGCACGATCATCGGCGTGGCCGAAGATTTCAACTTCAATTCTCTGCACTATGACATCAACACCCTGGCCATGGTGGTCCATCCCGACTGGGGCTACGACGAACTGTCGGTAAAACTCCGGGGAGACAGGATCGAAGCCGGCATAGCCGATGTGGAGCGGGTGTGGAACGAGCGCGTTCCGGGCTGGCCCTTCCGTTACACCTTCCTGGATGAACACTTCGAGGAACTCTACCGCTCCGACCGGCAGATGGAGGCCGTAGTGGCCATTATGGCGATCCTGGCCATCCTCATCGCCTGCATGGGCCTTTTCGGCCTGGCCGCCATCACCATGGAAAAGAAAACAAAGGAGGTGGGCATCCGAAAGGTGCTCGGCGCTACTGCCGGCCAGATCGTGGTGCACCTGTCGAAGAATTTCGCCTTGCTGGTGCTACTGGCCTTCCTTACCTTCAGTCCCCTCACCTTCTGGGCGATGAACCGATGGCTGAACAACTTTGCCTACCGGATAGACGTTGGGCCCCTCGCCTTTCTGCTGGGTGGTTTAATCGCCCTGGCCATCGCCCTGCTGACGATCAGCTTCCACACCCTCCGCAACGCCCGCGCCAATCCGGCGGAAGCGTTGCGGACGGAGTAGCCCCCTCCGCCTTCGGCACCTCCCCCCAAGGGGGAGAAATGTAGAATTGGTGGTTTGGAAGGATAGGTTATTCAAATTTATTGGGATCGAAGAGGTATTTTTATCCACGACGAAGTTCCCTAACTATGAACCAATGAAACCATGAAACACTTCCCCCCCACCCTCCTGGCCTGGCTGCTGCCGGCCGCCTACGCCATCCACCTGCTGGAGGAATACTTTGCCGGTGTAGGCTTTCCTGTATGGTTGTCCGCTTTTTTGAATGCCGATCTGTCCACCTCCGACTTTCTGATCATCAACGGCATCGCCTGGCCGATGATGGCCGCTTTCGCCATTGCCTATACCCTGGGTTGGAAAAACAACGTGGCCCTGCTCGCCCTATGGACATTGCTGTTCACTAACGGCATATTGCACCCCTTGTCCTGCCTGGCGTCCGCTTCTTATTCACCAGGCACTTTCTCCGGACTGCTGCTCTACCTGCCGCTGGGTTACCTGGCATTCAGGACAATAATCCCCACTCTGTCTGACAGCCAGAGGAATGTGGGCATTATCGCCGGGATATTCATCCACCTGCTGGTTATTGCAGTCGCCGTTAATATTTGATCCCAGGTGCGGAGGCCAACAACCTCACCGATCACGAAAATACCGAGAAATATCAACTCGTTTTTGCCGCCTCCTAACCGGTAAAAGTTTATTTTTGGGCCGAAAACAATAGCAAGTCCGCCATGATCAAAAATATAGACTCCTTATCACCGGAAAAGCAAAAGGTCCTGTACGACGCCATACCTTACGTCACGCTGTTGGTAGCCGGGGCGGACGGCATCATTGAAGATGCCGAACTGGAACGGGGAGAAAAGATAGCGCACATCCGGGGATTCCGCTTCCATGCGGAGTGGCAGGAGTATTACCAGAAGGTAGACGAGAACCTGCACGAACGCTTGATGGAGCTGATCCGCCTCCTGCCGAGAGACCCCGAAAAACGCCAGGAAGTGATCAGCGGCGAACTGAGCAAGATCAACGACGTCCTGCCTCTTCTGGAGCCCAAACACGCCAAGCACTTCTACGACGGCCTGCTCAGCTTCGCCCGCTACGTGGCCAAGGCCTCCGGCGGCATCATAGGCTGGATGAGTATCGGGCCGAAAGAAGCCAAGGTGGTTGACCTGCCTATGATAAAGCCGGTTTAGTTCATTGGTTGATTTTTACCCGGCTGAGGGACGAAGACGGGGGTTGATTGGGGTGATTGGTTGATTTAGGTCAGGACAGCAATTCCCCTTTCCCGAGGATTTGTGTATTTTGGCATATTGAACCGATACGGCCGGCGCCGGCACTCGTTCCGCCCCGCAAATATTTCTTCACCAAATACCGGATCCATGAAACTACCTTACCTTCTTTCCCTGTGCAGCCTGTTCCTGTTGCTGAACATTCAGCCCGCCCAGGCGGTAGTGCACATCAAAGCCGAAACCAAAGTAGAAAAGGGCGTTGAAGAAACATCGGCCCTCAGCAAAAAGGAACTGCGGAAGAAAAAACGCCAGCAACGAAAGGAATTTAAAAAAGCACTGAAGGCCAAGGTTAAGGAGTTCCGCCGGGCCAGCGACACCAACCTCCTTCTGCTGGTCATCATTGCCATCCTGCTGCCGCCCCTGGCTATGGGCCTTTACGACGGCATCACCAACCGCTTCTGGATCTCACTTTTACTGACCCTGCTCTTTTACGTGCCGGGATTGGTCTATACGCTGATCATTATTCTCGG
>JAGFJE010000553.1 GCA_024103175.1 Phaeodactylibacter sp.
GGAAATGCATTCGTTTCTGACCATACAAAACCATGGTCGCCGACACTGATGTTGACATCCTGCTGCAAACCCTGAATGAACCCGGTGAGCACGGCGCTGTCATTATCGGTGAAGACTTCCCGGGAAATGCCAATGTTCACACCGATAGAAAACGAAAGGATGTCAGACAGGGCGCGGCGCTCGCCGGCAATGGCGTACGCCCGGAAGTAATAGATGCTGTCCAGAGACAAGCCGGTGGCTGTGGCTGTGAACGCAGGGCTTTCCGGAGCGCCGGGTTGTTTTATCCACTGGGCTTCAGCCGTGAGGTTTTCCAGGGCTGAAACCGTACTTGCCCAGATGAATCCGTGTTCTTCGATGGCAATGTTCTCATCGTCGGCCAGTACCCCGGTGAGTTCTACCCCGCCCAGTTCCGGAGTGTTGCTCACCTGCTGGAGATTCACCTCAAAGAACTCCAGCCGATCGGCCTCCGGGCCGAGGCAGCCCGCCAGCAAAGAAATCGTCAGTGCAATAACAAGGCCTGTTCTCATAACTTAGTATTGTTGAACAATGAGGCGTTTGGCGAAGACCTCCTGCCCGTAGGTGATCTTGACCAGATACACTCCGGAGGAATGGGCTGAAAAGTCGAGCTCGGCGGACCGCTCGGTGATATCCCTCCATTCCTGCCGGAGGATGCGTTCGCCCAGTGGGTTGAAGGCTTCCAGTTGCACATCTCCGCGCCGGGGCAGCGAAACGGAGGCCCATACCCGCCCGGTGGTGGGGTTGGGGAACAGCTGAACGGCTGCCGGCCTTACCAGCTTGTCCTCCAGCCCGACAATGAGGGGCACGGTAAACGGCCCCAGTGCCTGGGCGCATCCCCGGCTGTCTCTCACCTCGAGGAAGTATTCGCCTTCCCGGAGGCCGGAGGGGTCCTCCTGGCTGCTGGAGAAGTTCTGCCCCGTCCAGGTAAAGGCATAAGGCGGGCTGCCGCCTCCAATCTCGATATCGATGGCGCCCGAACCAATGCCATTGGTGTCTGCGGTGATGGAAACGGCGGTTTCCGTTATGGCCGACGGCTCCGTCATCTCAAAGCTTTCCGTCGTTTCACATTCTTCCTGGTCCGTGATGGTTACCGTATAGATGTTTGCGGACAGGCCGGAGAGGCTCGGCAGCGTATCGCCGGTATTCCACTCGTAGGACAGAGGGGGGGCTCCTCCGGTAGCGTTGACGAACAAAACGCCGTCGGTATCTCCAAAGCAATCCAATGCATTCTGAAGGACAAAAGCCGCCTCGATATCCGGTGTGACGGCTACCGTCACCATATCTTCAGCGGAACAGCCGTCGGCGGTTACGGTTACCGTATAGGTTTGAGTAGTTGCCGGGCTCACCGTGGTGGCGGCGGTTGTTGCTCCGGTGCTCCATTCGTAGGCGTAGCCTTCTTCTTCCTGAGCCTGCAGCGTCGCCTCATCACCCGGGCAGATGGTTTGATCTTCACCGGCATTCGCCACGGGCAAGGGCCGGGTAGACAGGGAAACTTCAACGCGGGCGGTGGTTTCACAGAGGGTCTGCAGGTCAAACCTGGCAGCATAATAGGAGCCCGGGGCGTCCGGCTGATAACTGGTGGTATTTTCAGCGAGGGTATCGCCGCCCGTTGGCGTAGCATACCAGAAAGCCGTTTCTCCTTCATCTACTTCTACCTGAAGCGCCGGAAGGGGCGCACCTTCGCATACTTCCACATTACCTAGGCTTACCGGCGGATCGGAAACAACTGCTTCGCATTCGCATATCGGAGAATTCACTTCCTCTGTATTTTCACAACCGGTAACCGGGTTGACGGCGGTGACGGTAACATTCAGCCCTACCGGAATGCCGGTGACGCTGAGCAGCCCCGGGCCGGCCGGCGCTACGGCGCCGGCGCTGCAGTTCACCTGGCTGGCGTTCGATGCAATCTCGAAACCGTAGTTATTGAAGCCGGGTTCACACTGGACCGAGCCACCGTCTATTTCCAGAGCCGGCAATGGTTTGATATCGGCGGCCATATAACTCAGTACTGCCGGGCAGGGCGCTTCGGCCTCTACCATCAGGGCAAAGGTGACCGGCCCGGTATAGCCGGCAGGAGGGGTGTACACCGCATCCAGCGCATCCGGCCCCGGGCTGAAGGTTCCGCCGGCGATCAGGGCGTCCCACTCGGCGCTGGCCGCTCCTCCCCCGATCTGCCCATTGAGTTGTATGGCCTCGCCGAGGCAGACGGACTGGTTCGGCCCGGCATTGACGGTTGCCCGTTGGGCGACCGGAACGGTAACCTGGGCCACTCCTACACAATTATTCGCGTCGGTGACTGTAACGGAATAGGCCCTGGTGGTTGTGGGCGCTACTCTGATATTGTTGTTCGTACCGAGGGCGTCGTTCCAGTTGTAGCTGAACGGCCCGTTTCCGTCCACAACAATAGCGATCAGGTTGGCGCTGTCCCCCCGGCAGATCTGCGATACCCCCGGAATATTGACGACGGGCCCCGCCTGGTCGCTGATGGCCACGGTAGCAGTAGCCGTACATCCTCTGGTGTCGGTTGCCGTTACGGAATAGCTGCCGGCGGCCAGCCCGGTGGCATTTTCGCCGGCCTGCCCATCGCTCCATTCGAAGGTGTAAGGGCCGGCGCCGCCGGTGGCTGTGGCCACAGCGCTGCCGTTGTCCTGTCCGCAGGCAGCATCCGCTTTGGTAATGCTCACGGCTGGCAGCGGATTGACGCTCAGCATTACCTCATCCGTATCCGAACAACCTTCTTCATCGGTAATGGTAATGGTATAGGTTGTAGTGGCCAGCGGGCTTACCAACTTTTCTGCTCCAAAGCCGAGGCTGTTATTCCAGTGGTAGACGTAATCTCCCGTACCACCGGAAGCGGAGGCCTGAAGCAGGGACTGCTCGCCGCTGCATATTTCTCTGTCGTCGCCTGCATTGGCAACTGGGAGGGGGTGGACGGTTACCAATACGGTGGTGGACGCTAAACAGCCGTTTGCGTCGGCAACCGTCGCCTGGTAGGTGGTGGTGCTGCCTGGAGATACGGTTTGTACCGGCCCGTTGGGCAGCCCCTGGTTCCAGGTGAAGGTATAGGGCCCTGTGCCGCTGTTGGCGCCGGTTTGCAGCGTGGCGGTTTCTCCGGCGCAGATCTCCTGGCTGTTCATTGGGAAAATGGCCGGCCCGGCAATATCGCTTATGGTAACGGAGGCAGTGGCCATGCAACCGGCGCCGTCGGTTACGGTCACTGAAATGGGGCCGGCGGCCAGGCCGTTGGCCGTTGGCCCTGTCTGGCCATCGCTCCAGGCGAACGAATAATCTCCCGCTCCGCCGGTGGCAATGGCGGTGGCGCTGCCGTCGGATTGCCCGCAGTTGGCATTTACTGCTTGTATGCTTGCCTGCGGTAATCCGTTTACGGTAACCGTTACCTCATCGGTATCTGTGCATCCTTTCCCATCTGTCACGGTGAGCATGTAGGTGATGTCGCTGACGGGGCTTGCCGTCGGGTTCTGGACGGAGGGCAGGCCGCCGCTCCAGCCGTACGTATAGCCGCTGCCGCTGCCGCCGCTGGCCGAGGAGCTGAGCGTGACGGAGGAGCCACTGCAGATGGCGGCGTCATTTCCGGCATCGGCGGTGGGCGTGGGCAATTCCACCGCTGTTACTGCCGTCCTTGTTTCGCTGGCGCATCCCTGGGCAGTTACTGCTTCGGCATAATAAGTGCCCGGGGCAGAGGGCGTAAGGGCGAGCCCGGCGCCTACCGGGGCGCCTCCCTGCGGCTGCGTGTACCAGTTGACCATTTCGGTGGAGGTAACCTGTAAAACGGGCAGGGCCTGACCC
This sequence comes from Phaeodactylibacter sp., assembly GCA_024103175.1. Taxonomy (GTDB): domain Bacteria; phylum Bacteroidota; class Bacteroidia; order Chitinophagales; family Saprospiraceae; genus JACJXW01. Next base: position 3,826 of record JAGFJE010000553.1, read on the forward strand.
TGGCAATATTCCTCGTTTCCCATGCTTACCGGGGGTGCGGGCGGGGCGATAGCCTGGATAGAAATGTCGGCGGTGGCCGATGTAAAACAATTGTTTTCGGTGACGGTGACGGACCGCTGGATGTCGCCGCCGGCAGCCACCGTTATTTGCGGAGAGCTGCCGCCCGAGCTCCATTCGATGTCATACTGGCCGGGGGGGGCGATCTGTGCGGTGAGCGTTACCGTTTCTCCAAAGCAAACCTGGTTGCCTGCCGCATCGGAAAGAATGCTCACCTGGGGCGTGGCACATACGCCCAGTTGCTCCACAGCCAGGAACTGAAAGGTGGTAATGCCGCCTTCAAACTTAAATTGCAGAAGGGTGCGCCGGGGAATTGCAAAAGGGTTGGGGTCCACTTCGATCCGTACACTTTCCGACCCATCGGAACTGGTGGGGTCTATCCGTAGCCAGTCCTCCTCCGGGTTCTCGGTAACCGTCCAGTTTTGGTCGGTCAGCACCTGTATGTTAAAAGTATCTCCTTGTGCCGGAACGGTTTCGAAGATGGAAGATAAGCGGGCGTTATCGACCTCCCGTCGGGTGATGCTGGTGATCAGGCTGGTTTCACCGGGCATGAAAAGGCTGTCGGCCGTCGCCCCGCCGGTATTGATCCGCTGGAATTCCAGGTCGCAAAGGCTTCCGTTGAAGTTGCTGCCGCTGAGGTCGGACAGAAACAGCTGGAATTTGTCGCCCACCTCGTAGGCGCACTTGAAGTTGTCGCCTGCCAGGTCTTCCGGCACGTCGAAGGCCATGGCGGCCGCTCCGTTCCAGAAGACGCTCATGCCCTCGATCGCTCTTGGGAGGCCGTTGTCGAGAGCCAGGAAGCTAAGCCGGTGTTGCTGGGTGAAGGTAAAGGCCGTCTCGGGAATCGTGACCTGGTGGGTGGAATTCTGGTCGGGTGGGCAATCCTCTACGAATTCTTCTACGTCATTGAAAGCGGCGAAGAAAAATTGATCGTTGTCCTGGCAGTTCAGTGTGAGCGCGTAACTGGCGCTCTGGCCGTCATCGAAGGCTTTGTCGACGATGAGGTAATACACCCCGTCTGTAAGCGGGAACGAATCGAGGGTGGCCAGGCCGCCCTGCGGGCCGGTTTCCGCATAACCCAGGCAGTTTCTGGCGCAGAGATAGTTGTAGAGGAATACCCCTGCGGCGCCCCCGGTTTCCAGGCTGATGGATACGATGCCCGGCTCGTCGAGCACGAAGCGGTACTCATCGTCTCCTCCGGTGTAGGGCCTGGCGCCGTTGTAACAATCGCCATAGGCATTGAAGCCGTCGCCGGATCCCGTATCGTAGTCCGGGTCAGCGGTATTCAAGTCTCCTGTGACAGAATCGGAGCAGTTGAGCGTGGGCAGGCCGGAGGCGCAGTCGCCATTGGGGAAAACGGCAAAGCCGTAGGCTTCCGTCTCGGTATTGGTGGCGACGATGTAATAGAAGCCCTCCGGCAGGCCGTCGCCGGAAAAACCATTGCCCACTTCGCCCAGGCAGGTTTGGGTACAATCGGCGCCGGTGCAATCGCAGCTGAATACGAAGAATTTGGTGTTGTCGCCCATCAACAGGTCGGTGACATTGATATCATCGGAATTGTCATTGTAAAAAATATAAATGTCGGCGTAGAAGTTGTCAGGGATCACACCGTCATAACTGTTCTGGATGCAGGGTTCCTGCCGCAGCAGGGGGGGCGCCAGGTCGGTCACCCGCATGGTGTCGGTGAAGCCGTCGCTGCGGTATACGAAGGTGCCGCCGTAGTCGCAAATGGAAAAGCAGCGCTCCCATTCGCTGGAAATATACCCTTCGCAGCGGGCCCGGCCGGCGCAGGCATACTGTATATTGTTCAGGCCGCAGACGGGGTCCTGCTCCTGGCAGTTGATAAAGTTACAGTCGACTCCCACTTCCCACAAGCAGATGTCGTCTATCAGATAGCTGTTGTTATCGTTGGCGAAAAAATTGATGGCGGCAAGCTGGCCGCTGCTGCCGGCCGACCCTTCGCTGAAATTCCAGGAAGCCACATATCGGTGGTTGATCCACAGCTCAGCCCTGTTCTGATCGATATCGATGATCTGCATGACATTGTTCCAACTGCCGTTGATATAATTGAAGCTGACGTCCTGGTTCTGGAGGTCCAGTATCCCGGTTCCGTCCGGGTTGAAGAACACCTCGTATGCCCAGTTGGCGCCCGCTCCGGGGCTGTTGATGTCGGGCAGGCTGTGTTGGATGTTGTAGTAGGCGGCTTTTTCGCTGTCTACCCACATTTGCCAGGAGAGGCGGTATCGGCCAGTGTTGAGGTTGTCGAGCAAGTAGAGCACATCGGGTGCAACCGGGCCGTTTTCTTCCATTTGCAGCACCTGGTTGTCGCCCTGGAGGATGACGGCTCCGTCATCGGCGCCGGTACTCCACAGGCGCCAGCGGGTAGACTGTGGCGAGATGGCGGCAAGATTGTAATCTTCGAGGTTGTCACAAAGGGAGACGTTGCCGACAGGCTGGTCGCCGGCCGGTTCCGAACAACTGCAATCGCAGGAGACGGAAAGCTCGAACGCTCCCTGCCGGGTGCTGTTTTTCCCGTCGACCACGATGAAGTAGGTTCCCGGATCCAGGATGATATCTATGCCCTCCCGGAAAATACCGGTGTTGAGGTTGTTTTCATAACTGGCGGCAATACAGTTGGTGGTGGAAGTTGGGCTGAATTCATGCGGGTCCGTACATTCATCCAGCAGGAAGAGGTCCAGGTCCCTGTTGTTTTGGATATCCAGGAAGATCTTCACCTGCTGCCGCTGGGTGATGGTGATTTCGTACAGCTTGTCGTTCCCGCCGAAAAGCTCGTCAATATCCTGGCAGTTGGCATAGTTGAGGGTGTTGAAATCATTGGATTGGTCGACGGTGGTTTGGTTAGCGACGGTTTGCCCGCATTGTATGGGCGTGCCCTGACAAACATTGCCATTCCCGCCGCAAGCCCCGGCGTTCCACTCGGCGGAAATGTAGCCTCCGAAGCACGTGGCGGCGCAGCTATTTCCATATTCCACCCCATTCTTGACACAAACCGGATCATAGACCAGCGGGCAGGTGCAACCCTGCACTTCCCACAGGCAGATGTTGTCAATGGCGTAAAAATTGGAAGCGTCGCCGTTCTGCCCTTCGAAAGCAAAGAAGTTGACGCCCGCCAGGCGGTTGACGCCGGTTGCGGAGGAAATGCTGCCGCTGAACGTCCAGCTGTCGACAAACTGGTCATTGATCCAGAATTCGGCAACGTTATTGTCCATATCGATGATCTGCATGACCCGGTTCCATCCACCATTGGTATAGCTGAAATTAACGGTAGAACCTGGCCGGATCAGCTGGCCGCCGCCATTTGAATTGAATACAACCTCGTACGCCCAGTTGGCGCCCGCGCCGGGATTGTTAATATCGGGCAAGGTATGCAGAATATTGTAGTAAGCGCTTCGGTTTCCGACGACGAGCATAGTCCAGGAAAGCCGGTAGCGCCCGCTCGTGCGGTTGCCCAGGCTGTAGATGACATCGGGCACAGAACCGGAGGTGCGTTCAACATGCAGGTACTTTTCCGGAGCATTGTTGTAAAAGCGGACATTCGCATCGTCAGACGCCGCAGACCAAAGCCGCCAGGATTGCTGGGCCGAAACACCCTGGTTGGCAGGGTAGCTCTCAAAATTATCACACTGAACAACCTGCCCGCCAGACAGTTCAGAGTTTTCGTAACAGGTGCTGCTGCAGTTGGCGCCGCCGCCTCCCGAGACAAAGCGCACATAAACCGTCGAGCCGGCTATCCCGGCCTGAACTCTGATGTATACGCTGTTGCCGGCGAAAACCGGCAGGGTTTCAAGGGGGGCTTCAATACCTACCGTGCAGAAAGTGGCGGTAGCACTGGGGTAGAGCTGGCCGGTAGGGTCCCCGAAAGTGCATCCGTCGTAGACGACATACCCTGCTGCCCGGCAGAATTCCAACGTTCCGTTTTGGGAAGGCGTGATGACATACCAGGACTCCTGATTGTCGAACTGGTTATCGGTGAGCCCCTGCCAGTTGGCGCCCGGGTTAACCACAATGGCGGTGGAACAGGTATTGGCCGAAAGAAAGGAGGTGTAAAAGCAAAGGAAAAGGGTTAGAAGGTGTCTCATAAGGCAATAGGTTGTTTTGGGTAGCGGCAATACCTCTCCTGTAAAAGGAGGGAATTACCAAGGATAGTTGCAATGGAAATATTTATCGGCTTCAGAGGGGAATAAAGCGTGACGGCATCATGGGTTTTGGGGTTTTGGTGATGAAATAAATGGAGGATCGGTAGAAAACCGTAATAAAAATAAGGACCAGGCGTAAATTGCCCAAATATTCAGTGGAATTTTTCAAATATTAAATTCCAGAGGTTGTTGCCCCTCCCAATGGGTCACCGTCCGTCCTCTGTCGGCTGGCGGTAACCGTTTTGGGCGAAAACCCCAAACCCCGGCTGGGCGCGAAGGAAGGCCAGGGCGGCGTCCGTCCGTATCCTGGCCGTTTCGCGGTAGCCCAACTCCACCGCCCGTTCGAGGTGGCGGAAGCTCAGTTCGGCATCCCGGAGGAGAGAATAGGTGCAGGCCAGGTCGTAGTGCAGGTAGGGGTCGTTGGGTTTGAGTTCCAGGGCTTTGGAGTAGGCCTGCAGGGCTTGCCTGTGCATGCTGTTGTTGGAGAGGCTGTTTCCAAGCCTGCGATTTTCTTCGAAAGCTGTTTCCAGTTCAGTTTCTGTTTCCCTTGCCAACTGCAGCAAGAAGGTGTCAGGGCTTAGAGCGGCGGCTTTCCGGAGTTCGGCCAGCGCCTCCCGCAATTTCCCCTCTTGCCGGAGGCTATCGCTTGTGTTGAAATGAAATTGCAGCCGTTCTATTGTCTGTTTCAGTTCAGCTAGGCTGTCGTTTGCCGATTCTCGTGTTATGGGGATGTCGAAATCGTTTATGCTTTCCAGCGCCCGGGCATACGCGCCTTCCTTTTTAAACAGGCTGGCGTTGAGGTAAGCGGCTTCAAAAGCTTTATCGGCGGCCCGCCGGCTTTCCCGTTGTGCCTCTTTTGAAAAAAGAAAAGCGACAATGGAAGCGATAACGGCCAGAACGGTAAGTACCCCGAAGCCGGCGGCAATACGCCACGCCCGCCGCCGTTTCCGCCTTTCCTCCTGCAGTTCAGCCTGTTCTTTCCGCTCGGCCTGTTCGTAACTTTCCCGGATGAAGGCCTGCACCTCCGGGCGGAAGGCCGGCTCCAGTTCCTCCAGGAAATCCTCGATGCTGGCCAGCTGTTTGCGGTTCAGGAAGACGCCGGTGGCCTGGTATTCCGCGTAGGCGTTGCCGATGCGCCTTTTCACTTCGTTGCGCTGCCGCTCTTCATCGGTGCGGGCCTCGTCGATCAGGGCGGCCAGGCTGTCGTGGGCCAGTTCGTACACATTGCCCTCATCGTTTAGGATGCGGCTGCGCTGGAGGGCTTTCAGGCAATCGGTGCGCACCTCGGCGGGCAGGCTGGCCAGGAAAGGATAGGCCTCCGGGTCCATCTCGATGAGCTTGCCTTTTATCCGGAAGGGGATGGGGCGCTTGGTGCCTCGTTCGGAAACGAAGGTGTCGAGCACCTGCCGGACAAGGGCGTCGTTTATTTCCGGATGTCGCTGTTTGAGTTCACGCTGGATAAGGCCTTCCTGTTCGGTGAGGAACTGCTCCAGGACATTTTCGATGGCGCCGAACGCTTCGATCTCCGCAGTTGTGAAGGTAAGCGGCGGCAGTTCACCGCCCTGCCTGTCTCTTTGGTAGGTGCGTTGGAAATCCGCCTGGTACAACCGGTCCAGGTACACCTGAAGGTAGGGCAGGGAAACGCCCGCCCTTCCGTGGCTGACGTTGTCGATGACCTGTTCCGGGTTGTGTTCCTCATCTTCGAAACTGATGTTGAACGCGGCGCAGGAGCGGGTGACGACCTCCCGTACATTGGCCCGGCCCATGGGCTCCACCCTCAGGCGGCGGGTGAACAGGCGCGGGATGGCCTTTTCAAAGTGGTAGAGGTGAGCCAGGTACTCCTCCCGCAGCAGGAAGAGGATGCGGCAGGGCAGCTGGGCCTCCTGTATCCGGGCGATGGAATCGACGAACCGGCGTTGTTCCTCCTCGCCGCCCAGGATGAGCAGCTCTTCCAACTGGTCGAAAATGAGGTACACCGGGCGCAGGTATTCCACATAGAGTTCATCGACGGCCTGCACGGCATCCTCGTATTGCCCTTCTTTCAGCCCTTCGGCGAGGGCTTCATCCAGCGAGCGGTTGATGTCTTCGTTGCGGCGGATGTAGAGCGGATACCAGTCGGTAGCGTGGAAACGGCTGCTCAGGCCGCATTGTACCAGGCTGGTTTTGCCCGCCCCGGAAGGGCCGTAGATGAGGGCAAGCCGGTTCTTTTTCACCATTTCCAGGAGCGTAGCCACTTCTTCATCGCGCCCGAAGAAGGTGTCTTTATCTTCCCGGGTATAGGCGTCCAGAAATTTGAAGGGGCTTCTCATGGCTGGGTTTCGTTAGTGGCGGGGTTGAGGAGTTGGAAGAAGGCATCCAGCTGGGCCTTGACAATCACGAGGCGCTCGCTGCTGGCTTCCTGAAGGCTCTCATCCGGATTGTAGGCGCGGTAGAAATAATAGGTATCCTTCCCCTCGTCAAAATGGCTGAAGAAATAGATATTGGCCACTTCGGTATCGTCGGCATCCGGCTCGAAAGCGTTCTTGTCGATGATGAAGGGGGAGAGGTTGAGCTCTCTCAGTTTTTTACCCTCCTCCGGCTCTTTAATGAGCAGGATGGAGCGGTTGTCGGTAAAGCGTTCCAGGACGAGGTCCGACTGGTCGAGGCCGCCCAGCAGGTCGATCAGGCGGACGATATTGTGGCGGAAAGTGGGTTTGCGCAGGTGGCGGTACTTCTCGATGTCGATATCGCTGATGGAAGCCAGGGTGTACTCCGCCATGAAGCCCAGGTGGCTGAAGATCTCCGCCAGGCTTTCCTCCGCCCGCAGGCAAAGGGTGGGGACCTCCCCGGGGGCTATGCTTCCGCTGCTGAGGCGCTGGCGCAGGGTGTTGAGGAAAAAGTTGGCCGCCATGAAGTTGTCGTTGGTGTAGGGCAATTCTTTGATCTCTTCGAGTTCCGGAACGAAGAACTCGACCAGGTGGGCGTTGGCCTCGGCTTCGAATACCTGGCGGATGGAACGGATGAGTTCGATGTAGTCGTAGGAGTCCGTTCGCAATTCTGGGCGATGCAGGAATTCCCGGATCACGCCCGCCGATTTTTCGGGCAGATACAAGCGGTCGTGTTCGAGCTTTACCTCCCAGAGCTGGGCCAGCATGATGAACGCCATCATTTCCGTGATGATGGAATAGGTGCGCGCCAGCTGTTTCAGCCGCCCTTCGCCGGCCTGGTCGTATCCCTCGTCGCTGTCGGCTATCGGGGCGATGAGCTTGCGCAGGTGCTCGGCCACCGGTGCGGGCAGGCAGTTCAGGATGGCCATGCGCTTCTTGGAAGCGCTGACTGTCTTGCCTTTTTTTTCCTGGAATGCCAGAAACTCCAGGTCATCGCTGTATCCTTCCAGGGCTTCCAGCAGCGTGGCGATCAGTTTCTCATTGGGCGTAAACGAAAGAGCGCCGGCTTGCCGGGGTTTTTCGGGCAGTTTGACGCCCACGGCTTCCCTGTCCTTATAGTATATGCCCCACAGCGGTTCCTCCGGTTCCCCCGTGTCTTCCAGGGCGGCACTTCGGTGCACGTCGATACTGGCGCCCAGGGCCGCGGCGCCGATCCCGATCTCAAAGGCCCGCTCGATGGTGTCTCCCAGGCTGAGCGACTGGAAGAAGCTCACGGCAAAGTCCTTGGCGCTGTTGTCATTCACCGGCGCGCTGGTGGCAATGACCAGAGGGATGCCGCACGCGAGCAATTGTTCTACCTGCCCCCGCGTAGAGCAGCCGTTGAGGATCACGGCCTTCAGGTTGGGGCACTGCCCCAGCAACTGGGCCAGGCCGCCGGCGCGCGACAGCTCATCGGCCAGCAGCAGCTTGTCGCCGCCGGCATGGCCGCTGTAGGAAAACAGAAATATATTGTCGCGGTACAGGATCAGGAATTCGCGGATCTTCTGGCGGGTGGTGTAAGCGTCGCGGTGGATGAGGTAGTATTGCTGCAGGGCCTTCGGCGTCAGCATGCTGTACACCTTGTCGCCTTCTTCCTGCAGGGCGGGAAGGGGCGAGGCGCTGGAATGGGCATAGGCGAAAAAAAGGACATCCATCGGAACAGGGATTATTCTGTGTTCGGGAAAGATAGGTGTTTTA
>JAGFJE010000739.1 GCA_024103175.1 Phaeodactylibacter sp.
GGTGCCGCTTGACTATCTCGTTCAGCATCCTGAGTTCTTGTCCTTCCCGTATTTCAACTTCTAACATAAGAGACTTTTCTCTTATAAAAAATTTTTGCTATCACTTGTTTATTTTTTGAAAACCAATTAGGCCCGCGTTCCTGTTAAAGTAACAAAGTAGTATTATACTCTTTTAAAATTTAACCCCCACGCTCAGTTGCAAATAACTCGCATCCAGGTCCGTAGTGCCAATGGTGTTTTCCTGGAACCGGTAGCCAATGGAGGCCACAAACGCCAGGTTGGGGTTTACGGAGCGCTGCACGCCGCCGCCGATGCCCGCCATCAGGCCGCCGTCGATATTTTTTTCCAGGACGCCCAGGCCGTAGCCCAGGTTGCCGTAGAAGAAAGGCGCCCATTCCGTCAGCGAGGGATAGACGCGGATGTCGGCATAGAGGGGGATCAGTTCATAGTCGCCATAGCCTTCCACGCCTACCCCCAGGCCCAGGCTGATCGTGCGGTTGATGTGGAAGCCGTTGACGGTGTGAATGGCAAAATAGTCCTCGTCGTTGTTGGCGTCTCCCACGCTGCCGATACCAAACCCATATCCCAGGGTAGTAATATTGGTGAAACCTTCGCCATCGTGGACGAACACCTTGTTCTTCAGGTTGTCGTGCTGGTATTCCTCCCGTGCCACGCGGCGCACCTCATCGGCGGAGAAGGTGTACACATCGCTTTCGGTGGTCATGATCTGTACGCCGTCGGCGTCGAGCGGCTTGATGATGGAGCCTTTGATGACTCGGCCGTCTTTGAGGTAAACGACGTCAATTTTGTCTTGTCCGAAAGCAGCAATAGCGAAAATAGACATCAACAGGGTAAGCAGGATCGTTTTCATGGCTGAATTGTTTTTTCGGTTGGTTGAATAACCCGGGCGTCGGGCGTGATCACATTGCGGACGACGAGGCCGCCATCGCCCTGCAGGCGAAGGGTGTGCTCTCCCGTCCGTTGATTGTATTGGTTGTAAAAAGTGACTTTTATTTCGTTAGCGCCCCTCTTCAGGGGGATGCGCTGGTAGAAGATCTCGGCGGGCAGCGTCTGCCAGGAGCGGATATCCGCCCGCTCGGTGACGGCGTTGATGATGTCCATGGCCCCGCCCAGGATCTGGCCGGCAGTGTCGGAATACCTGTCCTCTTCCTCCTTCTTGTCCTCTTCCTTTTTCTTTTTCTCTTCCCCTTCCTCTCCCTCGTCCTTTTCTTCCTCGCTGTCCTTTTTCTTGGTTTTGATGGAACGCAGGGAAGCCTCCATGGCCTCTTTGGCGGCGAGGCGGAGCAGGGCGTTGGCCAGTTCGCGGTGGAAGCGGTCGCGCAGCGACTGCTCAGCCACTTCGTTGAGGTCTTCGATCATCTCCAGGGGCCGGGCGCCTCCGGAGAAACTCACTTTGGCCGACCGCAGGGGGTAATTCCGCCGCTGAAAGGACGGCAAGGCCAGGCGGATGTTGTTGACCCCTTCGAAGCCATTATATTCGTTGTAGGCCTGCGGGCCCAGGTCGTATTCCAGGCCCATGCTGTTGTTGACAAAGCGCATGGTAGAACGGTCATCGTACCGCAGAATGTTGAACCCCAGCATGGCCTCTTCCTTGACCGGCCCCTGGCCGTTTTCCCAGAACAGGGCCAGGGAACCGCCCGGGCCGGCGTCTTCCAGGCAATGGGGCTGCAGCAGCTTCTGGTAGTACTGCGCTTCATTGGTAAACCCGATCAACTCCGCCATCCGGACGACATCGCATTTGAGCTGCTCGGGCATAGCCACCCCCATATAGGGCTGTACCTTGCCCTCTTCGATGAAAAGTTCAGCGGCGTTGCGATAAGCGATAAAGGCGTTGTTCCACTCTCCGTTCATCTCGTAGCTCAGGCCCATGGTGATGTGCCCAAGCACGTCGTCGTGGTATTTGAGGGGTTTATCGGGAACCGCATCGTTGAGTTCCTGCAGGCGGATGTTGGTGCGGCGCGCCTCCACCCGGGCGGCGGACGCGTCGTTGAGCTGCAGGTAATTCAGGCTTTTGAGGTAGTGTACGGCGATATTCTCGAAGTATTCCGTCCGGTAGGGCAACACGCGCGGGTTGCTGATCATAGCCAGCCCCTGTGCGCCGAGAGAGGCCCGGCGGTCTTCGATCAGGTAATCCGCCTGGTTGAGGTACTCGTTGCTTTTTTCCAGGTCGCCCTGCATGCGTGCCAGGGCGCCCAGTTCCAGATAGTAGAGCACCTTGTTGCGGTCCTTTTGATAGAAATTCTTATTCTCGACCAGGCGGGCGGCGCTTTCGAGGTCCGACTGTTCCAGCATGTTGTTGTACAGCCCCCGGTAACGTTCAAAAGAAGCGCAGGAGGAAAGCGCCAATGCCAGGGCCAGGCTGTACAGGATGCAGGCGTATTTCATAGGGGTCGGGCTTGGAGCGAAAAAGCTCAGTTCTTCACAAACTTCTTGATCTTCTTATCGCCGATCCACACCACTTCGTTGGTCTCGATATCCGTGAGCATCATATCGATCTGGTAATAGATGACCTTCTTGCGCTTATAGGCGTCCATAATGGAGTTGATCGAGCCCTGGAGCATGTAATCGGCGCCGACTTCCAACCCCCATTCTTTCATGGTGGACCGGGAAGCATTGTTCTGCTGGTCGGCCCGTTCGCGGCGGATCTGCTCGCGCTTTTCACCGCCCTGCACCAGGCGCACGCGGCCGCTCTGGATGAAGGCTTTTTCCAACTCTTTGGTAAAGACCTCCGCTTCGATGTGCTCGTGGGATTTGTTCTCCACCATACCGACAATGACCACGGGTTCCCCGCCGGTTTTGCTCACGTGGCGCTCCAGCCAGGGCCGGCCCATGATCTCGGTGACGAGCTCGGCGGCGGTGAGGCGGGCGTCAGTATCGTTCCAACGGCCGCTCAGGTCAACGGTAGTATCGGTTTCAATGCGCTGCACCTGGCGGTTGCAGGAGAAGCCCAGTAAAAGGGCGAATAACAGGAGAGGTAAGACGGGTTTCATGTAGATTGATTTTGGTTTATATCGTTTTGCCGGGGGCAGGCTTCACAAGCTTGAGGGAAGCCGCCCCGGGGATCTTGTTATCAGGTTTTGCTCAGCCGTTACCGCGGCCTCACCACCAGTATGGGTTATAGCCGTAAGGCGAGCCCCAAAAAACCGGCCGGCGGGCGCGCTCCAGCCTCAGCTGCCGGCGGAACTCGCGGCGTTCTTCCCGGCGCTCCTGCTTGATGAGTATGGGGTCGTAGGCTTCATAGGTCTTGTCGATGGTGGCCCCCATGGTGGCGGCGTGCAGGCTGTCGGCCTGCCATTCGTAGGCCTGATAGGCTTCCCGCGCGCGCGGATTCTGGTCATTGGACTGGGCCAGGGCGAAAGCGCAGAACCCCAGGGCAAAAACCATTGTGAGCAGGTATTTTTTCATGGCGTGTCGTTTTATTGTTCTTATGACCGGCAATGGGCCGCCACGGCCACATTATTTGCCGGATAATGGTTGTATTTCCCTCCCAATATAGGGCCATTACCAATACAACGCGAGGCCTTTAACGTCCGTTTAACGGATAGGGAGGTAATTTAAAAGAATAATAACGCAATTCAACCCTCAACCCTTTGCTTCCCTGCCTATTATCACTTCCGGAATTGACAAAAATCACCTGATCGCCTGTCCAAAAGGATTACCTTATGTCACTAATTGTCTAAAGGGCAGCCCGGTAATAATGTGGCGAACGGCAGCCAAAACCGGAGCCGCCCTGTTTTCTGAACTCAATTTATGTATTATGAAGCCTCCGGTAATAATCTTCTTGCTACTGAGCCTGGCGTTCTACACCTTCGGGCAAACCCAGGCGGACGCCACCAGGTGGCGCGGCCCTGAGGGCAACGGCATTTTCCCCGAAAAAGGATTGATGAAAACCTGGCCTGCCGACGGCCCGGAGATCGCCTGGGCGTATGAGGGCCTGGGCGAAGGCTACTCCTCCCCGGTGATGGCCAACGGCGTGATCTATGTTACGGGAATGGAAGGAGAAACCGGCTATGTCTATGCCCTCAGCGAGGCCGGGAAGCTGCGCTGGAAGGCGCCCTACGGCCCGGAATTCGCCAGCAGCTACCCGGGAGCACGGTCCTCGCCTACCGTTGCCGGCGACCTGCTGTACATGCTCTCCGGCCAGGGCCGGCTGGTGTGTATGATCGCGGAGGATGGGACCATAAAGTGGAGCAAGGACCTGTTCCGCGATTTCGACGGACGGAATATCAAATGGGGTGTTACCGAAACCGTCGTGGTGGATGGCGAAAAAGTGTTCTGCACCCCCGGCGGAAATAAGAACAACGTCATCGCCCTGAACCGCTATACCGGAGCGCTCATCTGGTCCTCTCCCGGCAAGGGCGAACTTTCCGCCTACTGCACGCCCCTGCTGATCAACCTGCCCGGCAGGAAACTGCTGGTGACCATGACCTCTGATCATATCCTGGGGCTGGATGCAGACAACGGCAAGCTGCTCTGGTCTCACCCGCAAAGCAACCAGTACTCCGTACATGCCAATACGCCCCTCTACCACGATGGAGCCGTTTTCTGCTTCAGCGGCTACGGCAAAGGAGGCGTAAAACTACGGCTCAGTGAAGATGGAAGTTCCATCACCAAAGAATGGTTCTGCAGCACCATGAACAGCCGCATCGGCGGGGCGGTGCTTGTCGACGGAAACATCTACGGGTCCGGCGATTCCGACCGGGAATGGCAGTGCATCGACTGGGAAACCGGCCAACAGAAATACGCCACTAAAGAGATAGGCAACGGCATCCCCATCTATGCCGACGGCATGCTGTACTGGTACAGCCAACGGGGCGAACTGGCCCTGGTAAAACCCGGCCCGGGCGGGTTCCAGGTGGCCGGAACAACGAAGGTCAACCATGGCAGCGGCCAGCACTGGGCGCACCCGGTGATCCACAACAAGCGCCTGTTCGTCCGCCACGGCAATGCGCTGATCGCTTATACGATCGGTGAGGACCTGTAGCGCTGTTGTTTGTTGCTGGTTGTTGGCAACCCGGTGAGTTCCAGACAACAAACAACCAACAA
>JAGFJE010000611.1 GCA_024103175.1 Phaeodactylibacter sp.
TGCCAGCTCAATATAACAGGCAAGCCCCTGTACGTTTATTCGTGCAGGGGCTTTGTCGTTTCCGGGCGGGCCGCCGGCCCCGGCACGCACGGAGTGCTGATGGTGTTCAGCGGGCGATTGGGCTTCCGTCGTGCACCATACTCTGTGGGCGGGCTCTTCCACAGCAGGCCTTTTCTCCAGCCCCTTTTTACCCTTCCTCAAAATCCGGAAACTTGAGCTTAAGGAATTCCTTGATCCTTTTGATCTCGCCTGCCGTATCGTTTCCCGCTCCCTTTTTCGTTTTATAAGGCATCCTGATACCCCATGATATAATTTTCCTGGCCGGGTACTAAAATAATTATCACACGAAGGGTTATCTTGTTCAAATGAACCGACGAGAGATCATTCAATCCCTGGGCCTGGCCGCTACCCACGCCCTGTTTCCTTCTATCCTTTCTGCATTCATATCCGGTTGTCAGAACCCGGCAAAGCCCATAGATGGTTACCGCCCGGCATTTTTCAGCCCGGAGGAGCTTGAAACCATAAAAGAAATGGTAGATATTATCCTGCCGGCAACCCGGTCCGGCTCCGCTTCCGAAGCCAATACCCACCACTTTCTGGACGAGGTGTTTCACAAATGTATGAATGCCGGACAGCAGGCCCTCCTGAAGGAAGGGCTGGCAAAACTCATTCCGGCGTTTTCATCGGCTGAAAACAAACGCGAATTCCTGGTGGAGATCGACCGGAAAGCTTATGATAATGATGAAGGATCAGGATATTTCAAAGCGATAAAACAGTATACCCTGGTGGGCTTTTTCACCTCGCAGGAAGGCGTGACGGTGGCCAGCAATTACGTCAAATTCCCCGGCGACTACAAAGGGGAAGTATCCTGTGATGAAAATACACTGAACTACGGGATGACGGGCCTTCACTACTACCTCTAATACCTGAATTATGACGGAATACAACATACTGGGGAAAGGGGCAAAACAAAATACTTACGACGCCATAGTCGTCGGTTCCGGCATAACCGGCGGCCTGGCGGCAAAGGAACTGACACAGGCAGGCCTCACGGTACTGGTGCTGGAGCGGGGAAGGATGGTAGAGCACATCAAGGATTACCCCACCGCCCTCACCGACCCCTGGGATATGCCGCTCCGCAACCTCGTCGGCGAAGAAGAAAAAAAAGACTACGAGATCCAGAAGAACCTCTACCTCTTCGGGCACGACACCAAAGGCTTCCTGGTAAAGGACTCCGAGCACCCCTACCTCCAAAAAAAGCCCTTTGCCTGGTACCGGGGATACCAGATGGGCGGCCGCTCCCTATTATGGGCCAAGCACTGCTTCCGGTACAGCAACCTCGATTTTGAGGCCAACCTGAAGGATGGCATCGGTATCGACTGGCCCATCCGGTATGAAGACATCGCCCCCTGGTACGATCACGTGGAATCCTATGTGGGCATTAGCGGCAATAAGGATGGAATTCCCCAGCTTCCCGACGGCAACTTCCTTCCGCCCTTTGAGATGAACGCTTTTGAAAAACACCTCAAAAAAAGGATTGAGGAAGCCTTTCCCGAACGCGGCCTCATCATCAGCCGCATGGCCATCCTGACCCGGGAGCACAACGGAAGGGGAAGATGCCAGTCCCGGAACCTCTGCCACCGGGGGTGCGTTTTTGGCGCCTACTATTCCAGCAATTCCGCGGCCCTTCCCGATGCGGCCAAAACCGGGAACCTAACCATCCGCCCCTTTTCTACAGTTGAGCGCCTCCTTTATGATGCCGGCGCCAACAGGATAAAGGGCGTAAACGTGATCGATACGGAATCGGGAGAGCAGGTGGAGTTTTACTCCCGGCTGGTGTTCCTCAATGCCTCCACTTTGGGCAGCACCCAGATCCTGCTGCAATCCGCTACCCGGGAATTTCCGGACGGCCTGGCCAATTCCAGCAGCGTGCTGGGGCGCTACCTGATGGACCACCATGCAGGCATAGGCGCTTCCGGCGCATATTCCGGCCTGCAGGATTCTTTCTATTACGGCCAGCGGGCGGCCAGCGTTTACATACCCCGGTTTAGAAATCTCTGGAAAAATAATCAGGAATACATACGGGGCTTTTCTTTCGAGAACTATACCAGCCGTGCCGACTGGGCGCGGGGTTTCCACCAGGCCGGCCTGGGGGGGGATTGGAAAGAGGGCCTTACCAAACCGGGAAACTGGTCGGCTTACTTCGAAGCCTACGGGGAGACGCTCCCGGAATACCACAACCACGTATCGCTCAGCCCGGATAAGAAAGACAAATGGGGGCTGCCGCTTCTGGAGATATCCATGGAATACGGGGAAAACGAAAGGAAAATGCGCAAAGATATGCAGTTCACCGCCGTGGAAATGCTGGAAGCTTCTGGCCTTGACTGGGTGGCTCCCTTTGACTATGAGCCGCCGCCTGGCTCGGTCATCCACGAAATGGGTACCGCCCGTATGGGCCAAGACCCCAAAACTTCGGTGTTGAACAAGTGGAACCAATCGCATGATATTCCCAATTTGTTCGTCACCGACGGCTCCTGTATGGTGTCTTCGCCTCCTCAGAACCCTTCGCTCACCTATATGGCACTGACCGCCCGGGCCTGTGATTATGCCGTGAAGGCCTTGAAGAGGGGGGAACTGTGAAAATTATCTTTGTACAATACATTCGAATGTGACGCCTCCAATGGCGCTCTGCTAACAACAAAAACATGAAACTTTCTACGCTAACCTTAGCTGTATTTCTGCTCCTCTCGCAGGCTACCTACGCCCAGTTTCGATCCGAGAACCTCTTTTACATGACCGATACGCCGGACTCTTTCGAGAGCTTCCGGAAGAATGCCGCCCAGGTCTCTATCGTCTGCCCGCAAACCTTTCTGGTCAGCAAGGAAGGGGTGCTCACCGGCTCGGCCGATCCCCGGGTTTTGGAGATCGCCAAAGCCAACGGAGTGAAGGTAATGCCGCTAACCGTCAACAAAGGTTTTGACCAGGAACTGTTGCACGACATCGTCACCAACCCGGCTTCCCGGCGCCGTTCCATCGAAATGATGCTGGAATACGCCCGGCGCTACGGCCTGGCCGGCTGGCAGTTCGACCTCGAGGGGCTGCACATTTCCGACCGCGACAGCTTTACTTTGTATTTCCGGGAGACGGCGGAAGCCTTCCACAAGGAAGGGCTTCAGCTATCGGCCGCTGTGGTGCACACCTTTGAGAACGTGGGCGGCCCCGGCATGTACCAGCGATTTCTGTATGAGAACTGGCGGGCCGGCTATGCTCTCAAGGAACTGTCCGAGATCGGCGATTTCCTCTCCATCATGACCTACGACCAGCATACCCGCCGTACGCCTCCGGGGCCGGTGGCCGGCATCGAATGGGTGGAGCAGGTGGTGAAGTACTTGCTCGAAGAAGGCATCGATCCGGAGAAAATATCAATGGGGATTCCTACTTACTCCGTATACTGGTACGCGGATTACACCGAAGAAAAGGGTGGTTTCTCCAACGGGCGGCAGGTCGGCTACGACTGGGTGCAGCACCT
>JAGFJE010000612.1 GCA_024103175.1 Phaeodactylibacter sp.
TGGTGCTGATGCAACCCATAAACCTTTCGATGGGCATGCGGCCCTTCGGCGGCAGGCTTTTTTCAATTTTCCTTTCGACCTGCGAGGCCACCTGCCGCAAGGCCAGGTCCCGCAACTGCAATATGCGCTCCGGCTGGAAAAAATTTTCCAGCGCCCTGGCTATGCGCTCCCCCTTGTAAATTTTGCCCTCCCGCATGCGCTTGATGAGGTCGGCCGCCGGCAGGTCAATGTTGACCACCTCGTCGGCGTATTCGAGGATCTTGTCGGGGATGGTCTCGCTCACTTCGATGCCGGCGATCTTTTCCACCCGGTCGTTCATGCTTTCCAGATGCTGGACGTTGAAAGCGGTGACCACGTTGATGCCGTTGTCCAGGATTTCCGCCACATCCTGCCAGCGTTTTTCGTTGCGGCTGCCGGGAATGTTGGTATGCGCCAGTTCGTCCACCAGAACCACTTCGGGATGGGCGATGATGATGGCGTCCAGGTCCATTTCCTGTAGCTCTCTTCCTCTGTAATAAACGGTTTTCAGAGGGATCAGGGGAATGCCCTCCATCAGGGCTGCCGTTTCCTCCCGGCCGTGGGGCTCGATCAGTCCCATCCGGACATCGATGCCCGCCGCGATCAGTTCGTGGGCCTCCTGCAGCATGCGGTAGGTTTTGCCCACGCCGGCGATCATGCCGATGTAAACCTTCAGCTTGCCTCTGCGGCGCTGCCGGATGAGTTCCTGAAACCTGCTGTCAGATAATGGCGTCATTATTTACTTCTTTTCGCCTCCTCATCCAAGGCAAGATTCAGCTTCAGCACATTGACAATATCTCCCGGCCCCAGTATCCCCAGCAGGGGGCGTTGGGTGTGCGACTCGATGAGTTCCCGCACTTTTTCTTCGCTCATCTGCCGGCCGGCGGCGATGCGTTTCGCCTGCATCAGCGCGCCCGCTTTGCTGATGTGCGGGTCCAGGCCCGAACCGGAGGCCGTCACCATGTCCGGAGGAATGTCTTCCGGCCCGATGCCCGGATGGTATTTCAACAACGTATCGATCCGGCTCTGCACCAGTAGCAGGAAATCGGGGTTGGATGGCCCCCGGTTGGAACCGCCGGTGGCGGAAGCGTCGTATCCGACGGCCGAGGGGCGGCCCCAGAAGTAATCCGGGCTGTCGAAGGATTGGCCGATGTTCTCAAACCCGATCAGGGCGCCGTCGCGGTAAACGGGCTTGCCGGCCGCGCCCCGGGGCGACAGCAAATGCGCCAGGCCCGTCATGGCCAAAGGGTAAATAATGCCGAAGATCAACAGTGTGATGGCTGCCAGGCTCAGGGGTTTTATAAGATTTTTCATATTTGTTCAATTTACATAAACAGATTCACAGCCAGATCGATCAGCTTGATCCCGATGATGGGTACAATAAGGCCGCCCAGGCCGTACACCAGCAGGTTGCGCGACAGCAGGGCGGCGGCGCCGACGGGCCGGTATCTCACCCCGCGCAGCGCCAGCGGGATCAGCAGCGGAATGATGAGGGCGTTAAAAATGACCGCCGACAAAATGGCTGATGCGGGGCTTTCCAGTTGCATGATGTTGAGCGCGTTCAGGCCCGGGATGGAAGCGGCAAACAGGGCCGGCACTATGGCAAAGTACTTGGCCACGTCATTGGCGATGGAGAAGGTCGTCACGTTGCCCCGGGTGATGAGCAGTTGTTTGCCGATCTCCACCACTTCCAGCAGCTTGGTGGGGTCGTTGTCCAGGTCCACCATATTGGCGGCTTCTTTGGCGGCCTGGGTGCCGCTGTTCATGGCGATGCCCACGTCGGCCTGCGCCAGGGCGGGAGCGTCATTGGTGCCGTCGCCCATCATGGCCACCAGCTTGCCGGCCCGCTGTTCCTGCTTGATGTAGGCCATTTTGTCTTCCGGTTTCGCCTCGGCGATGTAGTCGTCGACGCCGGCTTCCCTGGCAATGTATGCGGCGGTGAGCGGATTGTCGCCGGTGACCATTACGGTTTTGAGGCCCATTTTCCGGAAGCGCTCAAAGCGCTCGCGGATTCCGGGCTTGATGATGTCTTCCAGCTGGATGACTCCTACGGGCCTGTAGTTCACGGCCAGGGTCAGCGGCGTGCCGCCCTTTTCGGCGATCTCGCGGGTTTTGGTTTCGAACTTTTCGAGATTTTCGCCTTCTGTGTGGCACCACTTTTTGATGGCGTCCCAGGCGCCTTTTCTGATCTTCCTGCCGTCGGGCAGGTCGATGCCGCTCATGCGCGTTTCGGCTGTAAACTTCACGAAAGTGGCGCCCTCCAGGGCGAGGGCTTCCTGTTTTATGCCCTTGAGCCCGGCCAGTTCGAGGATGGATTTGCCCTCCGGCGTTTTGTCCACCAGGGAGCTGAGCGCGGCCAATTCGGTGAACTCCCGTTCGCCGGCTCCGTTCAGGGAGTAGAAAAACGTCGCTTTCCGGTTGCCGATGGTGATGGTGCCGGTCTTGTCCAGCAGGAGCACGTCGATGTCGCCGGCCGTTTCCACGGCCTTGCCCGATTTGGCGATGATGTTGGCGCTCAGGGCGCGGTCCATTCCCGCGATGCCGATGGCGGACAGCAGGCCGCCGATGGTGGTGGGAATGAGGCAGACAAAGAGCGAGATCAGCGCGGCGATGGTGATGGCCGTTTTGCTGTAAACCGCAAACGGCTGCAGTGTTACTGTCACGATGAGGAACACCAGCGTAAAGCCGGCCAGCAGGATCGTCAGGGCGATCTCGTTGGGCGTTTTTTGCCGGTTGGCGCCCTCCACCAGGGCGATCATCTTATCCAGGAAGGATCCGCCCGGCTCGGAGGTGACCATCACTTTGATCCGGCCGGCCAGCACCTTCGTACCGCCGATGACGCTGTTGCGGTCGGTTTCCGCTTCCCGGAAAACCGGCGCCGATTCGCCGGTGATGGCCGATTCGTCAATAGAGGCCAGCCCTTCCACGATCTCGCCGTCAGCAGGGATGATATCGCCCTCTTCGGCCAGGAACAGGTCGTTTTTCCGCAGGGCGGAAGCGCTGGCCTTTTCGGCCCGCCCGTCGGCCAGCAGGCGCCTGGCAGGCGTATCCGTCCGGGTTTTCCGCAGGGCCCTGGCCTGGGCTTTACCCCGCGCCTCGGCCAGGGCCTCTGCAAAATTGGCAAAGAGCAGAGTGAGGAACAGGATGCAGGCGACAAGGGCGTTAAAGGCCGGTTCTCCCAGCGCTTCCCGGCCGGGGAGCAGAGAGAGCAGGGTTACCACCAACATCACCACAGTGCCGATCTCCACGGTGAACATCACCGGGTTTTTGATCATAGAATGAGGATCGAGCTTGGCGAATGACGCGCTCAACGATTGCCTGAGAATGGCACCGCTGAAGATCGATCTGCTAATTTCAGGTTTCATTTTTTTTTTGGTTTTCCCAACGCCCTGAATTCGGGTATCCCCCGCGCCGCCTCCCAGTCCCGCAACAAGCGGGAAGCAGCCACCCGAATGCCCAAATTCAGGGACTCCATTAGAACTAGCCCAATCGGTACGAATACACAAATGCACGAATACACGCCCTAAGCACTGAAATACTCCGCCGCCGGCCCCAGCGCCAGCGCCGGGAAGAACGACAGGGCGGCTACGATAAGGATAACGGCCAGCAGGACCGCCCCGAAAGCAAAGCTTTCCAGTTGCAGGCTGCCTGCCGATTCGGGAACCGGCTTTTTCACTGCCAGGGAGCCGGCGATGGCCAGCGGCCCGATGATGGGCAGAAAGCGGCCCAGCAGCATGACGACGCCCGTGGCGATATTCCAGAACGGCGTATTGTCGCCCAGTCCCTCAAAGCCGGAGCCGTTATTGGCGGCGGCCGAGGTGAACTCGTACAGCATTTCGGAGAAGCCGTGGAAGCCGGGGTTGTTCAGCCAGCCCAGTTCCGGGTTGGCCGTGACGGCATGGCTGGCCATGGCCGTTCCCGCCAGGATGAGCATCGGGTGCAGGACGACGACCAGGGCCGCGATCTTGACCTCTTGGGCCTCCAGCTTTTTACCCAGCAGGCCGGGCGTGCGCCCGATCATCTGCCCGGCGATGAAGACGGCCACCACCAGGAATACGAAGAAATTGATGAACCCCACCCCCACGCCGCCATAGAGGGCGTTGATGAACATATCCAGGA
>JAGFJE010000617.1 GCA_024103175.1 Phaeodactylibacter sp.
GCCCCGCCTGCGGCACACCGCCTGCTCGGCGGCCGCCATCCGCTACCCCCCCACCCGCATGGATATGGTGCGTATCGGGATCATTCAGTACGGCTTCTGGCCCAGCCGGGAAACCTTCATCGACTTCAGCATCCGCTCCGGCCAGACGGAAGACCCCCTGGAACGGCTGGTCGCCTGGAAAAGCAAAGTCATGGATATCAAAAGAGTAAAAACCGGAGAATATGTGGGCTACGGCACTTCCTACCTGGCCAATGAGGCCATGGACATCGCCATCGTCCCCATAGGTTACGCCCACGGATTCAGCCGCTCCCTCAGCAACCAGGGGCGCGTACTCATCCACGGCAAGCGGGTGGCCGTCATCGGCATGGTCAATATGAACATGATCACCGTAGATGTCAGCCAGCTGGATGGCGTGGAAAGAGGGGATGAGGTGGTCATCATCGGCCGGCAGGGCGATATGGAACTTACCGTTTCGTCCTTCGGAGAGTTCTCCGAGCAAGTTAATTATGAATTGTTAACCCGCCTTCCGCTGGATATTCCGAGGAAGGTGGTGGAATAGAAATGTGTAAAGGCGTAAAGGTGTATGTGTGCAAATGTCTGGCTAACGTGCTTGCTTTTGCACTTCACACTTTTACACGATTATACATTTACACAAAAAATCAGATCATGGCGTACCTGACGCTAAACCGAAAGAACCTGAAACAAAATTATGACTTTCTGGACGAGCTGTTCCGGGAAAATGAGATCGACTGGGCGATCGTCACCAAGCTGTTGTGCGGCAACGAGGCCTACCTGAAGGAGGTCCTGGACCTGGGCATCAAAGAGGTTTGTGACAGCCGGATCAGCAACCTGGCCAAGATCAAGGAACTGAACCCCGAGGTGCAGACGGTTTACATCAAACCGCCGGCCAAGGGGAGTATCGAAGAAGTCGTGCGGTATGCAGATGTTTCGTTCAATTCGGAAAGCTCCACCATCAAGATGCTCTCCGAAGAAGCCCAACGGCAGGGCAAGGAGCACCGCGTGACCATCATGATCGAGCTGGGCGACCTGCGGGAGGGCATCATGGGCGACCACCTGATGACCTTCTACGAAAAGATCTTCGAGCTGCCGAACATCAAAGTGGTGGCCATCGGCGCCAACCTCAACTGCCTGCACGGCGTGATGCCCTCGGCCGACAAGATGATACAACTAAGCCTGTACAAGCAGCTCATCGAGGCTAAATTCAACAAGGAGATCCCCTGGGTCACCGGCGGCACCTCGGTAGTCCTGCCGCTGCTTCTCCGCCATCAGCTGCCCAAGGCCATCAACCACTTCCGCATCGGGGAAACGCTGTATTTCGGCAATGACCTGTTCCACGAAAAGCACATCGAAGGCATGACCGATGATGTTATCCGCCTGTATTCCGAGATCATCGAGGTCACCAAAAAACCCAAGGTGCCCATTGGCGTGATGTCGACCAACCCCAGCGGAGAGTCTTTCGAGGTGGATGAAAAAGATTTCGGCAAGGAATCCTACCGCGCCATCCTGGATATCGGCCTGCTGGATATATCTCCCGACTACCTCATTCCCGACGACCCCAGCCTGGAGATCGTCAATGCCAGTTCCGACATGCTCATTGTCGACCTGGGCGATAATCCCAACGATTACAACGTCGGCGACCTGCTGTCCTTCAAGCTCAAATACATGGGCGCCCTGAGGCTGCTGAACTCGGATTATATTGAGAAAAGGGTTGTGTAAATGTGTAAATGTGTAAATGTGTAAACGATGGCGCCCCCAAGGCTGCCCGCACATTTACACCTTTACACCTACGCACTTTTACACATTCAATCACTCCCACTCATAGCCCAGGTGGAACAGCGCGTCTCCCTGGCTGACCACCGGGGCGTTGTTGTGGCCGATGAGGTAGCCGTCGCGGGGGGCGACAACCTTGATCGAGCCTCCTCCGTAGGGGTTGTTGATCTCGCCCAGCACTTCCCCTTTGTAGATTTTATGGCCTGAATTTTTAAACCACAGGAACATGCCGGCGCGGGGAGCGCGCACCCAGGTTGTTTTGCGAAAGATGACGGTGTTTTCCGGTGGCGGCGGCGGTTCTTCTGTCATTTCCTGGGTATAAAGGAGGCGCCGGATGCCCGCCAGCCCTTTCTCTATGGACAGGCCGTCGTAACGGAGGCTTTCCCCACCTTCAAAAACCAAGGTGGGTTTGCCCTGCTCCAGGGCCACTTTGCGCAGCGATTTGGGGATGGTGGGTTTTACCACCAGATAAGGGGGAGCGAATGCGCGGGCCAGCTTTTCACTCAGGAGGTCTCCGCGGGTATAGCGTATCTGGGGGTAGTTGTAATGGCTCCGGCCGCCGGTATGGAGATCTACCACAATATCGGCCAGGGGCAGGATCTTTTTCGTCAGTATCCGGGCCACGCGGGAAGCCAGCGACCCCTTCATATTGCCGGGAAAAGACCGGTTAATGTCCTTGCCGTCGGGCACCTCTCTGGAAAAGTTGATGAAGCCGTAGAGGTTGAGGATGGGAATAGCGATAACCGTTCCCCGGCTGAGGCTGGTAAAATATCCCTGGTTGATGGTTCGCCGAACGATCTCTACGCCATTGACTTCATCGCCATGCACGCCGGCCAGGGCCAGTATCACCGGGCCGTCCACAGGGCTCCGGTAAACATGGGCCTGTATGCGGATCACGTTTCCGGAGGGCAGGCGGCCCACGGATATTTTTACTACCTCATTTTGCCCGGGGGCGATGTCGGCGCCGTTTATGGAAATATCTTTTTCGGACATATTTCGGTGCGGTATCGATAATGATCAGGAACATTTTTATCAGGAGCTATCCCTTATTTGCCTGAAAATTGCGCAGCTCTTCGTGGCGGCGTTCTATAAACTCGATGATCCTGCCGGCCACATCTACTCCGGTTACGCCTTCGATGCCCTCCAGGCCGGGAGAGGCGTTGACCTCCATGACCAGCGGCCCGCGCCTGGAGCGCAGGAAGTCGACGCCGGCCACATCCAGGCCCAGCATTTTCACGGATCTCAGGACGGCCTCTTCTTCCTGTTCGCCAAGGCTAACCACCTCGGCCGTAGCTCCGCGGTGCAGGTTAGACCGGAACTCCCCGCCCCGGGCCTGCCGTTTCATGGTGGCCACCACTTCACCGGCCACCACCAGGGCCCGGATATCCGCGCCTTTGGCCTCCTGGATAAATTCCTGGATAATGATGCGTTCGCCCAGCCGCTGGAAAGCCTCGATCACCGATTCTGCCGTGCGGTAGGTTTCCGCCAGGATGACGCCGTTGCCATGGGTGCTTTCCAGCAACTTGACGACGACGGGCAGGCCGCCGACTTCATGGAGCATGGGCATCAGGTCCTGCCCGGCAACTACAGAGGCCGTGCGCGGCACTTCAATACCGCAGCGGGCCAGCTTCTGCAGGCAGCGCAGTTTATCCCTGGCCTGCAGTAGGGCTTCAGAGCGGGCCACGGTAAAGCACTGCATCATCTCAAACTGGCTGATCACCGATGCGCCCTGGGAGGTGACCGAAGCGCCGATCCGGGGGATGACGGCGTCAAAGCGCTCCAGCGGGTAGTCGTTGTAATAGATCTTCGGGCGGCCCCGCCCGACAGCCAGCGTGCAGCGTGTATGGTCTACTATGTGCATGAAATGGCCGCGCTTGATGCCGGCACGAACCAGGCTCTGCGTAGAATACAACTGGGGGCCCCGCGAAAGAATAGCGATCTTCATAAAAATGTAATAAAAGGGTGGGCAAGATACAAAATGTGCGTATTACGAGATAAAAGCCCGGGAATTGGTAAAAAATTCATTTTTTTGGCAGATAAAAACGAGCTCATGTTGAAGAAAAATACCGCGGCTGTTATCGGCGCCGGCATTTCCGGGTTGTGTACGGCCTACTGGCTGCAAAAGCAAGGGTTTGAGGTTCAGGTATTCGAAAAAGGGGGCCAGGCCGGAGGCGTCATCGTCTCCGAACGCGAGGATGGCTTCCTGATAGACCTGGGGCCCAACAGCACCCTGGAAACCTCCGAAGTACTCAGGGAACTGGTGGAGGAACTGGGCCTTGGGGAGCAAAAGGTGTACGCCAATGAGGCGTCCAACAAGCGATACATCGTCCGCAACGGAAGGCTTACCCCCATCCCGATGTCCATTATTTCCTTCTTAAAGACCGATCTTTTTTCCTGGCGGGCAAAGCTGCGGCTCATGCAGGAGCCCTTTCTCAAGCCTACCCTGGGCGACGACATCGCGCTGGCCGACTTCGTACGCCACCGCCTGGGGCGGGAGTTTCTCGACTATGCCATCAACCCTTTCGTGGCAGGCGTGTATGCCGGCGACCCGGCACAACTGAGCACCGCCGCCGGCTTTCCCAAGCTGTACGCCCTGGAAAAAAACTACGGCAGCCTGATCCGCGGCGCCGTCATGGGCGCCCGGGAGCGCAAAAAGCGCAAGGAAGTAGCCAAAGACCGGGCCCGGATGTTCTCTTTCCGGGACGGCATGCAGGCCTTTACCGATACACTGAAAGAGCAGGCCGGTTCCATTCATTATAATACTTCCGTCTCCGCCCTGCGCCGGAAGGACAGCGGGTTCGAACTGGAGGTGGAACGAAAAGGTAAAAAAGAAACGCTGGATTTTGGCCAGGTGATCTGCTCCGTGCCCACCCACGCCCTGGCGCCTCTGCTTTCCGAGATCGCCCCCCAGGCTACCGACCCCCTGGCAGATGTTTACTACCCGCCGGTAACGGTGGTATATACGGCCTTCAAAGAGGAGGCCATACAGCGGGAGCTGGACGGCTTCGGCTTCCTCATCCCCGAAGTGGAAAAGCGGGAGATCCTGGGCAGCATCTGGAGCTCCACCATCTTTCCAAACCGGGCCCCGGAAGGCTTCGTGGCCTTCACCTCCTTTGTGGGCGGTACGCGGCAGCCCGCCAACGCCCTTCTGCCCGAAGAGGAACTGAAAGCTGTGGTGCTCAGGGAACTGAAAAGCCTGGTAGGGATACAGGGAGAGCCGGTTCTCACCCGGATCAAAAGGTGGGAAAAGGCCATTCCCCAGTACAAGGTGGGGTACAAAAAGGTGCAGGCCATCTTCGACAAGCTGGAAAAGGAGCACCCCGGCCTTCACTTTGCCGGCAATTACCGGCGGGGGATCAGTGTGGGGGACAGCGTGCTTTCGGCGCATGAGACGGTGGGGCGGATAATGGGGAACGGGTGATTTACTGTCCTGAAATGCTTTGACCCAAGTTCGACTGGTAGGCCCCAACTTCGGTGGTTCGGTACCGTCTCTGCGAGCCGGTTAAAATTCGGTGGTTTTTACCCGGAAGAGTTTAGCGAAGACGGGCGGCGTTCGCTTGCCCGAGGAAGGCTCCCGCAAGCGCGAACACCGAACAGCGAATAGCGAATAGCGGTTAAAGCTTCACAAGTTTTCCGGGTAGTGGCTTTAGCAATATAAAGGCTGTCCATAATTTGCCTATCTTCAACCCCGAAACGGAACACCACACACCACACCATGAGCCAAACCAACGACTTCCAGCTCAACGACCCGCGCATCGTCAACGGCTGGGCATTTTTCGACTGGGCCAACTCGGCCTTCGCCCTGGTGATTACCGCGGCCATATTTCCGGGGTATTATGTAGCGGTGACGGACGATATCGTTCATGTTTTCGGGATCGAAATGTCGAACAGCTCGCTGTACGCCTACGCCATTTCCGGTTCCTACTTTCTGATCGCCCTGTTCTCTCCCCTGCTTTCCGGTATCGCCGACTACGGGGGGAGGCGCAAGTTCTTTCTGAAGTTTTTCACCGTTATGGGCTCCATCGCCTGCCTGTCCCTCTATTTTTTTAAAGGCATGGACCAGCTGGCGGTGGGCACCGTCGGCTTTATGATCGCCATGATCGGTTTTGCGGGCGGGCTGGTATTTTACAACGCCTTCCTGCCGGTGATCGTCACCGAAGACCAATACGACCGGGTGAGCGCGCGGGGATTCTCCTTTGGCTACATCGGCAGTGTGATCCTGCTGGTCAGCAACCTGGCGATTATCATCTTTTACGACACATTCGGTTTTCCGGACAAGGGCGCCGCCACGCGTTTCGCCTTCCTGACGGTAGGCCTGTGGTGGATCGGCTTTGCCCTGATCCCCTTCAAACGCCTGCCATCGGATGAAAAGCAGAAGGCCACCCCGGACCTGCTGAAGCGGGGCGCCCAGGAGCTGCGCAAGGTCTGGCAGGCCGTCAAATACCAGAAGGACACCCGGAATTTTCTTTTTTCCTTCTTCTGCTACAGCGCGGGCGTACAGACGGTGCTGTTCCTCGCCGCCACCTTCGCCGAGAAGGAGCTGAAATTCGGGACCAGCGAGCTCATCGGCGTGGTGCTGATCCTGCAACTGGTGGCCATACTGGGAGCCGTATCCTTCGCCCGCCTTTCGGAATGGAGGGGCAATAAAGCGGCGCTCGTCAGTATCCTGCTCATCTGGGTGGCTATCTGCCTGCTGGGGTACTTCGTGCAGGCCAAATGGCAGTTTTATGGCATCGCCGCATCGGTGGGCCTCGTCATGGGCGGCGTACAATCGCTGTCCCGCTCTACCTACTCCAAGCTCATACCGGAGGGCACCAAAGACCCTACCTCCTACTTCAGCTTTTACGACGTGCTGGAAAAGGTGGCCATCATCATCGGTACATTCTCGTTCGGCTTCGTGGAGCAGCTTACCGGCAGCATGCGAGTGAGCCTGCTGGTGCTGGGGAGTTTTTTTATTGTGGGGTTGCTGATCTTGCTGACGGTGCGGATAAGGAGAGGGGAAGGGATGAGGGGGTGAGAGCGGCAGAAGGAAAAAATTCATTTTTATTTCAGGGCGCTGGCCAGGATAAAGGTTAACAGGAAGGCAAATACCGGAGCTATCGCCCATACGGTGAAAAACCGCTTTACTGTTTTGTTCCGGAAGGTTTCCTGCACTCCGGACCGGCTGATGCTCAGCGCGATGAATGCGCCGCCGTTCAATTGCACCAGCGAAGTGGGGATGCCGCGGGTGGCCGAAGCGAGCAGCAACAGGCTGGCGACAATAAAAGCGATCACTGTGGCGTAGAAAGGGTTCACTTCCACGATCTCCTTTCCGGTTGCCCGGGTTACCTTGTGGCCCAGCAGGGAGCTGCCGATGGCGAAGCAGGGCGCAACGATCAGCACGGATAAAATGATGATGGGCAAAAAATTCTCGATGGCATCCGCTCCTGCCTCATTGGCAGTAAGGGAAGCGATTGGGGCGGCGGCGTTGGCCACATTATTGGCGCCAATAGAAAAGGCTACATAGAGCGAAGCGCCAATGAGGCAGGCCTTCAGCAGCCGGTGCTCCCCCAGGTGCGAATAATTATCGGTGAAGGCCTTCCTTCTCAACAAGGGAAATACCCATTTGGATAATAAAAGAACGGCCAGAAACGATACCGCCGGCAGGATCAGCCAGGCAGGGATGATCTCCAGAAAAAGTTTTCTAGTATTCAACCCCTCATGAGCCAAAGCCGCCCCGGCAATACTCAGCACGGTCGACTGGCTGGTCGACTGCGGCACTCCCAGCAGGTTGGCCGCCAACAGGGAAAGGCTGACGGAAAGCAGTATGATGGAAGTCGTCAGCGGGGTGAAATACGAGGGCGCCAGCAGGCCCGAGCCCAGGGTCAGCGACACCTCCTTTCCGGCGATCAGCGCGCCGGCCAGCACCATTATGCCGAACAGGCCCGGAATTATCGTCCGCTTGATGACATTGGCGCCATAGGCCGCTGAAAAGGCTGGCGCCGTGCCGCTTCCCCCCATGTTGATGGCAAGGAACATGGCCAGGAGGAAGGGAATGGTGAGGGTGTTGAACAAGCCCGACATATTGAGTAAAGAGTGAATTTTACCCGGTTGAGCCGAAGCGAAGCCGGGCGTGATCGAAACCGGGACAAATATAACTTACCATACTATTCCCACCAATTTAGTATGAATTAATTTTTTAAAAAATCAAAGGTTGGCCAAGCTGGCAATCGACTGTTCCAGATAGGGCAGCATTTCGGAGCGGATTTGGGCGAACAGCTTGCGGATCTGGCAAGACTCTTCATCCCGGCATTCCACGCATCGCTCGTAGAAGTTCTCGGAAACGCAGGGAATGAGGGCGATGGGCCCGTCGACCATGCGGACGATGCTGGCCACCGTAATGCTTTCCGGAGCCTGGGCAAAGCTGTAGCCGCCTTCGGCGCCGCGCTCACTTTTCAGCACCTTGTTCTGCTTCAGTTCCCGGAGGATATTCTCAAGGAATTTGTATGGAATGTTTTCTTCCTCCGAGATCCGCCGGGCGGAAACCGGCGCCTCGCCCCTTTTCTCGTAGAGGAACAGCAGGGACTTGATCGCGTATTTTGCTCGTTTGGACAACATGCGTTTAAACCATTATACACATAAGAGCTTGTGTAAAACCGGCAGGTACTGACAGATGGCCCAGGACTGGCTGCCGAGGGTAAAACCTGGCTCCGGATGGGCGCCAAACCTGCGAAGGCTGGCTTGAAGATAATTTTTTTTTGGAACTAATTCTTTGAGTAGTCAGACACAAACCGGAGCGCGAACCCGACAAAAATCGGGGCAGGCTTTCCAAGTCCGCGCATTCTGGCCACTAATAACCACCTGATCAGAATGACAAGCCAATTCGTATTAATCAGGTTTCGCGGGCCTGGAGGCCCGCGCTCCAAACAAACTAAACACCACCTGCCCCACATACACCCCCAGCAGCAATTCCACCAGGGCCAGCAGGCTGGTCATATGATCGAATTGCCCCAGGATGCCCCGCCCCCGCAGGTCGATGACGAAAAAGAGGGCGAAGCCGTAGAGCAGGAACAGGCCATAGGTGGTGAACTGAAAACTACGGCTCACCCGCGGCTCCAGGGCGGTGGTGGCATACTGCCGAACATGCCGTTCCCGGACGCTGTTCCGGAACATCACCGAGGTGTAGGTGGCGAAGATGGGCAGCAGCAGGGCCAGCGTGGCTACAAACTGCGCCGCCGTGAATCCTCCGGACTGCCATAGAGTGAGTACGAACAAAACCACCAGGAATTTAATGCCGAACATCAGCCACAGGATGTGGGTGCGCAGCACCTTTTCCCGGATGCCTTTGGGTCTCACTACTACCACGGCGCCATCCTCCCGTACCTCCGGCAGCTTGTCGGTGATCTCCAGGATGGCCTGGCTGATGTTGACTTTGGTGCGCGCCAGGTCCTTGTAATCGATGCCTCCCGTCCGCAGGCCTTTACGGTACTGTTCATACCGGCCTGACTGCAGCGCCGCCTCCTTGTGCAGGTCATCCGCTTTCGCCGTTTCCGTGAAATCGAGCAGTTGCCGGATGGCTGGCCCCAGCTTATCGGCGGCCACCAGGCGGCGCACTTCCTTTCGTATGTTTGAATGATCGCTCACCGGCCCTATTTTAGAATTATCCTTTTCAAATCCTCCCGGAAGCTGTCCGCATAGCGCTCCAGGTAGTCGTCGAAATCAACCTCCATGCTCAGGTAGCCGCCGCGGCGTACCTTTTCATAGATACCGGAGCCGTACTTGCCGTCGATCTCGATGGTGACTACGAAGCCCTGCTCGCCCGGCAGCTCGCGGTGGGTGACGAGGAAAGACAGCAGTTCCCGTTTCACCCAGTTGTAATCCTGCCCACAGCAGCTATTCAGTATGCGCGCCAGCAGGGGATTGGCCTCGTCGGTGAGCACTTCCCGGCACAAGTCCTCCACCTCGAAGCGCAACACCGCTTCATTTTCCAGCACCCGCACTTTGGGCGTGCGCTGCTCGCAGCCTGTGCTACCGTACCTTTTCCGGGCGTATTCCAGCACCTTTTCATAGACCGATTCCCGGCTGAAGGCTTGCCGAAACTGCGCTTTCGACGCCCCCTTCATGCCTTTGAAGCTGGCCGGGCTGATCGATACTTCCCGGATCTTGGACTTGGGGTTGGACTCCTCCACCCGTACCTGGCCGTCCTCAAAATAAATGCCCCGGAAGAACAGCGGCTCCTGCCGCAGGTCGTAGGTATCGTATATCTGCACGTCCACCAGCGACTGGCGCACTTCCATGAGGTTTACCGCCTTGTAGAACAGCTGCTGCTCCAGGGAAATGGGGCGTTCTGCTTCAAACTCCCGCTTCAACACCTCCCACGCCCGGACGATAGAATCAATGTCATCGTAGGGAAAACCCAGGTACAAAGAAAGCCGTTGCTCCTTGACATCGATGGCCTCTACCTTCAGCACCTTACCCAGCCCGGAATGATCCAGCCAGCGCTGGTAGGTTTCTTTTTGGCGGTTGAAAAAGTCTGTATCCTGGGTGAGGTTTTCGGGCTGGGCGCTGGCCACGGAGAGGCCCGGCAGGCAGGCCGCCAGGAAGAGGGGCCGGATCATAGAAAAGGTTAGTCTCATGGCAGTCGCATTTTGGCTGGCGAGGGTTATGCGGATAAATATAGAAAATTGTTACTGCACATTTCATTTTGCGCCATTCTTTGCACAGGATAAAGCGAACTCCCCGTCATTCCCGAAGACACCGTCAAAGTCCACCCCTAAAATTGGCCGGGTTGATTTTTAAACTCCCCTTCTAAGTGCTATCTTTGCACGCGAATTCCCGGGCACAGGGCCCGGGGAACGACAAAACCAAGGAAAATTGATGAGCGAACCGCAGCAAGCACCTGCCGTCCTTTTGCTGGAAGACGGTACGGTTTTCCACGGTAAATCCGCCGGCATGATCGGCGCCGCCACCGGAGAGATCTGCTTCAATACCGGAATGACCGGCTATCAGGAGATCTTTACCGACCCCTCCTATTACGGCCAGCTGATGGTGACGACCAACGTACACATCGGCAATTACGGAACCAAACGCACCGAGGCGGAATCCTACAGCATTAAGATCGCCGGCCTGATCTGCAAGAATTTCAACATCGAATACCACCGCCCGATGGCGGATATGTCCATACAGGCGTACTTCGAAGAGGAAAAGCTGGTGGGCATCTGCGAGGTGGATACGCGGGCCATTGTGCGCCACATCCGCAGCAAAGGGGCGATGAACGGCATCATCTCCTCGGAAACGACCGACCTGGCGGTATTGAAGAAGCGGCTCTCGCAAGTGCCAGGCATGGAAGGCCTGGAGCTGGCCTCCAGGGTAAGTACGAAAGAGCCCTACACCTTTGGCGACCCGCACGCCCCTTTGCGGGTGGCCGTGCTGGATTTCGGCATCAAGCAGAATATCCTGAACTGCTTTGCCGAACGCGGTTGCTTCATGAAGGTGTTCCCCGCCCGCACCCCCATCGAAGAACTCCGCGCGTTCGAACCCAACGGGTATTTCCTCTCCAACGGGCCGGGCGACCCGGCGCCGATGGACTATGCCATACAAACCGCCAAGGCCATCCTGGCGGAAGACAAGCCCCTGTTCGGCATCTGCCTGGGCCACCAGCTTCTGGCGCAGGCGCTGGACATCCCGACCTACAAGATGCACCACGGGCACCGCGGCATCAACCACCCGGTGAAGAACCTGCTCACCGGCCATTGCGAAATCACCACCCAGAACCACGGCTTCGGCGTCCACCCCGACGCCATCAAAGACAACGCCGACAAGGTGGAGGTGACCCACATCAACCTCAATGACAACAGCATCGAAGGGATGCGGGTAAAAGGCAAAAGAGCCTTCTCGGTACAGTACCACCCGGAGGCTTCCCCCGGCCCGCATGACGCCCGCTACCTGTTTGACGATTTTGTGCGGTTGATGCAGAATTAGGGACAGGATGACAGGATTTACAGCCTGCCTGCTGAGCCGCAGGCCGGCAGGGATTTACAGGATAATGGTATTTCCTCACGGAAATTTTCAGAATAAAGATAACCCTGAATGCACCGAATTTTACCCACACACTAAAAAACAACCAGACATGAGTATTATAATAGACATCGCAGCCCGGGAGATCCTCGATTCCCGCGGCAACCCGACCATAGAAGTAGACGTACTGACCGAAGACGGCTTTATGGGCCGCGCCGCCGTGCCCTCCGGCGCCTCCACAGGAAAGCACGAGGCCGTAGAGCTTCGGGATGGCGACAAGGGCCGCTTCCTGGGCAAAGGCGTGCTGAACGCCTGCCAGAATGTGGAGGATATCATCCGGGAGGAACTCATCGGCGTCGACTGCACCGAGCAGCGCTACATCGACAACCTGATGCGCGAGCTGGACGGCACGAAAAATAAAAGCAAACTGGGCGCCAACGCCATCCTGGGCGTCTCCCTGGCCGTAGCCAAGGCGGCCGCCGAAGCCACCGTTCAGCCCCTGTACCGCTACCTCGGCGGCGTGAACGCCCACCTGCTGCCGGTGCCCATGATGAACATCCTCAACGGCGGCTCCCACGCCGACAACAGCATCGACTTCCAGGAATTCATGATCATGCCGGTCGGCGCCGAGCGCTTCTCCGAATCCCTGCGCATGGGCGTGGAAGTGTTCCACCACCTGAAGAGCGTCCTCAAAAGCAAGGGCCACTCCACCAACGTGGGTGACGAAGGCGGCTTCGCCCCCAACCTAAAATCCAACCAGGAGGCCATCGAAACGGTGCTCCAGGCCATCGAAAAGGCGGGCTACCGCCCCGGAGAGGACATCGTCATCGCCATGGACGCCGCCGCTTCCGAATTCTACAACGAAGAAGAAAAAGTATACCACTTCCACCAGTCGACCGGCGACAAGCTCACCAGCTCCGAAATGGCCGGCTACTGGAAGGACTGGGTCAGCAAATACCCCATTTTCTCCATCGAAGACGGCCTGCACGAAGACGACTGGGCCGGCTGGAAGGAACTCACCGCCGCTATCGGCAACAAGGTGCAGCTGGTGGGCGACGACCTGTTCGTCACCAACGTAGAGCGCCTGCAACGCGGCATAGACGAGGCATCCGCCAATTCGATCCTCATCAAGGTCAACCAGATCGGCAGCCTGACGGAGACCATCGAAACGGTCAACCTGGCCACCCGCCACGGCTTCACCTGCGTGATGAGCCACCGCTCCGGAGAAACGGAAGATAC
>JAGFJE010000659.1 GCA_024103175.1 Phaeodactylibacter sp.
GCCACCGAAATGTTGTCCACCACGAAAGCCATATCCCAGAGGAAGGAAGGCAAGGGGACGGACAACGTGCCGCCACTGGCCACCGCCTGTCCGTTGCCGGCCGGCGCTCCCGTCAGCGGGTCGTACCAGCGGACGGAGTAGGCGCCGTCCTGAAAGCCCTCTACCTGAACCGATGACGGCGGAGCGGGGGAGGGCAGCCCGTTGGCTGCCACATACTGGTGATTATAATTGTTGTTCAGCGCCCAGCCGGCGGCGATGTCCTGTCCCTGGGAAACGAGCACGTAGGCGTCCACCTGCGAGCCGATCCCTTCGAAAGTATAGGAGGCGATGGTGATCCAGTCGGTGCCGGTATTGTCTACTTTGATGGCGTGCGTTCCGGCGGGAACGGTAATGGTATAGCTGGAATTGGGCGCGGCATTTTGCTGGAGCGCCAGGCTGCCGTCCAGCCAGATGGCTATCCTGGGGCCCGTACCGGCCTCACTGCCGGTAGTGACGGTAAACTCCCCGGGCGCCGGGTAGTTGACGTTGAAGGTGGGCGGGCTGCGGAACTGGGTATTCCACTGCGAGCCGTAGAGGAATTGCCCCAGGGCTGCCCCGACGGGGGATACCTGTCCGTTCTCATCGATCGAGACCTGGCCCTCGCCGATCCCGGCCCATCCCAGGGAAGGGGTCAGCGCCAGGTCGCCCGGGGCGCCCGTAACGTAAGCCCTGGCCGGGGCGAGCTGACCATAGATGAAAGGCGTCTCGGCCACTACCGGCGACAAGCCTGCGAAGTGGTAGTACAGGTTCCGGGGGTGGATGTAGTTGTCCCACCACCAGGTCATGGCGGTGCCGAAGCCTCCGCTGAACAGGCCGCCCCAGAGGGAGTTGTGGATGTGGATGCCGTCGGGGTCCTGGTTGGCCAGGCTGGCGCTGCCGCCCAGGCCGAACTCGCCGTTGAGGGTGGGCTTGCCGAAGGCGTCCAGGTAACTTTGGTTGCCGTGGGCCAGCGCCCGCTCGATATTGGGAGTATTGATGTAGGTATGCGTCTGGGTGAAACTGAAATCGGGATGCGACCACACATTCTCATCCGTGAGGTCATCCCCGTAGCTCGTGGTGATGAGGTGGCCGTTGGGGTCGATGCTTTTCAGGTAATCCGCCATTTCGAAGTGCCACTGGGCTACGAGGCCTTTGTTGGCCTGGAAGTTGTCCGTCCAGTGCACCTCGTTGAACAGCTCCCAGCACAGGATGCTGCGGGCGTAGCCCCAGCGGGCGACGATATAGCGGTAGCGGTTTTTGGTGTGTTCGCGGGCCTCTTCATTGGTGAAGAACTCCAGGGTATTCTGGCAGGGGCCGCCGTTGGCCACGTTGTAGGGGCTGTCGTTCCAGTTGGGGTTCACCTGGGTGGAAACGGGGCCGTGGTGCTGCAGGGCGAGCATGATATACACGCCGTTTTCGGCGCAGTAGTCGAAGAGCCAGTCCTGGTAGAAGCAGTTGCTTTGTTTATAACGGCGCAGGCCCTCGAAACCGTTGCCGGTTTCCCATTCGATGCCCAGGCCCCAGTGGGCGTGCCAGAGGCGGAAGAAGTTGCCGCCGTTGGTGGTCAGGCCGTTCAGCCAGCTTTTGTAATTGAGGTAGGGATTGTTGTTCTGCCAGGCGATGTTTTCGCCTATGGCGATGTACTGCGTTCCGTCATCGAACTGCAGGTAGTTGGCCGGCGAATTGCGCAGAAAGCCGTGGTTGGCCGGGCTGCCGGCGGGCCCGCACTGAAAGGTATAGCTTTCCGATACGGCCGAGCCGCCGGCGTCCGTCACCGAAACGGTGAAGCTCCAGGCCCCGGTTTCAGTGGGGGAAAAGCGCAGGCGGAATTCTCCGGGGCCGGTAGGGGCCAGGCTGCCGGTACCGGTATTGAGGGTATAGTCCTGCATGAAAAAGCCGTCTACGGTTGTCTGAACGCCCGAAGGAGCGGTGAAGGCGCCCCTAACCACAACCTGATCGTAGTCGTAAGGGTTGGTGAAGGAAGCGGAAAGATCGATGACGGCTTCGAATTTTCCATACTGCTCCACATTGGGGATCAGCACGGATACCTCGTGGATCACGGGAAGCATGGGCGGTTCTTCTGCATGGCTGCTGATCGAGGGAAACAGGAACAGGGAGAGCGCCCCGAAAAGTTTAGAGGGTACATTTTTTTTCATGTTCTGAATTTATCAGCTTCAAAGTGCCCAGGCTGAAATAGAGAAATACATGGAAATAGGTAGAAATGCTTTGAAACCCTACGTCTGGCTTGAGCTGGTTAGACTTGACAAGTTCCCCGGCAGACGCTCCGCTGAAAACTTGTCAAGTCTTGTTTGATGTTGTAAAACTTAATTGACAAAAAAGTATTTGGACAGAAATATTGAGACATGAAAACGTGACTAAGCCCCCGGGTATTCAATTGCCTGCCTGCCTGCAGCAAAGAAGGCGGGCTCGGCCGCGCCCTCGTGGGCAGGCAGGATTCACTCATTCGCTCATTCATTAATTCAGTCCACGTACTCACACTCCGCTAAATTACCCCTCCTGCCTCAAACCAGCCATCCTCTTCTTTTCAAAAGCCGGGGGCGTATGTAACCACCGGCGGTGAACGGCCCTGCTTTTGCAACAAACGGCACCTTTATTTGAACAGATCTCCCCCGCCGGGTAGCAGGCCCGGTGAATATATTTGGTAGCATATCATACTGAATCACTGTCGTTAAGAAATCCTTCTTCGGCAACTTGAGGGGTTCCTGTTCCACAAGGTTCGCCGAAGAACCAAAACAAAGATTTATGAAACGATTTAAGCGACTTACCAATACCGGCAGATGGCTTTGCCTTTTCCTGGCCTTGCTCATCGCGCCGGGCCTGAGCGCCCAGATGCGCACCATCACCGGGACGGTCAGTTCCCCGGAAGGCGAGCCTCTGATCGGCGCCACCATCCTGGTGAAAGACTCCGATAACCGGGGGACGATCACGGACTACAACGGCCAGTTCTCCCTCGAAGCGGAGGCCGGGGAAACCCTGGTTGTTTCCTACACCGGCTATGAGTCCAAATCCGTTGAAGTGACGGCGGCGAACAACATTGAAATCACCCTGGAGCAGGCTTCCGAACTCCTGGAGGAGGTCGTAGTGATCGGATACGGCACCCAGAAGAAGAGCGACCTGACCGGCGCGGTGTCTTCCGTTTCCGGGGAGGACCTGAGGAGCTCCGTGACAACCAACATCGACCAGGCCCTGCAGGGGCGCGTGGCGGGGGTGCAGGTGACGCAGAACTCCGGCCAGCCGGGGGGCGCCGCTTCCATCCGCATCCGGGGCGCCAACTCCATCACCGGCTCCAGCGAGCCGCTCTACGTCATCGACGGCATCCCCTTCCAGGGAGACGGCGCATCGGTGGCCGGCTTCGACTGGGCGGGCGGCGCCAACGGGCAGAACCGGGTGAACCCCCTGTCGACCATCAACCCGAACGACATCGTCAGCGTCGAGGTGCTGAAAGACGCCTCGGCCACGGCCATTTACGGGGCCCGGGCCGCCAACGGCGTCGTGCTCATTACCACTAAGAGGGGTAAGGCCGGAGAGGCCAAGATCTCCTACAACGGCTACTACGCCAACCAGTCGCTGCCCAACAAGCTGGAGATGATGACGCTGCCCGACTACGCCTCCTACCAGGTCCAGATCGCCAACGACCTCGACCGCCAGGTGGACCAGCGCTACCTCGACCCCTCCCTCCTGGGCGCCGGCACCGACTGGCAGGATGAGGTCTTCCGCGATGCCGGCATGCAGAGCCACCAGCTGTCCATTTCGGGCGGCAATGAGAATACGAAATACGCCGTATCGGGCGGTTATTTCCAGCAGGACGGCATCATCATCGGCTCCAATTTCGACCGCATCACCACCCGCGTCAACCTCGACAACCGCGTCAACAGCTGGTTCAAGGCCGGGGCGAGCCTCGCCTACGCCAACACCAATGAAAGGATCACCCTCAACGACGGCGGCGACGGCGTCATCATGCAGGCCCTGCTGATGCCGCCCGATGTGGCGGTGCGGGGCTTCGACGGCGAGTACGCCGGCCCGTCCAGCAACACCGCCGGCATCAGCTTCAACCCCGTAGGGTCGGCCCTGCTGCGGAACAACACCCTGGACCGCCAGCGCTTGATGGCCAACATATACGGGGAAGTGGACCTTTTCAAAGGGTTGAGCTTCCGCTCGGAAATCGGCTTCGACGACAACCACTCCCTGAACAAGGCCTTCCACCCCACCTTCACCTGGGGCGCCCTGCAGAACAATGAGAACCAGCTTCGCCAGCGGGAAGAGAACAGCTTCTTCTGGATCTGGAAAAATTACCTGACCTACGATGTCGACCTGGGCGAACGCCACGGGCTGACCGCCCTGCTCGGCGCCGAAGCCCAGAAATCGTCCTGGGAAGGCTCGCAGGTGACCAAGAAGCAGTTTTCCAGCAACGACATCCAGGTGCTGAGCGAAGGCAATGACATCACTTCCCGCACCAGCGGCTGGAAAGACGCCGCTTCGCTGGCTTCCTACTTCGGCCGTTTCAACTATTCCTTTGACGACAAATACCTGCTCACCCTGACCATGCGGGCGGATGGGTCCTCCAAATTCGGCCCCAACAACAAATGGGGATACTTCCCTTCCGGTTCGCTCGCTTGGCGCGTCAGCAAAGAGGAATTCCTGAAATCGGCAGACTTCATCTACGATATGAAACTGCGCGCCGGCTACGGCGAAGTGGGCAACGAAGCAATTGCCAATTACCTCTACGGCGCTTCCCTGCTCACCGTCAATACGCCTTTCGGCACCGGCTACCGCATGGAGAAGATCTCCAACCCCGACCTGAAATGGGAGGCCACCCGGCAGTTCAACGCCGGCCTCGACCTGGCCCTGTTCGAAGGCCGCATCGACTTTACCATCGACTTCTACCAGAAACAGACCTCCGATATGCTGCTCCAGCTTTCCATCCCGAGCTACCTCGGCGGCACCAGCTGGAACGACATCCGGGCGCCTTTCGCCAATGTGGGCCGGCTGGAAAACAAGGGCTTCGACCTCTCCCTGACCACCCGCAACGTGACGGGCAGAAAGTTCGACTGGTCGACCAACCTTACTTTTTCGAGAAACGAGAACAAGATCCTCGAACTGGATGACGACGCCCGCATCTACTGGCGCAACCTGTACTGGTACAGCGAATTCCAGACCGCTACCCGCACCAGCGTCGGCCTGCCGATCGGCATGTTCTACGGCTATATTGCCGACGGGCTGTTCCAGGACCAGGATGACATCCTGAACCACGCCGTGCAGGTCAGCGACGGCAATATCACCGACGAGAACCCCCACGGGCGCAACCTGGTGAACAAGACGCAGGGCGTGTGGATCGGCGATATGAAGTTCAAGGACCTCAATGGCGACGGCGTGGTCAATGTCGAAGACCAAACCCTCATCGGCGACCCGAACCCGGATTTTACCTTTGGCTTCAATAACGATTTCAACTACGGCCCCTTCGGCCTGACCATTTACCTGAACGGCTCCTACGGCGCCGAAGTCCTCAACTACTCCAGGGTGGTCATCGAAGGGCAGACCAGCGTATTCAACAACCAGGCCGCCACGGTGGCCGATCGCGCCCAGATCGGGCTGGTCGACCCCAATGGCCCCGATGATGACCCGGAGAACGTTTTCCTGATCAACCCGGAAAGCGACATCCCCCGGCCGACCACCAACGACAACAACCGGAACAACCGCATGTCGGACCGCTTCATCGAGGACGGTTCTTACCTTCGGATACAGAACGTTCGGCTCAGCTATACCCTGCCCGCCGTGCTGACCAGGAAGTTCCGCGTCGAGCGCCTCAGGGTCTACGTCAACGCACAGAACCTGTACACCTTTACCAATTATTCCGGTTACGACCCCGAGATCGGCGCGTTCAACCAGGACCCGCTGCTTCAGAACGTGGACATGGGCCGCTACCCGTCGCCCCGCCTGTTCACCTTCGGAGTGGATGTAGATTTCTAAGTGTGTTGGGATTTGCTAATGTAAAAATCGATCAAGATGAAAAATAAATTCAAATACCTGTTGTTGCTGGTTTTCACACTGGCTTCCTGCACCAAGGAGTTTCTGGAGATCGAACCGGTGGACCGGCTGACGGCGGACAACTTCTTCAAGAACGAGGGGGAGATCAAAGCGGCTACCGCCGCCCTTTACGGCTTCCCATGGTTTGACTTCAACGATAAATTTGCCTGGTGCGCCGGCGACGCCATGGCGGGCGACCTGTACCACAACTGGGACCAGGAAGGGCAGTTTTTCTACTTCTCCTTCAATTCGGGCAACGCCCACCTTTCCTCCGGCTGGAAGGGTCTTTTCCGGGTCATTTCCTACGCCAACTCGGTGATCAACGACATGCCCCGTTCGGCTTCGGGCAATGTGCCCCAGGAAGTGATCGACGGAGCGCTGGGCGAGGCGCGTTTCATCCGCGGCATGGCCTATTACCTGCTGGCCGAGTATTGGGGCGAGGTGCCGATCGTGGAGAACTCCACGGAGATCGTGGTCAGCAACGATTTCTTCCTGCCGAAGAATACCCGTTCCAGCGTGCTGGAATTCATCCGGCGGGACCTGGAGTACGCGGCGGCCAACCTTCCGGTGGCCGACGACCCGGGGCGCGTGACCAAATGGTCGGCCCTGGGGCTGCTCGCCAAGGTCCACCTGACGATGGCCTCCGGCCTGGACGATCCGGAGTCCGGCAAGAATTTCGAGCTGGCCAAGCAGTTCGCCGCCGAGGTGATCAACAATAGCGGCCTGTCCCTGCTGCCCAACTACGCCGATATTTTCCGGTACGACAACAACAACAACGAAGAGTCCCTTTTTGCCCTGCAGTGGATGGAGGGCTCCTACGCCATCGGCAACAGCCGCCAGGCCAACTGGGCGCGCAGCAGCATCATCACCGGAAATACCGAAGCCTGGGGCGGCTACAAGAGCATGACCTACGACTTCCTGCAGCAGATGGACGGGGGCGACCGCCGGCAGCCTGCCATTTACATGGCCAACGGCAACCACTACCCCGGGATCAGGAAAAGCGAAGGCGGGTATACTTACTACATCGTCCACCGGGACCCCGACGACCCGAACACCGTTCTGGAAAATGCCAGCGCCACGCTCAACAACTTAAAAAAGTACGTGATCGGCAGCAATGAAGACACGGACGGCGCCGTGTCGACCGGGCAGGCCACCCGTATCAACCAGATCCTGCTGCGCCTGGCCGATGTATACCTCGTCTATGCTGAAGCGGCCCTTGGCGCCCAGTCTTCCACCAGCGACCCCACCGCTCTGGAGTATTTCAATGCCATCCGCCAGCGGGCCAACCTGCCTGCCTTGTCGAGTATTACTTTCCTGGATATTCTGAAGGAAAGGCGGATCGAGTTTGCCCTGGAAAGCATCAACTGGTTCGACATCAAACGCTACTTCTACCGCGACCCGGCGGGGGCGGTCGAATACCTCAATTCTATGGAGCGCGAAGTGACCTATTACCGCGATACCGGCCCCAATGCCGCCGATGAGAATTCCATCGAAGGATACATCACTCAGGAACCCTCCAACCCCATCACCGTCCAGGAATCGCAGATGTGGCTGCCGATACCGGCGGCGGAGGTGGTGGCCAACCCCCTGCTTGCCCCTGAGGCGCCCGCGGAGGAGTATATATTCGATTAATCGCTAAAGGGTTGGCCTGGCCGGTTGCCCCCGGTAATGCCTGTCAGGCCACCCTGCGAACCAAAAAATAGTACGAGATGAAACCAGTAAATAAAAAACTATCGCTTTTTGTTTTCCTGTTGCTGGCCCTTGGCATGGCGGCCACTTCCTGCAATAAGGACGAAGACATCAGCCCGGGCGATATCGGCAACCCGAAGGTGCTCTACGTACGGTCCACCAACCCGGAGTCCGCCGATTCGTTGCTGGCCGGCGCCTTTATGGGCAGCCTGATCGCCATCGTCGGGGAAGACCTCGGCCAGACGGTAGAACTGTGGTTCAACGACCAGCAGGCGTCGCTCAACCCCGCTTATGTAACCGGCCGGACCATCATCGTCAACGTGCCGAGCAGCGTGCCGACGGAAGTGACCAACCAGATGCGGTTCGTCTTCTCCAACGGGGAGGAGATGTTCTACGAGTTTTTCGTCAATGTGCCTGCGCCGGAGCTCAATTCCATCAAGAGCGAATATGTGGAAGACGGAGACATCGCCGTTCTTCACGGCGACTTTTTCTTTGAGCCCACCACGGTAACCTTTCCGGGAGGGCTGGATGCCGAGATCGTTGCTCTCGACAAGACCGAGCTGCAGGTGCGGGTGCCGGCAGGGTCGGAAGCGGGGGAGATCACCGTGTCCACCAATTTCGGGACGGCCGTTTCCAGCTTCCTGTTCCGCGACAACCGCAATGTGGTGGTCAATTTCGACGATATGCGCCACCGGAGCTGGAATTCTCCCGTTGCCCATATCGAACTCGGAGAGGGTAGAGTGCCGCCCTGCTCCGGAAACTATACTTATTTCGAGATGGATGGCGTAGGCGCCTGGCAGTGGGTCAACGAGCTAAATATGATGTACGTCGCCGAGGACGGAGAGACGGGAAGAGGCAACATTCCCATCTTCCCCGGAGGCGCCACTGTCAGCGAGTGGGGGGTGCGGTTTGAGATCAATGTGCCCGTCGAGTGGCGGGAAATACCGCTGGAGATCTTCTTCGCCCCCTTTGGCGCCGACCACGGCCGCGATATTCCCGTGCCGCTTACCCGCTGGCGCCCGTGGGAAGAGACGGGCGTGTTCCAGACCGACGGGTGGGTGACCGTGACCGTGCCCCTGTCGGAGTTTGACGAAGACAAGGACGGCAACCCGGCGGAACTCACCGACCTGTCGCAGTACACCAACCTGACCATCATGTACTTCGGCGCTGCTGATAATGCGAATGACATTTATATCGCCATCGATAATGTGCGGGTGGTGAAAATGTGAGGCCTGGGATGTTTGATATGTCTTTCAGGAGCGAATCAAACATCCCAGGCCAAAGGCCCTGCTGATTCCAATAGAACAAGAAAAAAAA
Organism: Phaeodactylibacter sp.; assembly: GCA_024103175.1. Taxonomy (GTDB): domain Bacteria; phylum Bacteroidota; class Bacteroidia; order Chitinophagales; family Saprospiraceae; genus JACJXW01. Next base: position 9,070 of record JAGFJE010000659.1, read on the forward strand.
TAAAACTATGAATAGGCCATATAAAATCTTAACCTATCTCTGTGCAGGCTTCCTGGCCGTTGCCCTCTTGTTCGGTTCCTGCAACAAGGACGAGGAGGCTTCGACCAGCGTCGAACTGCTCAGTTTCGGCCCGTCGCCCGCGCTGCGGGGGGGCGAGCTGAAGGTCATCGGGAGGAACCTCGATCGTGTGTCCGCTGTCGTTTTACCGGACAATGTGAACGTTACCTCCTTCAATAGCCGTA
>JAGFJE010000675.1 GCA_024103175.1 Phaeodactylibacter sp.
TTCATCGCCGGCAAAGGTGACGGGGCTGAGCACCACCAGCTTGTGCTGATGCTTGAGGAGCTGATGCGAAAAGAGCCGCGCCACATGCTCGGGGCGGATGCCCAGCAGCTCGTTCTCCCGGAAATCCGTTATGGGTTTGAACAGGCGGGGGAAAATGATCCAGGCATTTTCCAGGAGCGGCGGCTGATCGGGCAGAGCCCTGCCGTCCAAGGAGCAATCCGTCAGCAGCTTGTTCAGCTCGTAAAAGCCTTCGGCGTTCCTGGCCAGGCCGGTGTACAGGCGGCGGCCGTCGCGGCGGAAGTCTATGCCCACTACGGGCTTGATGTCTTCCCGTTCGCAGAGCCGGATGAACTCCCCGGCACAGCTGGTATTGTTGATGTCCGTCAACGCCAGCGTAGATATGCCCCACCCCTTGGCCCGCTGCACCAGTTCTTCCGGCGAGAGCGTCCCGTAACGCAGGCTGTAGTAGGTGTGGCAGTTGAGGAACATATGGGGTGTATTCGTGTATTTTTAACCGGCTGAACATACGGGCGGTATCCGTGAGGGCGCTCCGGAAAGAGTGAAGGACTGAATTAGCGAATTCCTTCATTCCTTCATTCCTTCACTCCCTCACTCCCCCCCGCTTCACCGCCCCGTACCCGAACCGCTTCCGTATCCGGTCCATCGCCTGCATCAGCTCATTTTCCTCTTCTGAAGCGTCGAACAGGCTCAGCTGGGGATTGCCCTGCACCAGGCCGCTGAGCTGCACCCCCACCAGGCGCACCAGCTGGCGGCGCTCGTAGAGCTGCTCCAGCAGCTCGTGCGCATGCTGGATGAGAACCCGGTCATTAGCCGTATACGGGATCTTTCGTTGCCGGGAAAAGGTATTGAAGTCTGTATAGCGGAGTTTGACGGCAATGCAGGAGGCGAGTTTCTGCGATTGGCGCAACTCGTAGGCCAGCTTCATCACCATGGCGGTAAGCTGATCGCGCAGGAACCGAACGTCGATGGTATCCTCCTGAAACGTGCGCTCGGTAGAGATGGATTGCCGATCGGTGTAGGGCGCCACCGGGCTATTGTCGATGGCGTTGGCCTTCTCCCAGAGGCTGAGGCCGGGCTTGCCGAACTCGCGCTGCAACAACAGGGGCGGTATACGGCTGAGCACCTCTACCGTCCGCACTCCCATAAAGCTGAGCTTCCGGTAAGTGGCCCGCCCGACGGAGGGTAACTTGCGTATCGACAGCGGCGCCAGGAAGCCCTTCTCCGCACCCGCCTCCACCAGCTGTGCGCCGTTGGGCTTGGCCTCGCCCGCCCCCACCTTGGAGACCAGCTTGTTGACGGACAGCCCCAGCGAAAGTGGCAGCCCCACCTCCCGGATGATCTTCTCCCGCAGTTCCTTCGACCACAGCCAGCAGCCAAAGTAGCGGTCCATGCCCGTCAGGTCCAGGTAAAATTCGTCGATGGAAGCCTTCTCGAAGAGGGGCGCTTCTTCCCGGATGATCTCCGTGATGATCTTCGACTGGCGGGAGTACGCCTCCATATCGCCGCGCAGCACGATGGCGTCCGGGCAGAGCCGAAGCGCCATCCTGATCGGCATGGCGGAGTGCACGCCGTAGGCGCGGGCCTCGTAGCTGCAGGAGGCCACCACCCCGCGGGCGCTCGTGCCGCCGATGATCAGGGGCTTGCCCTTCAGGGCGCTGTTGCGCTGTTGTTCGACGGAGACGAAGAAGGCGTCGAGGTCGAGATGCAGGATCGCTCGTTCAAACATATCGTTTTGAGTTGATTTCGCAGAAGAACCAGGCTGCGCCTGCTTTTTCTGCGGGCACAGGAGGGGCCGGACTTTGGACGTCCTGGCGTTAAAGTTGGAAGTCGGAAGCCGGAAGTCGGAAGGTGGAAAAACAGGCCCTGAACGCCCATTTATTGGCTGTTTCCGACTTCCGACTTCGCACTTCCGACTTCCGACTGAGGCACGTCCAAAGTCCAGTAATTGAGGGGGTAGTGCGACAAATGTAAAACCTTTTGTTTTTAGAAACAAATAGTTTTATCTCCTATGAAATTTTGCTATCTTGGTGTTTTACAAATATCCGAGCCTAAATAGTGGAATATACCTGGAAACGAGGAAGAGAACCGCTTCTCAGGCACGGAGGGCATGTCCTCTATTTCTATACATTTCCATGCATTTCCACGTATTTCTGCCCTAACAGCCCGCGCGCTCAGAAACCATCCAAACGCTTTCTAAACAGCTTGATGTTTTATTGATTTCATCAAATGATTTGATTATATTTACAAATACTGTTGCTCATGAAGCTGATCAGCATGCGTTCCGGTGAAGAGACGGAAGCGGAGATTACCGAAATAGAGGAAGAAGATTATGAAAAGATAACTGCAGGCGGACGATTCTCTTTCGACTGGAAACGGGAAAGAGGGAACCTGATTTACAAGCTCCGGTTCATTGGCAGAGAGGAGATACTCGGCCTGATCTCTCTGATCGACATTCCACGGGAATACCGGCTCCACATCAACCTGATCGAGTCTTCTGTGGAGAACCGGGGAAAGAATAAGTTGATAGGGCGTATCTCTGGCTGTTTGATTGCCT
>JAGFJE010000686.1 GCA_024103175.1 Phaeodactylibacter sp.
CGGCCATTCGGGAAAAGATACGCTATTCCAACGTGCCGCCCGCGCTGCGCGGCCTGGGTATGGCCTTTATCCTGACCGGGCTGATGGGCATCGCCTTCATGAGCCTCATGGGGATTGACCCGGCGGCTTTTGCCTCCAAATAAAAGGAAGGGTTGTTCATTTTTTCAGCTATCGGCTGATAGTGGCCAAAAAAAGACAACTCCTCCTGCCTTTTTGGGTTGAACGTTTTGAAAATAAAATAATACAGATATAATGACTACCATCATATTAGCTGTACTGGTCTTTAGCCTTGTGATACTGGCGCTGGCTTTTATGCTGATCTATGCGCGAAAGCGGCTGGTGCCACAGGGTAACGTCAAGATCGTCATCAACGGAGACGAAGAGCGCCCACTGCTGGTTCAACCGGGCTCCTCCCTGCTCTCCGCTCTTTCTGACAAAAACATATTCCTGCCTTCTGCCTGTGGCGGCGGCGGTACCTGCGCCATGTGCGAATGCCACGTGGATGAAGGCGGCGGCGATGTGCTGCCCACCGAGCTCAACCACCTGACCCGCCGGGAAGTGGCCGAGAACAAACGCCTGGCCTGCCAGGTAAAAGTCCGGCAGGATATGCACATCCGCGTACCGGAAGAGATATTCGGTATCAAAAAGTGGGAGTGCGAGGTGGTCTCCAACTACAACGTGGCTTCCTTTATCAAGGAGTTTGTGGTGAGGTTGCCCGAAGGTGAGACGCTAGAGTTCGAATCCGGCGGTTACGTGCAGATCGACGTGCCGGTGGTCGAGGTAGATTTCAAGGATTTCGACATCACCGCCCATCCGCGGATGACCGATAAAAAGCCGGACGAATACAAAGAAGAGTGGGACCAGTTCAAGATGTGGGACCTCAAGATGAAGAACGACGAAGAACAGTTCCGCGCCTATTCCATGGCCAACCACCCGGCCGAGGGCAACATCGTGATGCTCAACATCCGTATCGCCACGCCGCCCTGGGACCGCAAGAACAACACCTGGATGCCGGTCAACCCGGGCGTCTGTTCCTCCTACGTCTTCTCCCGCAAGCAGGGCGACAAGGTGACGATCTCCGGCCCCTACGGCGAGTTCTTCATCAAACCGACGAAGAAGGAGATGGTATACATCGGCGGCGGCGCCGGCATGGCCCCGCTGCGTTCGCATATCTTCCACCTTTTCCATACCCTGAAGACCAAAGACCGCAGAGTGACTTACTGGTACGGGGGGCGCTCCAAGCGCGAGCTGTTCTACACCGAAGACTTCCGCGATATCGAGAAGGATTACGACAACTTCAACTACTATATCGCCCTTTCCGATGTGAAGGTCGCCAAGGAAGTGGACAACTGGAAGGTCAAGGAAGACATCGACGACAAATCGGGAGACGGCTTCATCGGCTTCATCCACCAGGTGCTGTACGATGAGTACCTGAAGAACCACCCCGAGCCAGAAGAGGTGGAATACTACCTCTGCGGCCCTCCCCTCATGCTTCAGGCCGCCCTGAAGATGCTCGACGAGCTGGGCGTGCCGGATGAGAATATCGCTTTCGACGACTTCGGAAGTTAAATGCGGCCCTGAAAAGAAAAAACCGCAGTGAGATCCCGCTGCGGTTTTTTCTTTTCAGGGCTTGCGGTTTTGGGCTTTTGCCAGTGAGCAGGAGAACTTTAAGTCTCCTGCTCACTGGCAAAGCCGAAGTTACAGCATTTTGGGAGCAAAAAACAGGACAGTACGCAGCCTCTTTTCATCTCCTTTTTCCGGAGAATCTTCTATTAGTTTTCCATTAAATTTTTGGTGACCAGGATCTTGAGGTATTTGGATTTTTGTTTTGGATACTTGCCGTCAACTTTAAACTGCTTCTGAATGTTAAAAACTCTGAACTTAAAAAATCCAAAAGATCACCTGCCATGCCCACCACCTGTTTTTCCAAATCAACCCTCGATTTCCTGAAAGAGCTGCGCGAGAACAACGGCCGCGATTGGTTTAACGCCAACAAAGACTGGTACAAAAAAGAGCACGCCCAGGCCGTAGAATTTGCAGAGGCTTTGCTTGCCCGCATGGGGCAATACGACCAGCTCGTACCCATGACTGGCAAGCAAAGCTTGTTCCGCATCTATCGGGACGTCCGCTTTTCCAAAGACAAATCCCCATACAAGACTCACTTCAGCGGCACCATGAAGCGGGACACCAAGTGGCTGCGCGGCGGTTACTACTTCCACATCGAACCAGGCGGGTCCTTTGTGGGCGGCGGCTTCTGGGGCCCCAACTCCGCCGACCTCAAGCGCATCCGCCAGGAGCTGGCCGTCGATGCCGAGCCGTTGCGTAAGATCATCTCCGCCCCCGAATTCGTGGAAACTTTCGGTGAATTACAGGGCGAGCAGCTCAAAACGGCCCCTCAGGGGTACTCTCAGGACCATCCCAATATCGACCTGCTCCGCTACAAACAGTTTCTGGTCTCGCAATCTTATAC
>JAGFJE010000692.1 GCA_024103175.1 Phaeodactylibacter sp.
CCTCCCTCACCGGAATCACCCCCCGTGCCATCGCAATATCGAACAACCGCTGCACCGCTTCCTTCCCGCTCACCCCCAGGCTCCTGGTATACTCATTGACGTACAACCCGATGTGTTTGTACATCACTTCCTCGTCCATCTCCTGGGCGTATTGGCGGACAAAGGCTTTCGGTTCCTCCGGATTGTCCATGGCGAAGGCAACGCTGCGGGCCATTACCCGTTCGACAGCCTGCTGCACTTCGGCGGGCAACGCCCGGCTGGCCACGATACCGCCAAGCGGGATGGGCATTTGGGTAGTACCTTCCCAGAATTCGCCCAGGTCTCTTATTTTTACCAGCCCTTTGTCCTGATAGGTGAATCGGTTTTCGTGAATGATCAGGCCGGCGTCTGATTTACCGGACAGCACTGCATCTTCGATATCAGAAAATAGCATTTCGGTCCTGTTTTTCGCTGCCGGGTAGGCCAGGCTGAGCAAAAAGTTTGCCGTAGTGTATTTGCCGGGGATGGCGATCTGGGCTTCGAGAACCTCCGCTTCCTCCATGGGGGCTCTGGCAATAAGCAACGGGCCGACGTTATTGCCCAGGGCGCTGCCGGCGTCGAGCAGGGCGTAATCATCGAGCAGGTAGGCGAAGGCGTGGTAGCTCAGCTTGGTGATGTCCAGGGCCCGGGCAAAAGCCTTTTGGTTGAGTTCTTCCACATCGGCAATGACGGGCTGGAATGCCAGGCCTTCGGTGTCCACTTTTCCGTGGATCATGGCATCGAAGATGAAGGTGTCATTGGGGCAGGGAGAAAATCCGAGGGTCAGTTTCATAGGCTTTCTATTTTTGCGGCGGTAAAAGTATTAAACTAAAAACAGTTCTCTGCTCATTACGTTTCACGATGGAAAAGGTAAACCTATGAAGGAAACGCAGCCATTAGCCGTCCATGGCCGGGAGCTCGCTTTTGCTTACCCGGGAGAACAGGCCGTGTTTTCCGGCCTGGAGATCGCGGTGCCGGAAGGCAGCGTTTTCGGATTGTTGGGCGCCAACGGTATCGGTAAGTCTACGCTGATGAAAGCACTGGTTGGTTTGCTGCCCCTGGAGAGCGGCCTGGTCAGCCTGCTCGGCCGCCCGCCCGGCCGGGGAGTGTTCCGGGAGATAGGCCTGTTGATCGAATCGCCCAACCTCTACCCTCATCTTTCCGGGATGGACAACCTGATGATAATGGCCACCTATCGGAACGCCAGCCGACAAAGGGCGGGGGAGGTTCTTCGGCAGGTAGGCCTGGCGGAGGCCGCAGACAAACTGGCGCGCCATTATTCTACGGGAATGAAACAGCGCCTGGGCATCGCCATGGCCATCCTTCACCGCCCGAGGTTGTTGTTGCTGGACGAGCCGGCCAACGGCCTCGACCCCGCCGGTATCGTCTCTATCCGGAGCCTCATCCGGCAGCTCAACCGGGAAGAAGGCATGACGGTATTCCTTTCCAGCCACCTGCTGAGCGAAGTGGAGCAGTCTTGCACCCATCTGGGTATCCTGGCTCCCGGCGGGCTTGCCTACCAGGGAACGCTGGAGGGCGCCCAGCGGCAGTTGTCCCGGGGAATACGCCTGCGCCTGCAATGCAAGCCGGCAGGGCCTGCCCTCGAAAGGCTCCGGCAAGACGGCAGGGAGGCCCGCCTTGGAGAAAAGGGCGAGATACGCTTATCCTTATCCGCAAAACAGGAGATCGGCCCGGTGGTCGACCTCCTGAGGAGCGCCGGTATCGAAATCTATGAACTGGTTATTGAAGAAGGCCGGCTGGAGGATTTTTTCCTCAGCCTGTATCAATAAAGTAACATGAGGCCATTACTCATCTGCCTGAAAGCAGAGATTCTTAAAAGCCGTAACTCCATGGCCGTCTGGCTGTCCGTGGCCGGAACGGCAGCCAACCTGCTCATCTTTTTCGGGCTGCACCTAATGGGCGGGCAAATACCCGGCAGCTTTTCCGCCGACAGCTGGCAGCAGTTCATCACCAACCACTACGATGGGATCGCGTTTATGATGCTGCCGCTCTATGTCATTATTCTCTGTAGCCTGGTTTTTCAGATGGAACACCGCCAGCAGATGTGGGTACAGCTCAACACGCTGCCCGTTTCTCCCGCCAAGGTTTACCTGGGTAAACTGGCTTTTCTCTGCCTCCTGTTCCTGGCAGCGCACCTGTTGTTCATTATTGGAATGCTTCTGGCGGGCTTTCTCTTTGGAGTGGTCCGGCCGGAAAGTGGAATGGCGGCCAGCCTGCCTTCTCTTGGGCAGATTGGCGAACTGGCGGCCCGCACCTTTCTCTCCATTCTGGGCCTCATGGGGCTCCATGCCTGGCTGAGCTTTCGGTACAGGGCCTTTATCGTGCCGCTTTTGATCGGCATACTGGGGTATGTGGCAACCGGATTGCTGGGTACAGATTGGCACTGGCAATTCCTCAATCCCTATGCCCCTGGATTCCTGTTTATGCCAAGGTATAAAGGAGATTTGGTGACCGCTCACCTGGGATGGTTTTCAGCAGCAGAGGTAATGAGCATTGCCTACCTGGGCTTGTTCACAGCGCTTGCATTGAAGAATTCAGGCCAGAGAGGGTGAGCTTGGGTTGGAGTGCAAGTGAGGGCGAAATTTCGATTTCGCTTGGCCGCACTACCGGAAAGCCTTGGCTTTTTTTCCGACAGCAATAATGGCCAGGGTAAGAACGAGAAAAGTGGTAACAGGCATCATAGGGTTGTTTTTTTTGAGATAGCTGTTTTCATTCACCTTGCTAAGACCTGCCCGCAAGGGGAAAAGGTTGGGTCCGGTTGACAGTTTTTTTATTTTTTTTCCGGCTTTTCTCTACACCAGTCCGCCCATTTTAAAAAAAGGCCGTACTGCAATGGGAAAAAAGAGGGCGCAATATACGGATTGAATGGCAGGTTTATCCGGGAATTTGCCTACGAAATATTTCGTATTTTCTTGGATGGTTTGGAATTACGGTGTAATATTGCATACGAAATATTTCGTAATCAAATTTTTAACCCGATGAAGAAATCACCTGTCTTGTTCCAGGCCTTTTTTTCCGGCCTGTTTTTCAGCTTATGTTTTCTTTTGCCTGCCGCAGCGCAGCAACCCGGCGAGCAGAGCTATCAGGATGTTTCCGTTATGCCGGCGGGGCTGAGAGGGGAACGCATTAAGGCCATCATTGATGCGGTTAATGCCAATAAGGCCGAAGCGGTAGTGTCCTTACTGGAAGAACACTGCACGGCAGAGTTCCGGGAAATGGCCCCGATGGAAATGCACATCAATGCTTTTCTGTCTTTTTATCAGAGCACCGGGGGCGTATCGTTCCACAGCATTCGCACCTATGTTCCCGAGCGCTCGGAAACGGTCGTCATCCTGAAAGATGATCTCTTCGGTTCCTGGAGGGCTTTCAGCTTTCACCTGGAAGGAGATGAACAACGCGTTACCGGCCTGAATTTTTCACCTGCCCGGGCGCCGTCCAATGTGGAACCGGAAGTCATTACCGGGGATGAACTGGTTCCCGAACTGGAAAAACTGCTGCGGCGCCTGTGCGAACGGGATGCCTTTTCCGGAACCGTCCTGGTAGCGAAAGGAGAGGAGGTGCTTTTTACCCGGGCCTGTGGAGAGGCTTCCAAACGCTTTCACGTACCCAACCGCCTGGATACCAAATTCAACCTGGGCTCCATGAACAAGATGTTCACCGCCACCGCCGTCATGCAACTGGCAGAGAAGGGGGAGGTGAGCCTGGAAGATCCCATCAGTAAGTACGTGGATGAAAGCTGGCTGCCAAAGTCCATCACCGATGAAGTCACCGTCCACCACCTCCTGACACACACTTCCGGCCTGGGCAGCTATTTCAACGATGCCTACTGGAACAGCTCCCGCGAACTTTACCGTTCGGTGGATGACTTCAAGCCTCTGGTGAAGGACGAAACGCTGCGTTTTGAACCCGGAGAGCGCTTCGGCTACAGCAATACCGGCATGCTGCTGCTGGGGGTAGTCATCCAAAGCGCAACCGGCATGGACTATTTCGATTACATCCGCGAGAACATCTACCGGCCGGCCGACATGGCCAACACCGATTGCTATGAGATGGATTTTCCGGTGGAGAATCTGGCCATAGGCTACATCCCGGCTCCGGAAAGCCCCTGGAAATGGGAGAACAACCTGTACAAGCACGTCATCAAAGGCGGCCCGGCAGGAGGCGGCTTTTCTACCGTAGAAGACCTCTTCCGTTTTGCACAGGCACTGCAAAGCGGTAAGCTGGTTTCCAAAGCTTCCCTGGAAAAGATGTGGGCGCCTCATACCAGCCGCTATGGTTATGGCTTCAGCGTTGAAGAAGGCCCGGCGGGCAAAGTGGTGGGCCACAGCGGCGGCTTCCCCGGCCTGAACGGCAACCTGGATATGTTCCTGGATAAAGGCTACACCGTGGCGGTGCTTTCCAACTACGACAACGGGGCCAGCCCGCTCGCCCGCCGCATCTATGAGATGATCGGATATATCCCTGAAAATTAGGAGTTGCCGAAGCTGTAACTTCGTATCTTTGCTCTGGCAAACTTTACCAGAAAAACTCTTATGTATTACAGGGAATACCATCCGGCCCCCGCTATTAGTAACTGGGTGAGCCATCATTTCGTATTCACTGTTCCCGGTGACGGGGAAAAGCGGGAAGCCTTGCATACCATTATCCCGGACGGCGGGGCTTCCCTCGTTTTTCATTTCAACCAGCCCGGGCGCCAGGCTCCCTGGGCACGGTTCACCTGCCCGCGCACGGAGAATCTCGAGACACCGATATACCCGGGTTCCGTTTATTTTGGTTCGCGTTTCTACCCGGGCGTGAGCGGCGCTTTGCTGGGAAGAGATATGCGCCCTTTGCGCAACCGGATACTGGAAGCGCAGGACTGCCTGCCGGGCCTCGATCCGAAGCCTTTACTGGTAGCGGCGGGCAACAAACCGGAATTTGATGAATTTCATTTACTGGATGAAGCAGTGTTCTCCATCCTGCCTGAAGGACGGGCGCCGGATGGGCTGGTAATGGAAGCAGCTGCCGCCATACACGACGAAAAGGGTAAATTGAAAATAAGCGGCCTGGTGGGCCGCCTGCCCATCAGCGAGCGGCCCCTGCAGAAGCGCTTCCGCCGCCATACCGGCCTGACGATGAAAGAACTGGCGCGCATCTGCCGCCTGCGTGCCGCTGTTTTTGACGTTATCCTGCGCGGCAGGCACCATACCGACGCCTTTCTCGATGCCGGGTTTTTCGACCAGGCTCATTACATCAATGAATTTCTCCGGGTTTCCGGTATGCTTCCTTCCGCCTTTTACCGCTACATCCGGCAAGTCGATTCTTCTGTTTTGGAAGGCTGAGGATCATTTCGACGGATTTTTCCAATTTTTTTCTTCCGCCTCCGCATAACTTGCTTTTCACATTCACCAAAACACGAAACGCATTATGCAGAAGACATTGTTTGTCGGCTTGCTCATGGCCGCCGGTTCCTTTTCGCTGAACGCCCAGCCCATCGATACTGAAAAAGTGGTCAAGGAAAAAATGCAGGCCCTCTCCTGGTTGGTTGGCGAGTGGGAAGGTGAAGGTTTAGTGGTATTGCCGGATGGGCAAACCGCTCCGTCCAAAGTTCGCGAGAAGGCAGAATGGCGACTGGGCGGCACCCTGATCGTGGTAGAGGGCGTTGGCGTGCGTCCCGACAATCCCGCTGATACCGTGCACCATGCCTTTGGGGTTATTACCTACAACCCCTGGGTAAAACAGTACAACGTGCGGGCGTACAAAGCCGAGGGCCTTTACGTTGACGCTCCCGGAGAAGTGCTGCCCGACGGGGCTCTGGAATGGCGCATCGAAAACCCTTACGTCGGTATCATGAAAAACACCGCCCGCCTGATGGAAGATGGTTCCTGGGTAGAAACCGGCAAGCAGTCCAGGGACGGGGGAGAAAACTGGACGCATTTCTTCGAAATGCAGTTGAGTAAGATGAAATGAAAAGGGTAAACCCCGCCTGCCGGATTGCGCGCCTATCCGGCAGGCGGAGCTCTACTTCGCTATTTTTACCTATTTAACGCCCCGCGAATCAACGAATCCCCCCATTCTTCAGCTCCCTCACCAGCCTGTCCGTCTTATACACCAGCCGCAGCCCTTCGAGCAGCCCCCAGGAGTCGGTCGAGACGGCGCGGTTCTCTTCCGGCAGGAAGGCGTAGCTGCCGGCGATGCTTTCCAGGTTGCCGTCGTGGACCAGCCCCACCACTTCGGCATTGCGGTTGATGACGGCGCTGCCCGAGTTGCCGCCGACGATGTCGTTATCGGAGGCGAAACAAATGGGTATGGACAGGTCGAGGCCATCCGGTATCTTTTGCCAGCGTTCGTGCAGGCCCCAGGGGTAGGCCGTTTCTCCGAAGGAGTAATAACGGTCCCACAGGCCGAAGTAGGTGGTCTTTGCCGGCGCCAGGGTCCCGTTGTACTCGTACCCGAGGACGCGGCCGTCGGAGATGCGGAGGGATCCGGTGGCGTCGGGCGGCATCTCCGTGCCGAAAACGTCGAAGATGAGCCGCGCCAGGCGCTGGTTTTGCACTTCCAGCGTGTTCTGCGCCCGTTGCAGTTGCGGGCCCAGCGCATCCAGTTTTTCTTTGGCCATGCGGGCGAATCGCAGATAGGGGCTCCCGGATTCCAGGATGCCTTTGGGCGAGCCTTCGATGAGGGCGGCGGCCTTCTCTGGAGAAGCTACTACTGCATTTTCCAGGATATATTGTAGCGCCTCTTTGCCGGTATTTCCGCCATAGGCCACCTTCAGCGCTTCCGAATCTTTGCCCAGCACCTTGGCCAGGAAATTGGCGTGCGCCTGAATGCGCAGGTTTTCCAGCTCCATGTCCTGGGCCTGTAGCGCCAGGCCTTTCTTTGTTTCCTCCAGTTTTTCCCCCTTGTAGGCATCCTCCCGTTCTTCCTCCGGCAGGTTCATCTGCCCGGCGTAATCCACCAGTTTTTTGGCCAGGATCAGGTGGGCGGGGCTGGTGAACGGGGTGACCTGATGGGTGAAGTAAGGCGCGAAGTTTTCGTTGAGTATATTGACGGCCTCGTCGATCTTAGCCCATAGATCCCCGTATTCGGCGGAAAGGGCTTTATTCTGGTACATTCGTTTTTTCAGCTCATCCTCGAAATCGCGCTTTTTGGCCATCAGGTATTCGTCGTTCAGCGCCAGCTGGAAGCCGGCATACACCTTCCGGCCGTTGGCGATGCTCAGCAGCTGGCTCAGCATCTCCGCCTGCCGGGCGGGATTGGCCTGGAAATGGGCGAACTGGGCCTGGTACAGCTCATTGAACAGGTTGAGGATGGCAGGGTTGCGGTGGCCCCGGTGATAGAGGATCTGTGCGTTCGACAACAGGCGGTCGGTATTGCCGGGGCGGCCGATGATGAAAACGGGCTCGCCTTCGGCGGCGCCTTTTTCGCTCCACTGGAAATAATGCGGGCTTCCTACGGGCTGCCCTTCCTCATCGTAGGCGCGCAGGAAGGCAAAATCCAGCTCATAGCGAGGGTAAGTGAAATTGTCCCAATCCCACCCGGTAGCGGCGATCTGCACGTCGGGAACCATCACCAGGCGCACATCGCTGTAGCGCTTATAGGAATGGAGGGCGTATTTGCCGCCGTTGTAGAGGGTGACCACCCGGCAGTTGTAGCCGGCGCCGTTTTCGCAGGCGGCGGTGAGTTCTTCGATCTTTTCATCCCTCAGCTTCACCTGCTCGGCCTCGCTTTCTCCCCGGGCCATGGCGGCCCGTATTTCGTCCGTAACATCCTCGATGGCGATGAGCTGGTCGACGAATATATTGGGGAAGGTGCGCTCATCTTCCATTTCGGCTGCATAAAAACCGTCCCGCTGCAGGTTCTCGCCCTCCTGCTGAATGCCGGGAAGCAAGCCCCGCACACAGTGGTGGTTGGTCATGATCAGCCCGTTCCTGGAGACGAAGGAGGCGGAACATCCCGTGGAGAATTCCAGGGCAGAAAGCCGGACGTCCTCCAGCCACTCTTCGGTGACCTTAAATTCGTAAAGCTCCTCGAAGCGCTGGGTGGGCACGGCGTCGAACGTCCACATCTTGCCGAAATCTTCGGGCGCCCAGGTGACGTTGTCCACTACCAGCGGTTCGTAAATGGTGTTCTGTGCGTAAAGTGCAGGACAAAAGCACAGAAGCAGTACAGCCAGTGTAATCCTTTGCATTTATTTCTGGTTTTGGTTAACAGCTGGCCCCTAAGATAGGGAATTACGCGGGAGCTTTTCGGATAACCACCAGGGCATTAATTGCTAAACTGCCCGGGGCAAGCAGCCTACCCGCTCTTTCTTGTCAAATTGGCATACTTGCATCTTTGGTTCTGCCATAATGGCTTGATCCTGGCATTTTTCATCAATGGTACGTAGTTTGAAACATTAAAAGGCAAAGAACCGGAAACCTGAAGGAAATCAAGAAAAGCCGGTTCGCTCAGAAGAAAAAAAGACAGACTATATGAACCTGAATAATTTCACGATAAAATCACAGGAGGCCGTACAGCGGGCTCAGCAACTGGCGATGGAAGGACAGCAGCAGGCCATCGAGCTGGGGCACCTGCTGAAGGGCATCCTGGAAGTAGACGAGAGCGTGGCGCCCTTTGTTTTTAAAAAACTGGGCGTCAATTACGATGCCATCCGGCAGGCGACGGACTCCATCGTCCATTCCTACCCAAAGGCCAGCGGCGGCAACCAGTACCTGTCGCGCACCACTACCGAGGCGTTGCAGAAAGCCAATACCTACCTGAAGGAATTCGGCGATGAATTTGTCGCTTTGGAGCACCTGTTACTGGGCATTATTTCTACCAAAGACAGCGTGTCCCAGATGCTGAAGGACAGCGGCGTTTCCGAGAAAGCCCTTAAGGAGGCCATCAAAGAGCTCCGCAAGGGCAGCCGTGTGACCACCCACAGCGCCGAGGACAGCTACAACGCCCTGAATAAGTACGCCATCAACCTCAACGAACGCGCCCGGGAAGGCAAGCTCGACCCGGTCATCGGCAGGGAAGACGAGATCCGGCGCGTGTTGCACATCCTGGCGCGCCGTACCAAGAACAATCCTATTCTGATCGGCGAGCCGGGGGTCGGTAAAACGGCCATCGTCGAAGGGCTGGCCCACCGGATCGTGGACGGAGACGTGCCGGAAGACCTGCGTGACAAAGACATCTACTCTCTGGATATGGGCGCCCTGATCGCCGGCGCCAAATACCAGGGCGAGTTCGAAGAGCGCCTCAAGTCGGTCATCAAGGAGGTAACGGCGGCAGAAGGCCGCATTTTCCTGTTCATCGACGAGATCCATACCCTCATCGGAGCGGGGAAAACCCAGGGCGCCATGGATGCCGCCAACATCCTCAAGCCGGCCCTGGCCCGGGGCGAACTGCGCGCCATTGGCGCCACCACCCTCAATGAGTACCAGAAGTACTTCGAGAACGACAAGGCCCTGGAACGCCGCTTCCAGACCGTCCTGGTGGAAGAGCCGGGTGTGGAAGACGCCATCTCCATCCTCCGCGGGCTGAAGGAGCGCTACGAGACGCACCACAAGATCAACATCAAGGATGACGCCGTGGTGGCCGCCGTGCAGTTGTCGCACCGCTACATCACCTCCCGTTTCCTGCCCGACAAGGCCATCGACCTCATCGACGAGGCGGCAGCCAAGCTACGCCTGGAGATGAACTCCATGCCGGAAGAGCTGGATGAAGTAGAACGTAAGATCCGCCAGCTGGAGATCGAGCGGGAGGCCATGAAACGCGAGAACGACAAAGTGAAGATCGGCCTGATCGACGAAGAACTGGCCAACCTGGAAGAACAACGCAACGCCCTGCGCGCTAAGTGGGAGAGCGAACGGGAAGTCATCCTCGGCGTACAGCAGTCAAAGGAAGAACTGGAGCAGCTCAAGGTGGAAAGCGCCCGCGCCGAGCGGGAGGGCAACTATACCGAAGCCGCCGAGATCCGCTACGGGCGCGTGCCGGAGGTGCAGAAGCAACTCGACGACTACCTGAACCGCCTGCATGAAATGCAGTCCGAATCCAAACTCCTGGTCAAGGAGGAAGTAGATGCGGAGGACATTGCCGAGATCGTCAGCCGCTGGACCGGCATTCCGGTCACCCGTATGCTGCAAAGCGAGCGTGCGAAACTCCTCCACCTGGAAGACGACCTTCATAAACGCGTCGTCGGGCAGGACGAGGCGGTAGAAGCTGTGGCTGACGCCATCCGCCGCAGCCGTACCGGCCTGTCCAATGTCAAGCGCCCCGTCGGTTCCTTCCTCTTCCTCGGCACTACCGGGGTGGGTAAGACTGAATTGGCCAGAGCGCTGGCGGAGTACCTCTTCGACGATGAAAACCTGATGACCCGCATCGACATGAGCGAGTACCAGGAACGCCACGCCGTGAGCCGCCTCATCGGCGCTCCTCCCGGGTATGTCGGCTATGAAGAAGGCGGCCAGCTGACCGAAGCGGTTCGCCGCAAGCCCTACAGCGTGATCCTGCTCGACGAGATCGAAAAGGCCCACCCGGATACCTTCAACATCCTGCTGCAGGTGCTGGAAGACGGCCGCCTGACCGACAACAAAGGCAGGATAGCTGACTTCAAGAACACCATCATCATCATGACCTCCAACATCGGCTCCGGCCTTATTCGCGACAACTTCGCCAATATGGCTCCCGGTGAGGAGGAAGAGGTGATCGAAAGCACACGCGAACAGGTGTTCGAACTGCTCAAACAGTCGGTCCGCCCTGAGTTCCTCAACCGGATCGACGAGGTGATCATGTTCCGCCCGTTGTCCCGCAAGGACATCCGGCAGATCGTGGAACTGCAGCTCAACGAACTGAAGCAGACGCTGGCTCAGCAGGACATTCAACTGTCCATCGCTCCCGCTGCTATGCAGTGGCTGGCAGAGGAAGGATACCATCCCGAATTCGGCGCACGGCCGCTGAAGCGCGTCATCCAAAAACGCGTGCTCAACGAACTGTCCAAACAGATGCTCCTCAATAAGGTGCAGCCGAAGAGCCACATCGTCCTGGATGTGTTCGACGACAAAGTGGTGTTCCGCGCCCCGATCAAGGAAGAGGAACTGATCGCGTAGCGAGACAACCTTTTTCGGACGGGCTGCCTTCAGGCGGCCCGTTTTGAAAAAAGGAAATGGCGTTCAGCCAGGTGACATCTCATCTGGCGGGTTGAAATAAAAATGGATCTTGCCTAACGAGCCTGGCGCTCTCCATGCGGCCATCGCCTCCCCCGGAAAAAATTTTGCCGCTCCGCCTCCCCTCCGCGCAAAATTTTTTCCCAAAAAACATGCAACGCCAGGCATAATGCGTTGTCCTTCCCTCTATACTGTAACTTTTACATCCCCCAACCGTCATTCCGGAAACATACTATTTGAAGCCAGAATCATAGAAGCTATAAACGGAAATGCTTTACTGTCTTGACTGACAGACAAGGCTGTAGTAATATCATTGTATCACTAAAACACCTGTTATTATGAAGAAATTTACGCTATTCCTCGCCAGTGCTCTGGCCGTGCTTTTTTTGATGCCCAATACAGGCCTGCAGGCACAGGCGGCCGAAGAGGGAGAGGTGGTCATCGTCCAGGAGATCACCAATGAGGACGGTAGTGTGACGACCGTGAAAAAGCGCATACGGAAAGGAGAAGATGTTCAGTCCATCGTTGAACATTTTAAAGGTTCCGGTGGCACAGATGTTAAGGTCCACGTTCTTTCCGGGAGCGATGAGATCAATACAAATGACAATGAGAATGAAGAGACCATTTTCTATTTCCGACGCGCTAAAGAACAAGCGGAAGAAATGGAGGCTTTGGCGGAAGAAATGGAAGAACTGCAGAAAGAGATGGAAAGCCTGCGCATCGTCATTCACGGCGATGAGTTCAACTTTGAGAATTTTGAATGGAACAGCGACGAGCCCCGCCAGGAGCGCCTGCGCTCCGAAAAGGCCACCAAGGCATTTCTGGGCGTTTACCCCGGCAATACCGACAGTGGGGTAGGAGTCGCACTGACGGGTATAGTATCTGGTTCCGGCGCTGAAGCGGCCGGCCTGCAGCGGGGAGATGTCGTGACATCCATCGGCGGCCACCCCACCAACGGCGCCTACGGCCTGCGCGGCGCCCTGGCCAAACTGCAACCGGGGCAAACCGTGCCGGTTGAATATACCCGCAACGGCCAGGCTCTGCAAACGCAGGTTACCCTGGGCGAAAAGGAATACACCCGCTATGTGCTCAACGATGAGCGCGACCCCTGCAAAGTGTTCATTGGCGTCTACGTTGGCGGCAAAGCGCACATCGGCAAAGGTGTTCAGGTCACCAATGTAATCGGCAACACCCCGGCGGAAGCCGATGGCCTGCAGCCCGGCGACATCATCCTGGCCATGGACGGCGTGCCGGTCAACGACAACAGCGAATTACTCACCGAGCGCAACAAGCACGAACCCGGACAGGAATTCCAGCTCACCATCCTTCGCGGCGATCAGGAACTGACGGTCAATTCCCGCTTCAAAACCTGTGAAACCACCGGTATGGAAGAGTCTCCTGAAGAAGAGGTGATCGCCGAAGAGCCGGCTGAGGAAGGCCCGCAAATTCCGGAATTTGCGCTGGAACTGAACGATTACAAGGCCTATCCCAACCCATCTTTCGGCGAGGTGACGCTTCGCTTCCAGGCAGAACCTGTCCCCACCGAAATCCTGCTTTCGGATGCCTCCGGCCGCGTCTTCCTGCAGCGCCAGCTGAAGAACTTCGACGGCTACTTCAACGAAGAACTGAGCCTGAGAGAGGCTACCCCCGGCACGATCACCCTCACCATCCGGCAGGGGGATAAGCTGGTTACCAAGCAACTGGTGTTGCTGAACCGCGCCTGATGGTAAGAATGGAACGAAGGAATGAAGGAATGATGGATTGAATTTGGGCCCTCCGAGAAGCTCTCGACTACCCCGGATTCATTCCTTCATTCCCTCATTCCTTCCCTCCTTCCCTCCTTTACCCAATCCACCCCCCCGAAAGATATTTATGCAGCAGCACTGCCGCCAGGCCGAGGTTGGCGGCGTACAGCACTACCAGTACCCAAAGCCATTTTTTCTGATGAACCGTCCACGCTCCGGCAAACAGCAACAGGAAATAGGCCGCCGTCCGCAGGTGGTTGGGGAGGTTGGACGGCAGAAAAGTGCCGAACAGGAGAAGCATCACAAACATGTAAGCGCCGAGAAGAATGGGCCCTTTCTGTATTTTCGGGAAAAGCTCCCATCCGTGAAAGAAGAAAACGGTAAAGAAAGGCGTGGCCAGCACGTAGCGGTTCATAGCCATCAGATTGGCGCCTCCGCCTTCCTCCCGGGTTTGAAAGAACAGTGCGAAGAGGCACAACAGGGCCAGGTAAGCGGCGGAAAAGTAAAACGTGGCGGGTAATTTCCGAAGGAGAGCGGATCTCAGCCATTTCGGCCGCATGGTTACCCATACTGTCAGGAGCAAAGAGAAACTGGCTACGCTGAACGCCAGCCCATCGAGCCACATCAGCCGCGAGCCGTCCCAGGTGCTCAGGGGCAGGG
>JAGFJE010000704.1 GCA_024103175.1 Phaeodactylibacter sp.
CCCCCGATGCCCAGGTTTTCCGCCTTGATGGTATACAAACAATCAAAGCTGATGACACTTTCTTTTTCTTTTAGGTCGTTGGGGTCGCAGTACTGGTTGAAGGTAGGTTCACAATCTGTCTGCGTGAGGTTGCCCAATACATTTTCAAGAATGTGCTTCAGGTCTATCTCATAGGTTTCCACCAGTTCCTGGTCTACATCTGTTGCGAATCTCCCGCAGGGCTCCCCCCGCCGAATAATAGAATCCGGATACAATTCAAATTTGTCGATGAAAAAGGAATGGATCGTCGCCGCTTTTCGGAATTGGGGGTCTTTCTCAAATGCCAAAGCTTCAAATTCAGGGGTGTAAATTTTCTGTTCTTTGTCAAAATACTTGGGGGATAGAGGGGTTTGTTTGGTGTCCACCCAAATTTCATTAATGAGGTATTCATAGGCCAGCAATACATTTCCCCTGCCTAAATAGAGCGTATCGCTTTTAGAGCATTTCATGCGTACGTCGGCACTTTTCGCCAAATAATAGACTCCCGGCTTGCGGTTACCCGGCAGGGGGAGTTTGTATTCATTCGCAAGCGACCACGTTCCCTCGTAGGCGCTGCATGGGCAGTAGTCTTGCACTTCTGATTCATTGAGATAGGGCGAGTCGAAGTCAGCATCTCAATGCTTAACCTAGGCAAGCGCCACATAAAAATAACACATTTTATCAAGTGCACTGCCTGGTTGCATAACGGATTTGCCAAGCTAATCACTATCAGCAGTTAGCATTTGGCCAATTGCTGATAGTTATCCAAGCTATTAAGAAACGAAAAACCCGATTGCAGGTGGTAAGCTCCAAGTTGAACTCACCACTTCTCCGGGCCTCACGCATGAAGAAGAAGATACTAGGCGCAATATTGGGGCCGGGCCTCTTTGTTCTGGCCATGCTCACTTTTCAACCGGAAGGCCTCAGCACGGCCGGGCGGGCGGTTCTTGCCTCCACCCTCTGGATCGCGGTGTGGTGGATACTGGAAGTTATTCCCATAGCCGTCACAGCGCTCTTGCCCATCGTTTTATTTCCACTTACCGGCGCATTATCCTTAAACGAAACCACAGCATCTTTCGGCCACCGCTACATTTTTTTATGCATCGGCGGTTTTGTACTGGCCATCGCTATCGAACGCTGGGGTTTGCACCGGCGAATTACACTCAACATCATCAACCTGATCGGCACGAATGTAAAGCGTATTATCCTGGGTTTTATGATCGCTACGGCATTCCTTTCGATGTGGATATCCAATACGGCTACCTCTGTAATGATGCTGCCGATCGGGATGGCGATAATCAGCCAACTCAGGGATAACCCCGATACGGTTGCCGATGAAAACACCCTGTTCGGAAAGGCCCTGATGCTGGCTATTGCTTACAGCGCCTCGATCGGAGGGGTGGCCACCCTTATCGGGACGCCTCCCAACCTGGTGCTGGCGGGAATAGTGCAGGAGCTGTACGACATTGAGATCACCTTTTCGCAGTGGATCATGGTGGGCGCCACTCTGGCCGCCTCCTGTGCCTTCATGTTGCCGGTAGCCACCCCACCCAACGCGGTGGTGTTCGGAGCGGGTTATCTGAAGATCCCGGATATGGTCCGCGCCGGGATTTGGCTCAACGTGATCTCCATCATCATCATTACTCTTCTCATTTATGTGGCTTTACCTTATTTATGGGCATTCAATCCGAATTTCTGCCCGGCGCATTTAAAATAAAATTACCCTCTTTCTTTAATAAAACCTGTTTCTTATGAAAAAATATATACCCTTTCACCTTCTGGCCATGCTGCTGCTCCTGGGCTTTCAGGCTCATGCCCAACAGCGGGTTAGCGGAACGGTTACCGGCCCGAAGGGCAATCCCCTGATCGGGGTGACGGTAGTGGAGGAAGGCGCCTCGAACGGAACCGTAACCGATATTGATGGCCGTTATACTATTAATGTAAAGGATGAAAACGCCATCCTGGTATTTACCTATGTGGGGATGGAGCCCGTCCGCCGACAGGTGGGCGCCGCGGGAGTGCTCGATGTGACGATGGCCGAGGATGCGGAAGTGCTCGACGAGGTGGTGGTCACCGCTCTCGGTTTTGAAACCAAAGAGGATGAGGTAGGCTACGCCAGTTCTACTGTAGAGGGGAATACCGTTACAAAAGCCGCCGAGACAACTCTGATCAATTCCCTGTCCGGCAAGGCCTCTGGTATTCGCATTTCCCGCAACTCCGGCGACCCGGGCGCCGGCGCCTACATCCAGATCCGGGGCATCTCTACCATCGACCGGGATGCACAACCGCTGATCGTCGTCGACGGCATCCCGATCAGCAACGACTCGCGCGGGGCACAGGAAAACCTCGCCGCGCAGTCGCGCCTGAACGACATCAACCCCAATGATATTGAAAGCGTCACCATTCTGAAAGGCGCCTCGGCGGCGGCCCTCTGGGGCACCCGCGCCCTGGGCGGGGTGATCGTCATCAAGACCAAGAGCGGGCAGTTCAACAAGAAATTGTCGGTCACCTACAAGTCGACCTACTCCCTGGACCAGATCAACCGCCGGTATCCGCAACAAACGGCTTTCGGGCAGGGAGACAATGGCGTGTACAACCAGCGCGCTCGTGACTTCTGGGGAGACAAAATTGCCGATCGCCCGGGTGGGTCCGATGAACTGGATACTTCCGGAGAATTTTTTATCGGCCAGGATGGCAATACCTACTACCCCATCTAACTCTTGGATATTATAAGACCAGTAGCTGCCCTGTGGCAATTGCAGGTACTCGTCCAGCTTGTATACTACCCCTATCCCATCAACCCAATAGCTTGGCCGCTCTATGGACAGCCACCCGAATAAACTCAGGTACCGCCTCGTTTTGTTGCCCTTGCTTTGGCATTCTGCCGGCGCATCCATCTCAAATTCATATGCCCTGCTGCGTTTCAATTTATTGTCGATAATGTAGCGCAGCAATAGCAGCCCGATACTCAGCAGTTGGCTCAACAAGCCTTTTTCTATCTCGTGCAAAGCGGCAGGAGCTTCGATATATCCATCACTGAGGGCCAATAATTCATTGAACTTCTTTTCCAGTTGCTCTTTAATCCGGCTTTTTTCCATAACTTCATCCGGGAGGTTTGTCGGTCGTGTATTGATGTGTTGTCAAACTCAATCTACGACTTATTGACCAAACCTCCCTTTTTCTCCAATCCCCGCTTTTTTGTCACGCACTCAAAAGAATAAAAACAAGCCCCACGCATCCTACCAAATGAGTGCAGTGGGGCTTGAATTGGCTTGGTAAGCCTTATTTCAGGTCAAACCGGTCTGCATTCATCACCTTCACCCAGGCATTCACAAAATCGTGGACAAACTTTTCCTTGTTGTCGTCTTGTGCATATACCTCGGCGTAAGCGCGAAGGATTGAGTTCGAACCAAATACCAGGTCGATGCGCGTGGCCGTCCACTTCAGCGCATTCGATTTGCGGTCGCGGATCTCGTAGAGGTTGTTGTCTGACGGCTTCCAGACATTGCCCATATCGGTCAGGTTGACGAAAAAGTCATTGGTCAGGGCGCCTTCGTCGTCGGTAAATACGCCGTGTTTGGTCCCGCCATGGTTGGTTCCCAGGACTCTCATACCTCCGACAAGCACCGTCATTTCAGGCGCTGTAAGCCCCATAAGTTGGGTGCGGTCAAGCATGAGCTCCTCCGGGCTTACCACATAGTCCTTTTTCAGCCAGTTGCGGTAGCCGTCGGCTACCGGTTCCAGAGGTGCGAATGAATCGGCATCGGTCATTTCCTGGGTAGCGTCGCCCCGTCCGGGTGCGAAGGGTACCGTGATGTTGTAACCGGCAGCTTTTGCTGCCTGCTCGACGCCTACATTTCCGGCCAGGACGATGGTGTCGGCCACGCTGATACCGAATTCGGCGGCGATGGGCTCCAACACGGACAAGACGCGGGCCAAACGTTTTGGTTCGTTCCCTTCCCAGCCTTTCTGAGGCGCCAGGCGGATGCGCGCGCCATTGGCCCCTCCCCGGAAGTCAGAGCCACGGAAGGTGCGCGCACTGTCCCAGGCGGTAGCTACCATGTCAGAAACAGAAAGGCCGGTTGCTGCGATCTTCCGCTTCACGGCAGCCACATCATAATCCGACTTTCCTGCCGGAACGGGGTCCTGCCAGATCAGGTCTTCTTCCGGCACATCCGGGCCAAACCAACGCGCTTTCGGCCCCATGTCGCGGTGGGTCAATTTGAACCATGCGCGGGCAAAGGCATCCGAAAAGGCGTCAAAGTCATCCTTGAACTTCAAAGAGATCTCCCTGTAAACAGGGTCCATTTTCATGGCCATGTCGGCATCCGTCATCATGGGGTTGTGCCGGATGGAAGGGTCCTCTACATCCACCGGTTTTTCTTCTTCCTTGATGCTCACCGGCTCCCATTGCCAGGCGCCTGCCGGGCTTTTGCGCAACTCCCAATCGTGGTTGAACAACATTTCGAAGTAGCCGTTATCCCATTTGGTCGGATGGGTCGTCCAGGCGCCTTCCAGGCCGCTGGTAACGGTATAACGGCCTACGCCCGTCTTGTGCGGGTTGGCCCAGCCAAAACCTTGCGCCTCCACCGGCGCAGATTCAGGATCGGGGCCCAGCTGGCTGGCATCGCCATTCCCATGGGTTTTGCCCACGGTGTGCCCGCCGGCGGTCAGCGCGACCGTCTCTTCGTCGTTCATCGCCATCCGCTTGAAGGTTTCCCGCACCTGAGCGGCTGTTTTCAGGGGGTCGGGTTTTCCGTTAACCCCTTCCGGGTTGACGTAGATCAGGCCCATCTGCACGGCTGCCAGCGGGTTTTCCATGGTCGATGCGTCATCCACATTTTCATAACGCTCGTCGCTGGGCGCCAACCATTCTTTTTCCGCTCCCCAGTAAACGTCCTTCTCCGGGTGCCAGACATCTTCACGGCCGAAGGCAAATCCGTACGTTTTCAGGCCCATGCTCTCGTAGGCGATGTTTCCCGCCAGGATGATCAGGTCGGCCCAGCTGACCTTGTTGCCATACTTTTTCTTGACCGGCCACAGCAGGCGCCTTGCTTTATCGAGGCTGACGTTGTCGGGCCAGGAGTTCAGCGGAGCAAAACGCTGGTTGCCCGTGCCGCCGCCACCGCGGCCGTCGGAGATCCTGTAGGAACCGGCAGCATGCCAGGCCATGCGGATCATCAGCCCGCCGTAATGCCCCCAGTCGGCGGGCCACCACTCCTGGCTGTCGGTCATCAGGGCGTGCAAGTCCTTCTTCAAGGCCTCGACGTCCAGCTTTTTCAGCTCTTCGTGGTAGTCAAAATCTTCACCCAGTGGATTGGTTTTTGTGTCGTGCTGGTGCAAAATGTCCAGGTTGAGTGCATTGGGCCACCACTTCGTGACGGAAGCGGCCGTGGAGGTATTCCCCCCATGCATTACCGGGCATTTCCCATTACCATTCTTCGAGTTATTCATAATTTCTGATTTTTGAATTTTCCGGTTATCTGAAGCTGAATGTTCTGAATTTTAAAATTCTTGATCCCTTTCTTTTTGAAATAGTCGTTGATGAGTTCATCCAGCGTTTCGTCTTCATAATCTTCGATCCGGTCCGTTTCCTCACAGTAAAGGTGGTGGTGATGGGCCTGCAAGGGGTCATAGCGCATGATGCCGCCTTCGGTCTTCACCTTTTTCAGCAGGTTGTTTTCAACCAGGGAATCCAAAACCTTGTATACCGTCCCTACGGAAATGTTCGGATGGTTTTTTTTGATGTACTCTATGACATTCTCGGCGGTGGGATGATTGTTCAGGTCAATTACTGCGCCCAGAATGGCAATCCGCTGGGGCGTAACTCTTAATCCTCTTTCTGAAAGTTTATCGGCAATTTCTGTCTTATTCATCATCAATTGTTACATGAGAATGATTCTCTTTTGAGAGTGTTGCAAATGTAGTGATTCCTGGTGAAAGATAATAATCGGGGGGGGAAAAACTTTCCGGCTTCTCGGAAGCTGTTTGAATTTGGTTTCGGAAATTTATTATGAGTTGTTTTTTCGCCAATCAAGGCGCCGAAACCGGAGTTTAGCAGCGCTAAATGAGGATTTTGGCAACGAAGAGTGGCGGAAAAACAGCCATAAGAAAACCTGAGGATCAAATTCAAACAGCTTCCCAGGTGGGGTTCAGGAAGAAAGCCCGGCTACCAAGTGTATCTGTTTAGCGTTGAGGTGAGGTGACATCTTTTTGCCCCCAGATCCTGGCGATTAAGCCAGTTTCGGCGGTTTGAGGGGCAGTGATATGAGCAATAGTCCGGTATATTAGGCGAAAGATGTCACCTTGCTGAGCGCTAAACACATACTACCAAGTGGTAGCCGGGCTTGGGCGCAGTTGCGATTTGTCCCCGGTACTCGGATGAATAAACTTACTGAATCAAAGGGGATATGCCAGGCTCTATGCGTCAGGCGCCCCCCTTGAGGGGGGAAAAGGGGGGTGATTTGCTCCTATCTGCGGCCCACCATCACCCCCTAAATCCCCCTCAAGGGGGACAGGCATGAGAGAGCTGCCCTGGTGAGCAGGCTTGGCAAGGCCTATTTGGCAAAGGGGGACAAATTACAACTGCGCCC
>JAGFJE010000742.1 GCA_024103175.1 Phaeodactylibacter sp.
ACGGCGGGGCCTTCGCGCGAGAGCTTCTCGGGGATCAGTTTTTCCTTTTCATCATCATTGAAGTTGTTCTCCTGGTGCCGAATAGGCAGGACGTTGAAGCTCTTGCCGGCGATGCTAACCGGGGCCAGGGCCGCAGCCGGCCCGGTATTGGCTTTAGTAACCTTCAAATGGGTATTGACCTCCACGGATGTGAGCGCCTGCCGGGCCATATCGGGCCAGACAATAACCAGGGAGTCCACCCGGCCGGCGTCTCCCAGGCCGAAGTGCAGTCGGTGGGAAGAAGAGGATTGGTACCCCTTCACCGGCTGCAATTCCTGGTAGAGGGTTTTCCCTTCCACGTACACGTACACTTTGGCGCCCAGGGTGGTGTGGCCCGTGGGGTCGTCCAGGGCTATCGTCAGGTAATTACCCGGCGACAGATCCGCATTATACTTGAAGATGGCAGCCGGTTCATTGATGTTGTTGACCACCACTTCCAGATAGCCGTCCCGGTCCAGGTCGGCGAAAGCGGCGCCATTGGAGAAGGAAGGCGCCCCCACCTGTGATTCCGCCACCCCGGTGAACTGCAGCTCGCCGGTCTGGAGGAAAAGGATATTCCTGAGCTTTTGGGAAGGCAGTTTTTCGATGAGCTTCCGGGTGCGCTCCGGATCATCTTCCGCATATTTGGAGATGGCCTCGCTATTCAGGAAGTTGATATAATCCAGGTCGTTGGGGCGCTTGACGATCCCGTTGGTTATAAAAATATCCTTCCAACCGTTGTTATCGAAATCCTGCAGGAGCACCGCCCAGCTCCAGTCGGTGGCGAAAGTCCGGGTTTTGAGGGACACATCGATAAACGAGCCCAGGCCGGTATTGGCCTGCAGGTGGTTGCGGGCAAACTGTTCCTCGAAGCCCAGGTCCGCCTTGATCCTTTTGATCTGGTCGGTATCCTCACCGCCGGATCTGAGGTAGATGTCCTCAGCAAAAGGAAGCATATCGGTGCTGTAAATATCGGGCAAGAGGTCATTATTGATATCCGCTATGTCGGCGCCCATGCTGAACTGCGTCGTGTGGTCCGTCCAGCCGGCGATGGCTTCGGTGAAGGTTTTGTCCCCGTTATTGAAGTAGAGGTAGTCGTTTTCGTGGAAATCATTGCCCACGTAGATGTCCGTCCAGCCATCGCCATTCAGGTCGGCGCAGGAAACCGCCAGGCCATACCCAAGGGGGCTGCTGTAAATGCCGGACTGCTCCGTGACGTCTACAAAGGCCTGTTCTTCCTCATTCAGGCGGTTTTCGAAGAAGCGGTCTCCGGCGAGGCTGTCCTGCTCCTGCCTTTTTTTAGCGGTTCCATAGCTCCTTACGGAATGGACATTGTGGTTGAGCAGGTAGATGTCGAGGTCGCCGTCCCGGTCGTAGTCCAGAAAGCAGGCCTGGGTGGAAAAGCCCTGAAAGGCCAGCCCCAGTTGGGCGGACATTTCGCGGAAAGTACCGTCCTGCTGGTTGATGTAGACGAGGTTGTGGGCCGGGGGCATCAACCCGACGCCCACCTTGCAGACGTGGATGTCGAGGTAGCCGTCGTTGTTGAGGTCGGCCATAGCCACGCCGGAAGACCAGGTGTCATCCTGGTTGATGTTCGCCTGCCGGCTGATGTCCTCAAACTTCAGGCCGCCTTTGTTCAGGTATAATTTATCGGGCCCCTGATTGGCGGTGAAATAGAGGTCTTCCAGCCCGTCGTTATTGATGTCGCCCACCGCAACGCCCCCGCCATTGTAATAATAGAGGTATTCGATGATGTTCAGCTGCGGGGTTTCGCGCAGGGTATTGGCAAAGTCAATACCGGTTTGCCCGGCCGTGAGGGAGAGCATTGTCGGCGCCGAAGCCGGCGGCTCCTTTTGGCAGGCGGACAAAAGGAGGAGGGCGAAAGGAAAAAACAGGTATGGATAAAGTATTCTATTCATAATTGATCTTATAAACCACGGACTCATCATTGTTTCTGAAGACATAGATTGTTTCCTCCATTAATTTTATGTCCCGTATCTCTCCGGTAACCGAAAACCCCGACTCCACGGAGCGGTCCGCGAAGTTTCCCTGGCCGTCATTGAGCAGGCAGTGGCCATAGGAGGCGTCGTATATCCCTACTTCGGGTTGCACCTTGTACAGGTTACCGCCCAGAAGCAGGTCCAGCCCCTGGCCGCCGTCGACATCGGCCGAAGCGATGGCGTAGACCGGGCTGAACTGCACGGAGAGCGGAAGCGCCTGCTTCTCGAATTGATTGTTCCCCCGGTTTTTGATCAAAATGGAGTTCAGCTCATTCACTTCCAGCACGGAGGCCCGGGCCAGTTGGGTTTCGTCAAAGATCTGGCCCATATCCGCATCTTTGAAGGACTGGAAATCCGGAAATTTTTTCTTCAGGTAGCGCAGCTGGTTCGTCAGGTTGTGCCGCAGGGCGTAGGGGTAGTCTTTCCCATTATCCGCGTTGAAAGTCAAGATACTTTCGGGAAAACCGTTTTGGTCGAAGTCGCTGTAATACAAACGCAGGGGATGTTCAGGGCTGCCTTCCAGGCGGGTGTTGGTTCCCAGGTTGCCGGCCAGCAGGTCGAGGGCGCCGTCGCCGTCCACATCACAGAGGTGGAGGACGTTCCACAGGCCGGCATTGGGAAAGGGCAGGTTTACGCGTGACAGCTTTCCGCCTTCATTGAGGAGGATATGGATTTCCATGAACTCACCGACAAGCACCAGGTCGGGTCGCCGGTCGCCGTTTAAGTCGCCCCACCGGGCATCGGTGATCATGCCGATATCGGTAAGGCCGGGGTAATAGGCGGCGGTGACGTCCCGAAAGTTACCGTTGCCGTCATTCTCCAGGATGTAGCCCGAGCACTTCGCCCCGTATTTTCCGATCTTTATCCTTTCGCCGACGAAAAGGTCCAGGTCGCCATCCCCGTCGATATCCTCTGAATCAACGGCCAGGGTGCTCATTTTCATCTCATTGGGGAACAGCTGTTGGGGCCTGGAAAAATTCCCCCGTCCGTCGTTGAACAGCAGATAGTCGTGCAACAAAGGTGAAAATTCGGTGATCTCTACGCCCCCGCTGGCCAGGTACAGGTCCAGGTCGCCATCCTGGTCGGCGTCGAAGAGGTGGGCGGCTACGTGTTCTGCATCGGCGGATACGGCGGTAATATCCCGGGTGGAGAAGGCGCCGTCCGCCTGTTGCAGGCGAAGGGTGCTACTCATCCCTTTCGGGCCGGGAATGGCCAGGTCGGCAAGGCCGTCGCCATTGACGTCGCCGACGGCCACGCGTGGGCCTTCATTGCTGTGGCCGTGGTAAACCAGGCGCTCCCGGTTGAAATCGATGTAGAAATTTTCCTGGTGCCGGTAGTTGAGGGCGGAAGGCACTTTTCGCAAGAGCGGGGCCGCCGCGCCGCCGCCCGTTTCTACAGCTACCGGCCGGGCAGTGGAAGCATCTACGGTGATCGACTGGTTTGCCGGCACTCCGGTGAGCCGGGAGGCCTTCCCGTCCGGCCAGGTGACTTCAATGTCAACCTGCTCCACATCCCCAATCCCGACGATGATGCCCGGGTCCATACTGGATTGGAAGCCCCGGGTGGGCTGATGTTCCGCGATCCAGGACTGCTGGCCGGCGATTACTTTCACCTTGCTGCCGATGGCAAGGGTATTGGCGCCCTGCCCCACCAGTTTGAGCTTGATGTAATTTCCCTTCGCCCTCTTGTTTTCGTAGACAAAACAGGGCATGTTGACGTTATTGACCACCAGGTCCAGGTCGCCGTCATTATCGAGGTCGCCGTAAGCCGCTCCGTTGGAAAAGCTGGGCGTCAGCAAACCGCTATCGGTATATTCCACAAATTCCAGGTTCCCCATGTTCCGG
The DNA here is from genome assembly GCA_024103175.1 of Phaeodactylibacter sp. Classification (GTDB taxonomy): domain Bacteria; phylum Bacteroidota; class Bacteroidia; order Chitinophagales; family Saprospiraceae; genus JACJXW01. The sequence goes on from JAGFJE010000742.1 coordinate 3,863, forward strand.
AAGGCCTTATTGGGCACCTTGTTGGAGGGAATGATGTCAATAAGTTCTTTGTAATCAACACCCTGTTCAGAAATGATGGATTGGATAACGGACTCGTTGGCGATGTACTGCAGGTAATCCTGGTCGGTGAGGTCTTTATAGATGCCATTGGCGATAAACAGGTCTTTGTAGCCGTCGTTATCCATATCGAAGAAGAGGGCGCCCCAGCTCCAGTCTGAAGCTTCGACCCCCGCCAGGCGGCCCACTTCGCTGAAAGCATTATCCCCCCGGTTGAGGTGCAGGACATTGCGGGTGAACTGGTGGTGGTAGCCGTTGGAGACATTGTACTGGTACTTGTCCCAGTCCTCAAAGGTGGTCACCGTTTTGAGGCGCTGATAGTCGGAGGGCAGCATTTCGGTGACGAAAATATCCTGGTAGCCATCGTTGTTGACATCCGCCATATCGGCGCCCATAGAAGCCCCGCTGATGGAGCGCATCTGGTTGGTGAGGTCTTCCCGGAAGGTGCCGTCCTGCTGGTTGATATAGAGGTAATCCCGTTCGAAGAAGTCGTTGGACACGAAGATGTCTTCCCAGTTATCGTTATTGACATCACCGATGGTGACGCCCAGGCCAAAGCCGATGACACTGCCGTAGATGCCGGCTGCATCGCTGACGTCCACGAACCTGCCGCCCTGGTTTTGCATGAGCTTGTCCCCACCGAGTTCATCGCGGACGGGCCGTTCGTTCTTGCGCAGGTTGAAGCTCCCGATCGCCTGAAAAGAATTGTTGAGGATGTAAACGTCCAGGTCGCCGTCCTTGTCGTAGTCAAAAAAGCTGGCGTGGGTGGAGTAGCCCTTGTCGTTGAGGTTGTACTCGGCGGCCTGTTCGCTGAACTGGAGATTGCCCTGGTTGATATAGAGTTCGTTTTCCTTATTATCGCCGGCAACGTCGCCGGAGTTGCAGACGTAGATGTCCAGCAGGCCGTCGGCATTGACATCGGCCATCGTTACTCCGGTAGACCAGGCCCGCTCGCCCCCCACGCCGGCCGATTCGGTAATGTCCTCAAATTTCCAGTTGCCTTTGTTAAGGAAAAGCCGGTTGGGGCCCTGGTTGGAGGTCAGGAAAACATCCGCCAGGCCATCGTTGTTGATGTCCCCGATGGCCACCCCGCCTCCGTTGTAGAAGTTTCGGTATTTATAGACGTTGAATTCGCTGGTGTAAGTCAGGTCATTGCTAAACTCAATGCCAATGGCTTTATTGTCCTTCAATTCAAACAATTCCCCCTCTCCTGTAGCCGTGCGGTTGTCATTACAGGCCAGCAATACAGAAAAGATCAATAAAATGCCTATTCTTTTTTCCATTGGTGCTTCAGCTTATAGTTTAGGTCCTCGATTTTCACCACGACATCTTTATCATTTTTGGGATACATCAGTATCTGACGGTTTCCGTCGACCTTTACCAGGGCGGGGTGTTCCAAGCCGTCAATATAGATTTCGATGAAGCCGTTTCCCGGGTATCCCCGGAGGTATTCGCGGGCCAGGTGTTGCAACAGGCTATCCGATTGCCGGCCGCGGTTCCAGGGCGCCCAGTTGAGGTAGGAATAGGAAATATCCATGCCCCGCATGATGTCATTTTCATCAAAGATACCATAAAATAACATGTCTTTGGACTGCGGCGTCGTATTGCCGGATGAATCGCGGCCGGTAATATAGCGGGCCGTAGTATTGCCCGTTCCCTCGCTGATGAGTTTTTGCTTATTCAGTTCCCAGCAGGCCGTAAAGAATTCTTTTTTGGTTTGGCCCATACGCATTCCGAAGATCAGGCTGTCCTGGGTAATGCCGCTGGCGAGTTCCTCTTCCACGTATTGCTGGTATTCTGATTTGCAACTCACCAGGCTGGCTACTGCAAACCATAAGCACAAGAAACGGCTAGTATTCATACACTTTAATTTCCCCATCGTTAACTCCTATAACGATTTGATGTTTATTAATGCTTGCCATTGCCCGGATCTGGCCGGAAATTCCCAGGGGGCGGCAATCCGCAAAAGTAACATGCCCGGCCGTTTTTTCCCCAAAACACACCCACCCCAAGGTAGCGTCCTGACGTCCAAATTGAGGTTTGTACTTGTAATCGTTCCCTCCCAGGAGCAGGTCCTGTATGCCATCGCGGTTGAGGTCGCGCGCCAGGATGGCGTTGACGGTGGAATACTGGGCCTGGCGCGGCAGGGGCGCAGGCCTCAACTGCCCGCCTTCGTTCCACAGGATAAGGCTGCGGCTTTCGTTGAGGTGAAGCTGTAAAGCCTCCTGCAACTGGCCTTCGGGGAACAGGGCCTCCAGCGGGGCCTGGGAGAATTCCCGGTAGGTGCGGTAGGCCTTCTTCAGGACGGGCATCTGGGCATACAGCTCGTCGATGTCGTGGACGGGAAAGTGGCCATCGGCGGTAGCCTGGCAGGCGATCTGCTCTATGGCGCCGTTGCCGTCAAAATCATGGACGAACACGGTCAGCCCGTCTTTAAAGAAATTGTTCTGCCCCAGGTTGCCCAACACGAAATCGGGGTCGCCATCCCCATCCAGGTCGGCCTGCTCTATACAATTCCACAACCCTTCGGTGCCGGCAAGGGTTATTCTCTGCTCCGGGCCGGTGAATGCTCCTTCCACATTGAGGATCAAGGTGGCCGGCATATATTGCCCCGCCAAGAGGATGTCCGTCCAGCCGTCGTTGTTTACATCCGTACATTCCACGGCCGTGATCATTCCCAGGCCACGCCCCAGGGCGCTCTCGTCCGGCGAAAACCGGTTATTGCCCCGGTTTTGTAAAATGAGGCAGCTGCCGGGCAGGCCGAAGTGGTTGGTTTTCATGGCTTCCCCCACGACGACATCGGGCAGCCCGTCCTTATTGAGGTCGGCAATGGCGATGTCTCCGGAAGACAGCGGGTAAGGAAAAGACAGCGCCTCTTCGGCGCGGGAAAAGGAGCCGGAACCATCATTGAGGTAAAGCGCATCGTGCAATTCGGGGGAATAAATGGAAAAAGCTTTGCCGCCGTGAGCCACGTACAGGTCGAGGTCGCCGTCCTGGTCGCTGTCGAAAAATTCGGCGGCGGTAACTTCAGCCCGCCGGGTATCGGAAAAGAAGCGCCGGGCCGCATAGCCGCCGTTTTCGGACAGGAAGAGAACCGATTCCTGGTTTTTTCCGCCCCCGACAAATACATCATCCGCGCCATCCCGATTTAAATCGGCTACGGCGATGGCAGGCCCCTGGCGCCCGGGCATGGACAGCAGCAACCGCTCCTGGCCAAAAATATTTAGGCCGATCTCCCGATGCCTGAAGGTAAAAGTATTTTCCACCGGTTTTAGGACTGCCGCCTTTTTCGGCAGGAGGGGCGGCGCCAGGGCCGTTCGCCTCTCTTCCTGGTAGTTGATGGTATGGGCCCGGTTGGTAAGCACCTGGGTGCGCACGGTGGCTTCCCCGTTGGGCCAGATGACGATCAGGCTGTCTATCATTTCCCGTTCTCCCACGCCAAAGAACACGGGAACCGCCGAGCAACTCTGAAATCCCTTGGCCGGATAGTATTCGAACATGCTCCGCAGCGTATCCGCCACGATCAGCACTTTGGCGCCGATGGCCTGCATATTCCCTCCCTTGTACCGGAGGGCAACACTAAGGCTGCGGGCAGCCGCAGCGTCTGCGTTGTTGCGGTAGAGAGATGCCGGCTGGTCGATGTTATTGGTAACCAGGTCCAGGTCGCCGTCGTTATCCAGGTCGCCATAGGCGCTGCCGTTGCTGAAGGTAGGAGCATCCAGCCCCCAGGCCAGAGACTGGTAGGAAAAGTTCAATTGCCCTTCATTTTTGAAGATGGCGTTCCTGGCCGGGCTGGAGGGCATGGCATCGATCAGTTTTTTCAGGACCTCCTCATCTTCGTTGATCATGGCTTTGATGCGCACGTCGTTGGCCATAAAATTGAGGTAGTCTTTATCCAGCAGGTCAGAACGGATGCCATTGCTGATAAAAATATCCCGCAGGCCGTCGTTATCGAAATCCTGGATGAGCGCCGACCAGCTCCAGTCGGAGCTTTCCACTCCCGCCAGGCGCCCCAGCTCCACGAACCGCCCGCCGTCCAGGTTTTTGTGGAGCACATTGCGGGCAAACTGATGATGATAGCCCTTGGACACGGCCAGTTGGTACTTATCCCAGTTTTCGTAGGTGGTTTTGGTCTTCTTGCGATCGACGGCGCGGGGCAACATCTCGGTGACAAAGATCTCAGGCAGCAGGTCGTTATCCAGGTCACAAGCATCGGCGCCCATAGAGCCCATGGATAAAGAGCTAAAACTACTGTCAACTTTCTCCGTGAAGGTGCCGTCCTGATTATTGAGATACAGGTAATCCTTTTCAAAAAAGTCATTGGACAGGAAGATGTCCGGCCAGCCGTCCCAGTTGAAATCGGCCAGGGTGATGCCCAGGCCGTAACCGATGCTGCTCGAATAGATGCCGGCCTGCCGGGTGACGTCCACAAACTTGCCGTCGCGGTTTTCCAGCAGTTTATTGCCTTCCGGGTCATATCTGTCGCGCAGGCCCTCCTGCATATCGAAGCCGCCAACGGAACGCAGAGAATTGATCAACAGGTAGCAGTCCAGGTCCCCGTCGAGGTCATAATCGAAAAAGGCGGACTGAATGGACAGGCCGGTGATGTCCAGCCCGTACGCCCGGGATTGTTCTGCGAAGGTGAGGTCGCCCTGGTTGATGAACAGTTCATTGTGGCGGTTTTCCCCTCCCGGCTTTCCGGCTTTGCACACATAGATGTCCAGCCATCCGTCGCCGTTGATGTCTACAAAGTTGACCCCGGAGGACCAGACGCCGGCACAGGCCACCCCCGCCTGTTCGGTGATATCTTCAAATTGGAAGTTGCCTTTATTGAGGTAGAGTTTATTGGGGGCCAGATTGCCGGAAAAATAAATATCGAGCAGGCCGTCGTTGTTGATATCGCCCAGAGCGACGCCGCCGCCGTTATAGAAATTGCGGTAGGTGTAAGGGTTGTAATCTTCGGTGTAATGGAGGTCGTTGGAAAAGTGTACGCCAGAACGCCCGGGATCGGCCAACGTGAAAAGTGGCGCTGCCTGCTCTGTACATCCACTTAGGAAGAGCGCCAGCAGCCCACAGCTGTAAGCCCATATCACCGCCCCTGAGCGGCCGGGCCGCCGCCATCGCGTCCATTCCTTCTTTGCTGTTGATCGGCCTGCTTTGGCCGGGAAATATTTTTTCATGCCTCTCTAAGTCTTTGGACTTTGGACGTTCCGGCGTCGAAGGCGGAAATCGGAAGTCGGAAGTCGGAAAAGCAGGCGTTGTGCGCCCATTTAGAGCCCTATTCCGAGTTCCGACTTTTTAACCGGCTGACCAGACGGTCGCACTTCCGACTTAAATTGGTTGCACGTCCAAAGTCCAGTAAGTCTCACAGTACAAATGAAAGCAGTTAATTTTTTCTCCCCAAATATTATCCGCTGAAAATGAATAACGCCTGGTGAAAGTGGCCCTCCTGAAAACAAGCATCCCGAATTTTCCACCGGTGGAAAATTCGGGATTGCTATTAGTTCAGGAGATACAAAAAATCAGTATCCGGGGTTCTGCGTCAGGCCGGTACCGGCATTGATCTGCTCCTGAGGAATGGGGAAGACATTTCTGAAGGACTCGGAAGCCGGCTTCTCCCACCAGGGGTCGTTGTACTTACCAAAGCGGATCAGGTCGGTACGGCGGGACGTTTCCTGGAACATTTCGCGGCCTCTTTCGGCCAGGAATTCTTCCTCGGTCAGGTTGCCGTTGTACTCATCCACGCCGGCGCGGGCGCGCAGCACGTTGAGGTCGGCCTCGGCGTCCGTCCAGTTACCACTCTGGCGGGCTATGGCTTCGGCGCGGATCAGGTACATTTCACCCAGGCGGACGATGGGGAAGTCATTGTCCATTTCGGCCCGGCCCAGGATCTTGTAGCTGAACTTGGCGGGGCGGGCGCCCGCTTCGCGCCGGGAGTTGGGCGCCAGCTGGTTGATCTGGGGCGTATAGTTCAGCTGGATGTTGTCGTCATCGGAGGCGAAATCCAGCACTGCGGAGCCGCTGAAGTCCAGCTGCGGGCCGACGATGAAGTTGTTCTCCTTCCGCTTGTCGCCATCTTCATAAGAGTTGTAGAACTCTTCGAGGGTAGCGTAGCCGTTCCAGGGCTGGGCGTCGAAGTTCCAGGTAAACTGGCTGCCGTAGTGGAGGTTCATCATGGCGAAGTTCATACCCGTCCCCGAGACTTCATCGTACAGTACGGAGAAGATGTGTTCGGGGTTGCCTTCGTTGTTGGCGGCGAATACGGCGGCGTAGCCTTCCAGCTCGTCCGGGTCCGATTCCACTTTAGGCCTTTTCCCCAGGTTTTTCACCGTGCAACCCTCGCCGCAGAGCTGATAAACGCCGCTGTCAATGACGAAGGAAGCGGCGATCTCCGCTTTGTCGTACATTGCCGTACCGACGTATACCTCTGCGTTCAGGTAGAGCTTAGCCAGAATGCCCAACGCGCCGTAGCGGTTCATGATGTAGGCGCTGCCGCCGTCCTCCAGGAGGCTGCCGCTCAGGTCCATAGACGCGCTAACCTCGGGAATACCCAGCGCTCCCAGCAGCTCGCTTTCCACGAAGTTAAATACTTCCTGGCGGGAAGCCTGGGGAGGATCAGGACTGTCTTGCGTAACGATCTTAACGCGGCCGTAAAGGTCCAGCAGGCGCCAGTAGAAATAGGCGCGCAGCGCGCGGGCCTGAGCGTTTTCTTCCGGGCTGAGGGTGCCGCCGCCCAGCTTGTCGTTGACGGTAGCAATGGCGTTGTAGGTGCCCGTCCAGGCATTGTTCACAAAGTCGTGTGTGGGCGTGTAGGTATGCCGGTGCAGCTGGATCAGGATACCCCCGTCAAACCAGTCGCCGCCTTTTTGGGCAATGACCATTTCGTCGGTGGTGACCTCCTGAACGGAGTAGTAACTGCTGTGGTTGGCCGTACCGGAATTCCTCAATTCGGCGTAAGCGGCCGTCAGCTCGCCGCTGGCATCGCCGCCGCCACCGACGTCGATACCCTCAATACTAATGTCTCTGGTAATATCGCCCACCAGATCCTCTTCCAGATCGGTGCAGGCCGCCAGGCCTAAAGCCAGGCAGGGTAATATGAGATATTTAAAAACTTTATTCATCATTTTAGGCTTTAAATCCAGTTTAAAAATCAAGTTTTACCCCGAAAGTGATGGTCCGCGATGCAAAATAGCTGTAGCGGCGGTCAATACCGGGGCTGAGCACATCCGGGGTGGAGAAATCGATGTCTCCTGCGTTATCCACCGGGCCGTAGTCGGTAAGCGCCGGTTCCGGGTCGGTGCCGGTGTAATTGGTGATGACAAACAGGTTCTGGCCGGTCAGGGACAGGGTCATACCGCGAACGCCGCTGCTGCCGCCGAAGGTGAAGCTGCGGGAGATCGTCAGGTTATCCAGCTTGAAGAAGTCTGCCTTCTCTACATAGAGGGAGCTGAACTGAGCAGAAGTCAGCTCGGGAATGCGAAGTTCCGTATTGACGAAGTTGTAGGAAGACTGGGTAGCGATCACCGGCTCGTAGAAAGCCCGGAAGGTGTTCACCAGGCTGTGGCCGAGGGCGCCGCGGAAGAAAGCGTTGACGGACCACTTGCCGATAGACAGTTGGTTGGTCCAGCCGAATTCCAGGTCGGGAATACCATTACCCAACACCTCAAAGTCTGCATTATCATCCAGGGCGTTATCCTGGGCGGAGATCACCTGGCCGTCGCCGTTCACGTCTACGAAGGTGGGCGCGCCTTCTGCGTCAACCCCTTCGAATACCGGCCCCCAGATCTGGCCGACCTCCTCGCCTTCCGCTACGCGGATCATGTTGGTCCCGTTCTGGCCGGGAGCGCCGAGGCTCGCCCGCACTTCCTCAGGAATGACGTATTCATCCAGCACAGTCTTGTAGGTGCTGAGCACCAGGCCAGTGTTCCAGTTGACCTTATTGTTTCTCAGCACATCGTACCCCAGGGTAAGCTCAGCGCCCTGGGTGTTGAGCTTACCGGCATTTTCGATACGGCGGTCTACACCGAAGACGGCGACGTCAACCGTACGCTCCAGGATGAAGTCGGAAATGTCGCGGTTGTACAGGTCGAGGGTAGCGGTGAAGCGGTCCATGGCGAACTCGATACCGAGGTTCAGCTCGGCTTTTTCCTCCCACTTCAGGTCGGGGTTGGCGGCGCGGGTCAGCTCGGTGGACACGCTGCCGTCGTCACCGTTAACGATCTGGCGAATGGGCTGCGACAATCCGTTTTCTGCGGGCAGAGAACCGGTCACCCCGTAGCCGAGCCTTACCTTGAGCTGGTCTACATTATTGAGCGGCAGGTAGTTGTTGAGGTCGACGCCGACGCCGAAGGCCGGGAAGAGGCCCCAGCGGTTATCTTCCCCCAGTTTGGAGGATCCCTCCTGGCGCACCGAAGCGTTCAGGAAGATCCCGCCGCCTAAAGTGAGGTTGGCCCGGGCGAAGAAGGCAATGATCCGCTCATCCGGAGAAGCGTTGCTGTTGGCCTGGATGAAACCGGCGTTCTGCAGGTCCTGGGAAGCTTCGAGGATATTGCTGAAATCCTCCGAATTGTCGGGGAAGTCGCCCATCTGCAGGTAATTGTCCTCAAAGTTGTTCTGCTGGTAAGAGTAGCCGGCCGTAAAGGTCAGGTCGGTGCCGCCGAAATTATTCAGGTAAGTACCGTAAGCTTCGTAGAGGCGGAAGCTGGTGTTCTGGTTGTAAAAATCGGCGCGGCCCTTACGCGTCGGGCTGGTGGCATTTCCCCGGAACAAAGACGTGGTGGGGTAATACTCGCGGTTGTCGATCGTCGTGTTCTGCTGGCCGATACGCCCGGTGATCTGCAGGTTGTCGGTGAGCTGATATTGCAGGCGGGCGCCGTAGGTGACCTCGGTGCGCTTGCCGTCGTTGCGGTTCTGGTTGATGATGGAAACCGGGTTGAAGCTGTCGAAAAGGCCAAGCGTTTCGAAGAAGCCGCCGTACTGCTCACTGGCAAAGGAGAACGGAGCGTCTGCGCCAAGGACCGGAGCGGTCGGGTTGTACAACACGGCGTACCGCAGCCCTTCCCGGAAGCCGAACTCGGAAGTCCGGTTCGTGAACGAAGAATTGAAATCCACCGACAATTTGTCGTTGAACGCCTTGGTGGAGAAATTCAGGCGGCCGTTGAACTGCTCAAAGCCGGAATTCTTCAGGATGCCGTCGACATTACGGTAGTTTCCGGAGACCCGGAAGTTGGTGTTGCCGAAACCTCCCGCAGCGGCCAGGCTGTGCACGTTGTTGAGGCCCGTCTGCGTCACTTCACCGGTCCAGTCGGTATCCGACCCCAGGTCGGTGCCGCCGGTGGCGAGGAATTCATCCCGGCTCATGACCGGTACGCTGTTGAAAGCGGTGGAAGCCCCCAGCTGGCCGTTGTAGGTAAACTGCACCCCGGCGGCGCCCTTGCTGCCGGAGCGGGTAGTCACCAGGATCACCCCGGATGAACCGCGGGAGCCGTAGATGGCGGCGGCCGAACCGTCCTTCAGGACGCTGATGCTCTCGATGTCGTTCGGGTCAACGTTTTCCAGCGATGCGCCGATGATGCCATCCACCACCACCAGGGGCTCGGTGTTGGCGCCGACCGTGGAGATTCCCCGCAGGCGGATCGTCCGGCTCTGGTTGTTGGGGTCGCCGCCCCGGTTGTATACCTGCAGGCCGGCAACTTTACCTTGCAGCAACTGGGCAGGGTCGGTGATCGGGCCCTGGTTGAAGTCCTCGGCATCAACGGAGGTGACAGAAGAGGTGATCTCCTTTTCCTTCTGGGAACCGTAACCGACCACCACTACTTCGTCCAGCACTTCACCCGCGGAAAGGGCTACGTCGATGGTGGTCTGGCTGCCGATCTCCACGCGCTGTGCAGCGTAGCCGGTATAGGAGAACTCCAGTGTGGTCGCTCCTTCCGGAGCATTCAGGGAGTATTTGCCATCGAAATCAGTAATGGTACCGGTGCTGGTGCCTACGACCAGGATGTTTGCACCGATCAGCGGCTCCCCGGACTCGGCGTCCGTCACGGTGCCCGTGATGGTGCGCTGGGCGTAGGCGAAGTTGCTCAGGGTGAGCACTGCCAGAAGCAACAGCAGTTTAGTCACATAGTCGACTTTAAGTTTCATACATTACTTAGATTTAGTTAGTAAAATAAACAATCGTCTGGTTTATAAATTACCGGCAAGCCCACCTAAATAAGCAACCTGCCAGCGTTAGCTCCTCAAGTCGCATGGGATTAATGAAAATACTGTGTTAACTTGTGATCGCTTGATTTTCAGGACATTTGACCAGGAAGATTGGCTGATTTTCCAAATGTGTTTATTTCACACTAACTAAACCGTAAAAGTCCAAAATAAGTATGAAAAAACCAAAATTTGACGAACAGTTTTTTTTTATTTGGGCTGAAACCAAATTATATTGGGACACTCAAAAAAGCAGGTTGTAGATGGAACGCACCGACAATACCGTTCGCTGCCATCAGACCAATAAAAATCACATATTTCAAACCCGGCTATGAAGCGGCACACACACGCCATATTATTGTTTCTATTCATCAGCGCTCAGGCGCCGGCACAGATCCTGGATATGGAGATCCAGAGGGGCGTACGGCGCATCGACATCCCCTTCGACTACATCAATGGTTTTATCGTTGTAAATATCACCTTTGACGGGGTCTTCCCCCTGCGGTTCATTTTCGATACGGGCGCGGAACACACCATACTGTCCAAACGGGAGATTACCGACCTGCTCAATGCCCAATACCTGCGGCGCTTCCCCATTATCGGGGCCGACCTCAGCAAGGAGCTATACGCCTACCTGGTACAGGGCATTGAACTCAAAGTGGGGAACATCATTGCCCGGAACCGCTCCATCCTGGTGCTGGAAGAAGACTACTTCCGCTTTGAAGAATACGCCGGCATCGACGTGCAGGGGATACTGGGCTCTGACTTTTTCCGGCGGTTCATCCTCAAGATCAACTACAGCCGCCATACCATCTCCCTGTACGACCCTCAATACTGGCAGCCCCCCGGTAAGGATTACGTCAGGATGCCCATCGAGATAACCAGGAACAAGCCCTACATCAACGCCCGGGTTCAGTTTCACCAGGATACGACCCTCCAGCTCCGCCTCCTCCTGGATTCCGGCGCCGGCCTGGCCCTGCTTCTGCACACCGATACCCACCCGGGGCTGGACCTGCCCGACAAGGTGGTCCCCAGCAACCTGGGCGCCGGCCTGGGCGGCTACATCCAAGGCTATATGGGCCGTATCGAAGAGCTCGGGCTGCAATCCTTTACTTTCCGGGAAGTGATCTCCCAGTTTCAGGAGGCTTCTCTCTTTTTTGACACCACCTACAGCTCTCTGCGAAATGGCATTATCGGCAATGACATCCTGAGCCGGTTCACCGTCATTATCGATTATATTGGCGAGCAGGCCTATTTTGAACCCAACCGGCACTACGACGACGAATTCGAGTACGACCGCAGCGGCCTGTTCATTGCCGCCACCGGGACCAACCTGAATAATTACATCGTCTACGGCGTCATTCCCGGCAGCCCCGCCGCTTCGGCCGGCCTCATTCCCGGCGACGAGATCCTCCGGGTCAATTGCTGGCCCGCCAGCTTTTTCAACCTGGAAGGCATCATCCGGAAATTCCAGAAAAAACCGGGAACCAAAATACGGCTGAAGATCCTGCGCGGAAAAAATAAGATAAAGGTGGAATTTGTGCTGAGAGACCTGATCTGACCGTGCCCCGGTGAAGAGCGGCAGAGCGGAGGACGGATGAGATTTTATTTTCTCCGGAAAAATCTTTTCTGTACAAACTTTATTCGTTATTATCCCCACCAGAAGAAACCGGCAGTGGAGGGGAAGGCGCCAACCCTACTTCAAACCCTTATTCCGCGCCCCCTCTTTTCAAGCCTGCCCCGATCAAACTTAAACCCTGCTCATACGTTCTACTTATTGGTTTTATCAGAAACTAAAATACCATTTGATCAATGGAAATCAAGATCTATACGCCATTTGACCCGGCAACCCTCACTGAGAAGAACAGAATTGCGGATTTCCTCTTCGAACACCTCGACCAGTACGGGGATAAAAGGGAAGACATCATGCGGGCCTTGGAATACGCCCTGAAAGAGACTGCCTCCCACGGTGGTTTTATTGTTACCGGCGTTCGCAAGGACAAGATCGTCGGAGCGGTGGTGATCAACCAGACCGGCATGAAAGGATATATCCCGGAGAATATTTTGGTATATATTGCCGTAGACGGCGGCCGCCGCGGAGAAGGCATAGGAAAAAGGCTGATGAAAAAAGCCATAGAAATGGCCAAAGGGGATATTGCCCTGCACGTGGAACCCGACAATCCTGCCCGGGGCCTTTACGAAAAGCTGGGTTTTAGCAGTAAATACCTAGAAATGAGGCTCCAAAAAAACGCCCCGCAAAAACAGCGGGAGAAGGAGAACAAAACGGCGGAGGCATAAGGGCCCTTTGGGTAATATTGGCCGGCCAGGACGGATGGCAGGGCCCTGCAAGTGGTTTCAGCGCCACCCCACCCTGTTTCCATTTTTCTTCGCTACCCGGCGGCTCTCCTGACCGTCCGGAAAACAGCTCCATTATTTTTCAAGGAAAAAGACACACATGCACCCCATCGATATCGTAATATTCGTGCTCTACTTTCTGGGTATGCTTGGAATAGGTTTTTTCTTTTTTGGAAAAAACAAAAATACCGATGATTACTATGTCGGCGGCCGCAATATGGGCAGCACCCATATCGGGCTGTCGGTGGTGGCCACCGATGTAGGCGGCGGTTTTTCCATCGGCCTGGGAGGGTTGGGGTTCGTAATGGGCATTGCCGGCTCGTGGATGCTTTTTACCGGGTTGATCGGGGCCTGGTTGAGCGCCGTTTTCCTCATCCCGAAAGTCAACCGCTTATCCAAAAAGATCAACCTGCTGACATTCCCCCAGTTGTTCGAGCACTTTTACAGCCCGCGGGTGGCCCTGCTGGCGGGCATCATTTCCGCCATAGGCTATATCGGGTTCACCAGTTCGCAGATCCTGGCGGGGGCCAAGCTGGCCTCGGCCACCTTTACCACGCTGACCATGCCGCAGGCGCTCATCATTATGGGGGTCATCGCGGTCGTTTATACCGTTGTCGGCGGGCTGAAGGCGGTGATCTACACCGATACCGTGCAGTGGATCATCCTGATGTCCGGCCTGGTATTCATTGGCATCCCGATGGGTTACTTTGCGGTGGGAGGGTACCAGAGCATCAAAGAGGTGGTGCGCCCCGAGATGCTGTCGCTGGCCAATATCGGATGGGCAGAACTCGTCAACTGGGGCGTGACCATCATCCCGATCTGGTTTGTGGGCATGACCCTCTACCAGCGCATTTATGCCTGCCGGGATGAAAAGACCGCCCGCCGCGCCTGGTATATCGCCGGGCTGTTCGAATATCCGGTGATGGCCTTTATGGGGGTGCTGCTGGGGCTGTTTGCCCGGGTAGGGGCCGACCAGGGCATGTTCCAACACCTGGGCTACGGCGGGCCGGGCGAGATGGACGCCGAGATGGGCCTGCCCCTGCTCCTGCGCACGGTGCTGCCGGCCGGGTTAACGGGGCTGATGCTGTCCGCCTACTTCTCGGCCATCATGTCAACGGCAGACAGCTGCCTGATGGCGGCCTCCGGCAACGTAGTGACCGATATTCTCGATCGTTTCTTCCCCCTGAAGGGCAATGAACGGAAAACCCTGCGCGTTTCTCAGGTAGCCACCTTTATTATTGGCGCCGTCGCCCTGTTCATCGCCATGAACATGCAGAACGTGCTGGAGTTGATGCTCCTCTCCTATGCATTCATGGTTTCCGGCTTATTTGTTCCGGTCATCGGCGCCATGTACTGGAAACGGTCGACCCCGGCGGCGGCATTCTGGGCTATGCTTACGGGCGGAGGCACAACCATGGCGCTGATCCTTCTGGACGCCAGCCTGCCGTTCGGGCTCGATGCCAATATCGCCGGCATTAGCATCTCGGCACTTTCTTTTATTATATTGAGCTATATAACGCCACCAACGATCAACCTGGCCACTGTGGCCATTAAGACAAGCCAGAAACATGAGCAAGCTCAAGGCGCAACTATCCATTGACCGATTAACAAGCATCCGCCGTTACCTGCATCAGAACCCCGAATTGCCGGAAAGGGAGTTCGGCACCGCCCAGTACATCGCCGGCCGGTTGAACGAACTAGGCCCCAGCCGGCTGCTGGAGGGCGTCGGCGGAACCGGAGTGATCGCCGTTTTTGACAGCGGGCGGGAAGGCCCCAGCGTTCTTTTTCGCGCAGAGCTGGATGCCCTCCCCATACAGGAGGATAACCATTTTGAGTACCGCTCGAACAAGGAGAACGTCTCCCATAAATGCGGGCACGACGGCCACATGGCCACGCTCCTGGGGCTGGCTGCCGCCGTCAGCCAGAAACCTCCGCGGGTGGGGCGGGTGATCCTGCTCTACCAGCCGGCGGAAGAGATCGGCGCCGGCGCCGAACGGGTGCTCGAAGACCCCCGCTTCGAAGAACTCTATCCGGTCGATTACGCCTTTGCCTTTCACAACCTGCCCGGCTTCCCCCTGGGAGAAGTGCTGGTGCGGAAAGGCCCCTTTACGGCAGCCGTCCAGAGCCTGATCATCCGCCTGGAAGGCAAGACCGCCCATGCCGGAGAACCGGAAAATGGGATCAACCCGGCCCTGGCCATCGCCGATATCCTGCAAACCACTAAAAAAATGAGCGCCCCGGAACCAGAATCGGAAAATTTTGCCATACTGACTCCGGTGCATGTAAATATGGGCGGCCTGGCCTACGGCGTGTCCGCCGGCTACGGCGAAGTCCATCTGACCATCCGCACCTGGACCGAAGAAGCCATGCGCAAGCTCAGCGCCCGGCTGTTGCAATACCTGAGCGACCTGGCCCTCAGCCACGGGCTGCGCCTGGAAACGGAATGGACCAATGTCTTTCGCACCAACCGCAATGAAGGGGAAGCCGTGGACATCATCCAGCAGGCAGCTGAAGATTGCGGCTTCGCCATTACAGTGAGAGACTATCCCTTCAAGTGGGGAGAAGACTTCGGCGCCTTCACCCAGCGCTTCCGGGGCGCCATGTTCGGCCTCGGCGCCGGCGTGGACTGCGCCGCCCTGCATAACCCGGATTACGATTTTCCGGACGAACTCCTCAAATATGGAGTGCGCATGTATAAAAGGATCATGGAAATCATTCTGGAATAGAAGATGTTACCCACTTCACAGATCGAGATCAGCAAGCGCGCCCTGGAGAACAACCTGCGCTTCCTGAAAGAACAGATGGGCTCCGATGTGCTCATCTCCTCCGTCGTCAAAGGGCACGCCTATGGCCATACTATAGAAAAATTCGTCCCGCTGGCCGAAGCCTGCGGCATGAAGCACTTCTCCGTCTTCGACGCCAATGAGGCCTACCGCGTAAAGCGGGCCGCCAGCAACCCGGAAACGGAGGTGATGGTCATGGGCATGATCGACAGCAACCAGATGGAGTGGGCCGTTGAAAACGGAGTCGCCTTTTTTACCTTCGAAATGGAGCGCCTGGAGAAGGCCCTGCAAGCCGCCCGCCGGGTAAAACGCCCGGCACGGGTGCATATAGAACTCGAGACGGGCATGAACCGCACGGGCTTCGACGGTTACCAGCTGCCGGAGGTGGCCCATATACTGAGATCCAACCCCGAACAGCTGCATTTTGAAGGCCTGTGCACCCATTTTGCCGGTGCGGAAAGCATCGCCAATTACGTTCGGATTAAAAATCAACGCCGGGCATTCAAAAACATCTATAAATGGTTCCTGCGCCAGGGGCTGACGCCCCGCCTGCGGCACACCGCCTGCTCGGCGGCCGCCATCCGCTACCCCCCCACCCGCATGGATATGGTGCGTATCGGGATCATTCAGTACGGCTTCTGGCCCAGCCGGGAAACCTTCATCGACTTC
>JAGFJE010000748.1 GCA_024103175.1 Phaeodactylibacter sp.
GCCGCCGCCTCCATCTGATTGTCGAACCGGCCCAGGAAGACTTTGTAGAGGGCTTGCCCGTTCAGTTGGCAGGGAGCGATCTCCGCCTTGCCGGCCACCTTGGCCTCGAGGGAGGAGCAGAACCGGATGGCATTGTCGTAGGAAGAAAAAACGCCGGCCTGAATGGTGAAAAGAGCAGTTGGCGCCGGGGGGCGGCTATATCCCGGGGCGGGCGCCGCCGCCGGCCTCACGGGCCGGGGGGGTGTAAGGTGGGCCCCCGTTACCGGGCGGCCTACATCCGGGATCAGGGCGGGGCGCGATATAGACAGGACGGCCCTGGGGCTGGACAGCACCTCCTCTTCCTGGGCGGCCAGAGCGGCCTGTATGCGGTTGGCCGGCCGGTCGTAGCCTTTGAGGACGTCCAGCAACACCTCCGGCTCCACGGCCCCCTCGTGGCGGCCTATGAGCTGGCCCTGAGAGCTGAATACCAGTATAGTAGGCAGGATGTGGACTGCGTATTGCTCCTTCAGGGCCTGCCCTTCCGGCCGGTCGATATCGGCGCGCAAGGCAAGGTAGTTCCCTTCCAGAAAATCGGACAAGGGCTTATCTGTAAAGGCATGTTTTTCCATCCACTGGCTGGCCATGCACCATCCGGCGGCAAAATGAATAAAGTATAGCTTGCCTTCACGGGCGGCCATCTGCCGCACTTCAGGCAGGTTGCCGTCCAGAAACTGGAGGGGCGGAGAGGGGTTCGCACAAAGGAGAAAAGGCAGGCACAGAGCTGCCAGGGTGGCCAGGTACTTCATGGGATTATTTTGTTTTGCTCATTCTTCTGCCAACTTGCTGCGAGGCAGCTTTGCAGGATGCTAATATATAGCTCCGGAAATAGGCTTCCCGGGGTTCGTTGTAAGGGTATACGACAAATGGGGAAAAAAGTTATACGACAGAGGCCTTTCTGTCCGGGCGGCTTTTAACTGGATGTGTGGCCGAATAGCGATCTGCCGTCTTATTAAGGCGAGACAGGCAAGGGAAAGTTAAGGCCCTTGTGGATTCAAAAGCCTCGAAGGGTTCAATTATTTGAACCGGCATTTTACGAAGTCGATCAGTGCGCGGTGGTTGTGCATCAGGTCCTGGCAGGTGTCGAACAGTTCTTCGAACTTCATGGCAACCATTTGCATCTCCTTGGATTCCTTAATGTCCTCATCCATGGATTTTGCCTTGAAGAGGAAGCAGGTGTGGATGCTTTGGAATACCTTTTCCAACTCATCGGCGCGGCGCAGGAACTGTTGCATCAGCTCCAGTTCATTGGAAGACAGGTTTTGGTAGGTACTGTTCGCTTCCGACAGGGCCTTTTCGTCGGAGAGGTCCTTCTGGGTGATGTCAATGATGGAAATACCGAAGAGGTTGGCGATCTTCAGCAGGTTGCAGATTTTGGGTTCAGCCGTGCCGTTCTCATAGGAGGCTATATTGCCGCGGTTGAGGCCAACGCGGTTGGCCAGTTCTTCCTGGCTTAACTTGAGTTGCTTCCGCAAAAGGCGGAGGTTCTGCTGCAAAAAAATTATTGAGGTGTCCTGTTTTACCAAATCCATTTAAGATCCTGCTTTTCCTTCCAAAAAAAATCGATGAAATCAGACAAAGTTTCGATTAACCGGCATACAATAAGTACAACTGAATTTAAACTTAGTTTAAGTGTGTTAATTTTTTTAACGTTTATCCGGCTTCAATGCCATTATAGTGTAAAAAAGGTTACGGCAGCGACAATAAACGGCCTAAATAGGAAATTTTTTTTGCAAAAATGATGTTCAAACTGTAGATTTGTAAATAAAAATTACAAAGCACCATTATCATCAATCAGACAAATTCTAAATCACCGGCTAATATGATATATGCAATTCAGAATCAAATTCAGGAACAACTAGACTCAATAAGTAGTTCACTGAGAGCCTTCTCCCTTAAGCTTACCGGCAACAGCGTCGATGCTGAGGACCTGTACCAGGATACGGCCCTGAGGATCATCACTAATGCGGATAAGTACAAGCAGGGCACCAATTTCAAGGCCTGGGCGGTGACGATTATGCGTAACATCTTCATCAACAATTATCGCAAGAAGGTGCGCCGCAATATGATCATCGACCAGACGCCGAACAACTATTACATCAACTCCGGCGATAAGCTCGTCGAAAACGACGGAGAGGCCAATGTCGCTTATAATGAGCTGATGAAAATGGTCAACACGCTGGACGAAGATTTTCGCCGTCCCTTCCTGATGGCTTATCAGGGGTTCAAGTACGACGAAATCGCCGAGCAGCTGGGTTCTCCCCTGGGCACCATCAAAAGCCGTATCTTCTTCGCACGGAAAAAACTGCAGAAGATGTACCAGGATGCTCAGAAGGAGAGAAGAGCCTAACCAACAATTTGTAATTGAGTAAATTTTTCAGCGAAAAAGGCTGGAGAGGCGTACGCTTGTCCAGCCTTTTTCGTTAATAGGACGGGCATTTTTTAAGTGGCCCGTATATTTCCCGCCGATATGGTCTTTTTGTATATTTAGCTTTCAATAACCGTTCCACCTAAACCAACCACATGAGCAAATTAACCATCAAAAGCGGCAAAGGCGAGTTGAGCCTTAAAAAAAGCAAGTCGCTGGTAGGCCTGAAAACCACTCCTGAGAAACCTGCCGCCAAGGAGGATTATGTGGAAGCTGAAGTCCATACCAACCTGGGCGGCTTCCAGGTCGTAAGCCTGAAGAAGGAGGGGGATGATATCGACTCCAAGCTGGACGAAGTGCGGCGGCGGGACGAAGTAGAGGTGGGCACCCACGTTTACTACGCCGAAGGCAGCAACAAGCCGCTGGTGGCCACCGGTGATATTTACATTACTTTCGAAGAGGGGGTCAGTGAAGGCGAACAACGCATCGTCCTGGAAGAATACCATCTGGAAGTGGTGGAACGCCGCGATAAAACCCGGCTCATTGCCCGGGTGACGCCACAGTCGCCCAACCCGATCAAGGTGGCCCACATGCTGCAACAGGTCTCTTTGGTGAAGCTGGCCGAACCGGACCTGGATACCATCCTCGATGAATACGAGTTTCGAGAGCCTTCCGATGACCTGATCACCCAGCAATGGCACCTGCGCAATACGGGTAGCATACCGGGCGCCAATTACAACATACGCCAGGGAGCCGACGCCAAAGTGGCCGACGCCTGGCGCCGCCTGGGAGGGCTGGGGTCGGAGCGCGTCGTCATTGCAGTGATCGACAACGGATTTGACATCAACCATCCCGACCTGCGCACCAAGGTCTTTCGCCCTTTTGACTTGTGGAACCAATCGCCCAACCTTGCCATGGGCGACCCGCGTTTTACCCACGGTACTCCCTGCGCCAGTGTGGCGCTGGCCGTTTCCAACGGCAGAGGGATCGTCGGGGCGGCCCCCAACGCCATGTTTATGCCGATCAGCGGGACGTCTTTCAGCAACCGGGCCACCGAACAGATGTTCGACTACTGCATCGAGAACGGGGCCGACATTATCAGCTGCAGTTGGGGGACCACCGACCCCAACTTCGCCCTCAGCTCCATTAAATCGGAGGCCATTGCCCGGGCGGCGAGCAAGGGCCGCAACGGCAAGGGATGCGTCATCCTCTTTGCCACCGGAAATGACGATTTCGATTTCGTGAACTTCTACGCCGCCCACCCCGACGTGATCGCCGTAGGCGCTTCCACCAGCCAGGACAGTTACGCCAGCTATTCCAACCGCGGCCGGGAAGTGTCTGTCGTGGCGCCTTCCAATGGCGACTGGCCTATACTGGCCGCCCGGGCTTCCTGGGACGAAGGGATTTCCTGGGAAACCGGCGTCTACCGCTTTTACCGCGACGGCAGAGACCGTGGCCCGCTCTACAAACACTTCGGGGGCACTTCCAGCTCTACGCCTCTGGTAGCCGGGGTTTGCGCGCTCATGTTGTCGGCTAACCCAAACCTTACCGCCCGGGAAGTGAGAGAGATCCTGCAATCTACGGCCGACAAGATCGGCGCTCCTTCCGAATATTCCGGCGGGCATTCTGCCAAGTACGGCTACGGCCGCGTCAATGCCGACCGGGCCGTTGCCGAGGCCCTGCGCCGCATGGAAAAACAACCCGAACCGGCAGAAGTCGAAGAAACGGTCACTTCCGGCCAGGGCTTGTTCCGCTTTAGCGTCAAACGGCAGCCCTCCGTCGGCTGGGGGGTGCAAACTGGCGTATACAAGGAATACGGCAACGTGCTGATACAGGCGGAAAAGCTGCAAAGCCAGTTCAACCAGCCGATCGTCGTCAACATCAATGAACTGAACGGGGAGACGGTCTACAAAGTCATCCTCGGCGCTTTCGAGAACCTGGCGGAAGCCAAGCAGTTGCACGAAAAGGTCAAGGCAGCCGGCATCAGCTCTTTCCCGGCGGACCTGTCAAAGCTGGGGTGAAGGACGCGGGAAATCGGCCATGGGCCCAATGGATTTCAGAATTTTCCCGTACCGCAAGGCGCCAAAGCAGCTTGCTGATAAAACCTGCCTGGGAACTGGATAGTCTCAAAAGCCGCTTTACACCAACATCACCCACGAGTTCCGCACGCCCCTGACCGTCATCAAAGGCATGGCCGGACAAATAGAGGGGAATGAAAAAATTAAAACCCTGATCCAGCGCAACAGCGACCGCCTCCTGAACATGGTCAACCAACTGCTCGGCCTCTCCCGCCTGGAATCCAACAGCCTGGCCGTCAACTGGGGTCAGGGATTGGGCTGGCGCTGGTGAGGGAATTAGTACTGC
>JAGFJE010000767.1 GCA_024103175.1 Phaeodactylibacter sp.
GAAGGCGGAAGGCGGAAAAGAAGGCGTTGAGCGCCCATTCTGGCCCAAATTCCGACTTCCGACTTTTTAACCGGCTGACCAGACGGTCCCACTTCCGACTTAAAATGGCTGCACGTCCAAAGTCTAGATCTGTCAGTAAGGGATGAAAAAAAGGAGCTGCCCCGAATTTTCATGCTGGAAGGAAAATAACACAGACGCCGGTGCTCAAAGCTCTGGCATCGGGCGATAACACAGCGGGTTTTCACGAATAAGAGGCTCAACTGAGCTATCCGCGAAACCCCGCCGTATCCGCGTCATCCGTGTTCTATTTAAAAATTCGGGATGACTTCTGTTTAAAAAAAGGGGCGCCTCTGGCCATGCCCGCTATTGTACGGCGATCTTCCCCGTACTCACCAGGCGCCCTCCACTTTCCAGCCGGAAATGATACAGGCCTGCCGGCAAATGACCGGCTTTCAGTATCAGCTGGCTTCCCCGGAAAGCCTGGCTGTGTACCAGCTGCCCCTGCAGGTTGTAAATCCGGATGGCGCCGTTGGGGATGTCTAACCCTTCAACCTTGATCAGCGCTTCTTCGGTAAAGGGGTTGGGGGCGATGGTGGTTTTCACCTCCGGCCCCAGCACGTCGTCTACATCTACTATCTGGATGAAATCCTTGCCGATGGTATGCCAGGTTTCATTGGTGATCACCGGAGCGTTGAAATCGAAATAGATGCCGGCGGAATTGTAGATCGCAGCGCCCTGCTCCAGATCGGGTTTCTGCGCCACCCTGAACTTGACGAAGCCATGAGAGGCCGGTTCATTGGCGGTACTGTCGGGCAGGAGGATATCCCGGAAGGTGAATTCCAGAATGCCATTGCCGTAAACCTCAAATGCGTAGGGATGGCTGGAGGCGCCGGGGCGGACGCTGGCGGCGTCCAGGTGCGCGTCCAGGGTATCGCGGATGACAACGGTAAATGCCGTATCCGTGCCGGTATTCTGGAAACGGATGTGGTACTCCAGGCCGGTGTTGGGCTCGACAAAGTGCTCCTCGCCGTAGCCGGCGGGATAAGCCCTTTTGTCGTTGGGGTCAAAAGCCCCTCTGTTTTCCTGGCAGTCGATGGAGAAGTAGGGCGCTCCGTCGTCTTCCGGGTAAATGGTGACGAACCCCGGCGCGAAGCCGTTGCAGCCTTCGATGCTGACGCTGGCCTTGCTGTTGCCCAGCTGGGGCGGGTAGCCGGGCGCCTGTTCGGCCTCCAGGCGGTAGGTGCTGCCGTCGGCGTAAAGGGTGAATGTCCGCTCTTCGCCGTTGCCGAGCTGGAACGGGGCCTGCATCAGGATGATGTTATCTTCAGTGACGATATACTGGTGCGGGTTGTTCATCGGAGCGCCGATATTCAGCACGTCGAACCGGATGGAATCGCCCAGGCAGGCGCCCTCCACTTCAATGGCCGGCCCGGCCCAGGCCTCCGGCAGGCAAAGGGTATCGGGATAGATGTGGGCTTCCGAGCAGTGGGCCTGCCCGAGTTCTGCATCGCAACTGACTTCCACCTGTATCTGGAAGCTGCCGCATTCATTAACGCCAACCTCACCCAGGTTGAAAGTATAGGTGTCGCCCTGCTGGCCGGCCGGCGCAAGCGTAGAAGAAAGGTAGGTAAGGAAGGGGTCGAGAGTGACTTCTACAAAAGCGTTGGGAGCGGCGGCGGTTCCCTGGTTGCAATAGCTGACGGTGTACGTTGATTCAAAACAACGCCTCAGGAAGGCCGCCGAGAGGTCTACCTCCATATAAGGGCAACTGGACAGGGCGCGGAGCCCGAAATCCTGGGTGAACGTATCTATGGGGCTGGGAAAATCCAGGCTTACCGGGGTAGGGCAGGCCTCCCAGTAGGCGGGCGCCGCCGGCCTTGTGCTCAGCATGTAGCTCCCCGTATCTACCCGCATGGTGTAGCGGCCGTTGGCATCGGACAGGCCGTAGAAGGCGCCAGCCCCTTCTGCCTGCAGGTACTGCCCGGAAAGCCGCTGTTCTCCCTCATCATACTGGCAGTTCAGGTTTTCATCGTGGTAGATGGAACCTTGCAGGACGATGGTGTACAGTTGGCCCATGCCGTTTACTTTCGACAGCCAGAATTGCCGTTTCAGCGTGCCGAATGCGCCGGGGACGTAGGCTTCTCCGCTCAGGAGGTAGCCTCCGTCGGCAGTGGCGTCCATATCGCGTATCCACCGGAGGGTTGTGCCGGGCGATTCGGTAACTTCGCTCCACAGAACGTTGCCCTGCTGATCGATCCGGGTGAGGTAGATGGGAATGGACCCCAGCTCCGGCCCGGCCAGCATGATCTCGCCCTCGGGGTTCATAGCGGCGGCGGCGATCTCTGAATCCTGAAGGGTTGGAAAGTCCTCTTCGGCCCATTCCAGGCTGCCGTCGCCGCCGAGTTTGTACAGGGCGGTGCGGCCGATGAATAGAAAGCCGCCGTCACCGGTGGGGAATACATCGTTGACCGTTGCCCCCTGGGAGGCGTGGCTGTCAAGGCCCAGCTGGTTGCCGGCCGGATCGGTTTGCAGGAGGAATATTCCTTCAGCGCTATCGTTGAAATAGCCGGCTACGGCGTAGTTGCCGTTGTTGAGGGCAAGAAGGGCGCGGGGGTGGTGAGTACGCCCGTCGGGGCCGTAGGTGTTGCGCCATTCCACATTGCCCTGGGCATCCGTTTTCAGCAGGCCGGCGTGGCCGCCGGAGGCGCCCGACAGCAGGAAGCCGCCGTCCGCCGTCTGTAGCAGCCCGTATCCAATGTCATCGACAGCCGGGTCGGCGGGCTGAAAGCTCAGTTGCTGCAGCCAGGCGATGGCGCCGCCGGCATCCAGCCTGGCCAGCAGGGCCTGGCGCTTGCCCGCTGTGGCATCCAGCACCTCCCCGGCGATGGCCAGTCCGCCATCCGTAGTGTTGACGATGGCCCTGCCGTCGGAAGAATCGGCCGGAACAAGATTGAAATTGGCCCAGAGGGAATCTCCGTTGACATCGAGCCGGAAGGCTGCCGCCCGGCCGTCGGAATTGCCGGTGAAGGCATACCCGGCGCCGGGTACTTCAATGGCGTCCCGGATGAATTCGTGTTCCGGCGTTCCGAAAAGGCCAACCCATCCTTGTCCGTACGAAGGAAGGGCTGCCGTCGCCAGGGCGATAATGATTGTAAAGCGTAAAAAAGAACGTTTCATAGCTATTTTTCTTTAATGGTTTTCGATCGTGGCAGGGCCCCGAATGTGCAAAAAGGGCCGGCCTTGTTGCAAATATGCTCTGAAATAGACGGGAAGGGAAAAACAAAAAAGGCTAATCACCAAATCAAAAAAAAATAATATGATTGTGTAAAAGGTAGTTTTGGGATATTTTTACCAAAAAGTATAAATGCAAAAGAGCAGCCTTCTTCGGCAATTAATGGCCCTTCGGCCGGAGGAGCGGAGGCGGTTGGGCCTGTTTCTGGCCTCTCCCTACCACAATCAGCGGGAAGATGTGCGGCAGCTTTATGCTTTCATCGATCAGCGCCTGGAAGAGGATTGGGGTGGGTTGAGTAAGGAGTCCGCCTTTGCCGTTGTGTATTCCGGAGAGGCCTTTGACGCCAAAAAGATGAACTATCTTTTATCTTTTTTGTCGAAAGCGGTGGAAGGGTTTCTGGTCCAGGAAGAGATAAGAGGGGATCATGTGAGGAACCAATGGGCTCTGCTGCGCGCTTACCGGCGGCGAAAAATGCCCCGCTTTTTTCAGAAGGCGCTGAAGCGGGCCCGCGATTTTCAGCGGCGTAGTTTTCGGGATGTCGAACACTATGAGCTTGCTTATTCAATCGAATGGGAGAACTACCTGCACACGGCCGGTGAGCAGCGCAACCTGCCGAGCCAGCTTCCCGTCCTGAATGAAACCCTCGATACGCTCTTTTTTATCCGGAGGCTCAAACAGAGCTCCTTGCTGCAGGCCCATCAGTCGGTTTTCCGCGAAGAGGACGATCCCCGCCTGCTCAAGCTGATCATGGGGTTCCTGGAAGGGAGTGCGTTTTTGGAGGCGCCGCTTATCGCCGTTTATTACCACTACCTTAAAATGGTGCAGGAGCCGGGAAAGGAGGGGTACTATCAGGTATTCCGGCAACACATCCTCTCCGGAAAGGGCGGCCTGCCCAAAGAAGAACGCCGGGCGCTTTTTCTGCTGGCCATCAATTACGGCATTCAACGCTACAACCTGGGCCGGGAGTCCTTTCTCCGCGAGGTGTTCGTCCTGTATCAGGCAGCCCTGGAGGACGGGCTGTTGCTGGAGGACGGGCGCATGAGCCGTTTTGCTTTCAAGAACATTGCCGGGATCGGCCTGCGGCTGGAAGAGTATGCCTGGACAGAGGCCTTTATCCATGATTTTCAGCACACGCTCCCGCCCCGGCGCCGCAGCAACTATG
>JAGFJE010000769.1 GCA_024103175.1 Phaeodactylibacter sp.
TCTGGTGTTCAGACGTGTGCTCTTCCGATCTTAAGAAATTCCAGCAGGAAAATGCTCTTCCCCGTCTCCCCATCCCCCTCTCCCCCCATCTCCCCGTCTCCCCATCTCCCAATCTCCCCATCTCCCCGCCCCCCCATCTCCCCGTCTCCCCATCTCCCCATCTCCCCGTCCCCCCATCCCCCCATCCCCCAGTCTACTCTCCCCTACTTACACTTTGCAAAAACGCCGTCAGGCCGATGCGGTACAGCTCGCCCAGGGCGCTGCCGGTCTGCATGATGTGTTTGGCCAGTTCTTCACCGGTTTCCGCACTTCCTTTTCGGGCGGCTTCGAGCGTGAGCGTGCCGATCAGTTTGTCGGAGCCGTCCACCACGGGAATGGCGAGGTGCTCATACCATCCCGGATGATCAATTACGGATTCGGCGGGCAGGCCGGCAAAGAATTTTGGAATGCCGGTTTCCATAATATCGGAAACCTTCCCGTCCTCTTCGGCCAGCAGCAGGGCCTGCATGCTGACGGCTCCGATCAGGGCGCCGTCCCGGCCCGCAATATAGAGGGTTGATGGTTTTCGGCCTTTTTCTCCCCTTAGCGCGTTTATGGCGTCTTTCACGGCCATGTCCTCCCGCAGCGGAAGTTCCAGCGGAAGCATCCGGGCGCCGACCGTGTAGTCGGGATATTCCAGTTTTTCGCGCAATAACTGTGAACGGTTGGGAGACAAGAGGCCCAGCAGTTGGGTGCGCAGGGCCTCATCGGCCTGCCGGAGCAACAATTCAGCCCTCTGGATGTCGTTCTTTTCCAGCATTTCCGCCGCCAGGCCGGCCTTTATCCTCCTGAGGCATTTTGTCAGGGTGTAAACATTCATCAGGCCGGCAAGCTTCACGGCAAGCCCGGCGGGGATGGCTTCCAGAAAGGCGGCGATCTCTTCCTCCCGAAGCCTTTCAAGCTCCTGAGCGGCCTGCATGGGATGCCTGCTGATGAAATGCTCCATCAATATGAGGTCAGTATCCATCGCTTATTTATTTTGGTTTTTTGACGAGCAGAGATTTGGTTTCGTTGAATTCTTTTGCCGGTATGATGAATTGCCCTGTCTCGGTATCCAGTAGTACGACAGTGGCATCGATCTTGGTAATTCTGCCTTCTATTTCTCCGATTTTCACATAATCTCCCTCTTTGAAGAGCCGGCGCACGTAAAAAGCCGCCAGGATATTGCTCACCGAGGCCCGGGCGCCCAGGCCGAAGGCCAGAGCTGCTCCGAACAGCACCGCCGCCACAGTGATGCTGAGCAGGTTGATCAGAAAGGTGATCTCGATCCCGACCTGGTCTATGACAATGATGGCCGCGGTAAACAAGATCAGCGATTGCGCAATGCGCCCCAGGGTGTTGCCATATGGAAAGCCGGCCCGGATGCTGACCGAAGACAGGAGCTCCGAAATGAGCTTGCCGAGAACGTTGGCGGCAAACAGGATCAGGATGGCCGCCAGGATGTTGGGCGTGTAGGCGAGGATGCTTTCCATTCCCCGGGTGATGACGGGCAGGCCCAGTATATCGGTTATGAGCAGGAAAGTGGAAAAAAGGATCAACCAGAAAAATGCAGACCCTAAAAAGGAGGCGGCCTGTTCCAGGTTCATCTGCTTAAAACGCCGGCTCAGCAGGCGCCCGATGTAGTTCACCAGCTTTGCGGCCAGATACTTGACCAGGCGCGCCAGAAGATACCCAACGCCCAAAACGGCCAGGGCGATGATCATCTTCGGCAAAAAGGCCAGGAAGTTATTCTTGAAACCTAAGGCTATATTGTTGAGTTCTTCTACCATGAGAAATCGGCATTTTGTGCTGTTGGCGTAACAATAAAGCTAATATAACTGTAAATATTAATACTACTTAAAGTTTTCCACGGCCCCCGCAAGGGGCTTTTCAAACTACCATTATGCGCTTAGCCATCCTGTTCCTGCTCTGGGCAACCACTCTGGCTCAGAGCTTTGCCGCCTCAGCCGACACCGTACAGGTATACAGCCGGGCGATGAACAAAAACATCAGCAATATCGTCATCCGCCCGAAAACGGCGGGGCAGGAAGCCCTGCCCGTCCTCTACCTGTTGCACGGCGCCTACGGCAACCACCTCAACTGGATCACCCGGGTTCCGGAGATACAACAGTACGCCGAGCAGTACCAACTGATCATCGTCTGCCCGGACGGCGACACCACCAGCTGGTACTTCGACAGCCCCGTCGACCCCGCCTTTCGCTACGAAACCTACCTCAGCCGGGAGCTCGTGCCCTGGATCGACAGCGCCTACCACACCATCGCCGCCCGCGAAGGGCGCGCCATCACCGGGCTGAGCATGGGTGGCCACGGCGCTTTCTACCTGGCTTTTCGCCACCCCGATATCTGGGGGGCCGCCGGCAGCATGAGCGGCGGGCTCGACCTGCGGCCCTTCCCCGACAACTGGAGCCTCACGCAAAGGCTCGGGCCCTACCCCACCCACCGGAACAACTGGGAGGACAACTCCGTGATCAACCTGCTCTACCGGCTGAACAAAGAACATCCCCTGGCCTTGATCTTCGATTGCGGCGCGGACGATTTCTTCCTGGACGTCAACCGCGCCCTGAAACGGGAAATGGACTACCGCAACATCCCCCATACTTACATCGAACGCCCCGGCGGCCACAACTGGGACTACTGGCGGGAGGCCGTCCGGTATCAACTGCTGTTCTTTGAAGGTTTTTTCAGGAGTTAAGAAAGACTTGACAAGTTTCCCGGCAGGTGCCTCGCTGAAAACTTGTCAAGTCTAAGAGGCCAGACAAAGTTGTTGTAGCTTTGATCTGACACCTTAACCGGCCCCTGCCAGGTTAATTCAACCGCACCAAAACCCCCGCCTGCAGCTGCAGGCCGCCCAGCCCCGTATCCAGGTTCATCGTCTGCGTAGATTGCTGGTTTTCGGTAAAGAGCGGGTTCTCCAGAAGCGCATGCTCAAAATGGAAACCGGCGA
>JAGFJE010000771.1 GCA_024103175.1 Phaeodactylibacter sp.
CCGAATTTTAACCGGCTCACAGAGACGGTACCGAACAGCGATTACCGAACCCCGCCTAATGCTCCTCCTCCCACTCTTCCAGGTACCTAAGGCAGGCCACATCCTCCTCGTCCGTGCTCGGCCCATTTTCGAACCAGGCGTCCAGCATCTCCCGCGCCACCTCTTCGGAAGTAGCGCGGAGGCTCATGCAGAGGATGTTGGCGTCATTCCACTTTCGGGCGCCGGCGGCCGTCTGGGCGTCCCAGCAGAGCGCGGCTCGTATGCCGTTCACCTTGTTGGCCGCCAGGCTGATGCCGGTGCCCGTCCAGCAGCAGAGCACCGCCTGATCGTACTGCCCGGCCGCCACCTTTTCGGCCACGTCAATGGCGACTTTCGTCCAGAGAGCAGGAGTTGTTACCAGAGCGCCGAAGGTGTCTACCTCATGCCCTCGCTTCTTCAGCTCTTCAACCAGGACTTCCGCCAGGTGGGTTTTCATATCAGTTCCTAGTGCGATCTTCATGGGTCCTGTTTTGGATAAAAATAATACAAATTCCCTGTCCCGAAAAGCCCCGAATTTTGAACAAACTCTAAACGGGTAGCCTCCCCCGTTAATTCGGCACTAGTCGCACTATGTGGATCAGCGCCGGATCAACTTTAGGCCGGGGCCCACCTGGCCGCCCTGTTCTATCCGGGCGAAGTAAATACCTTTTTCCAGGGTGTTTCCTGCTTCTACCTGTCCTTCAGCACTCCGGAGGCCTATGGTTTCCACCCGTTGTCCAAGGAGGTTGTAGACGGAAAGCCGGGCATCACCCTGCCATTCTTTGATCTGGTAGGCCAGCCGGAAGGTAGCGGATGAAGGGTTGGGAAAGGCTTTCAATTCGAACGCACCGGGCGCCGGGGCGCCGGCGGAGTTGACGCCGGTGTCGAACACCTGGAAGTTGTCGATAGCGGCTTCGGCAACGTCATTGCCGCCGCCCCCGTTGACCTCAAAAATAATCTGCATCTGATTGCTTGGAGTGATGAAGTCTGATATTCTGAACTCTGTATATTGCCAGGCCTCCGTGCCGAGCGCTCCCGGATGCCCTATAGTAGTGACCGTAACTGTGGAGTCTCCATTGGAGATACTGACTTCGATCTCGTCGTTGCCCAAGGCCAGACTATTAGGGTTAACGGTGATCAACCAGCTTTCGAAGGACACCCAGGGCTCTCCCATATCTGTAATATCAAATGGCGGAGAGCTCAGATTGGTGATGCCGGAAACAAGTAATCCCTGCTGCAAGTCGTTGATATTACCCGTGATATAACAACCATTGCCGGGATCGCCGGAATCCTGGCCGGGTTGTACGGTTAATGTACCGCCACCGGGAAGAGGAGGAGAAAGAACCTCGATGGGCGGTACCGCCAGTTCAAACTTTCCGAAAAAAGCATTTCCACCTACCGTCCAGCCGAGGTCCAGCATGAAGATATCTTCAATGCCTTTTTCCAGTTCTACATCAATGCCGGGAGTATCGGCATTTACAACCTGAGCGCCGGCGAGCAGGGTACGGTAGCCCCATTTTCCGGCGGTAATTTCATAGGCGCCTGCAAATACGCCACCGGCTGAGAAGGCGCCGTCAACTCCGGAAACAGCTTCGTAGGTAACCTCCTCCCCGGCGATCTGTACCAGGGCGCCTGCAATGGGCTCTCCGTTTTCCAGGCTGGTAACCGATCCGTTTATCGTAAAGCTTTCCAGTGCTTCGAGCTGTACGTTTAAAATGGTAATTTCGCCGTTTTCCATTTCCACATCAGCCTCCACCGGCTGATACCCCAGCTTGGACACCTGAACCGTATAGGTGCCCGCTGTGGGGATGCCGGTCTTGTAATCGCCGGCAAAATTCGTCTCGGCGAAAGGCAGCTCGTCCATAAATTTCACCCTGGCGTTCAGCAGCCCGTTGCCGTCCGTGTCTGTCACCTGGCCTTCCAGGAAGCAGGCGCGTACATAGTTGGGTTGTAAAACGAAGAGGCCGTTGCTGCGGTCGGAAACTATGATCAGTCCGGAAGGCAGGAAGGGGTAGGCGCCCCAGGCGCCGGAAAAGCCGCCGCTGCCTCCCAGAAAAGTATCGAAATTGCCCACCTCCACCAGGTTTTCCGGGCGGGAAGCGTCGATAAAGATGCAGCCATCGGTATAGTAGGAGACGATCAGGAAGTCATCCCATACGTGTACATTGTGGGGGATAACGCCCTCTCCCAGTGTAGCAAACGGACGGTACTGATCGAGTTCGCGGATATTTTCCGGGACGGATACGTCGTAAGCGGCAATGGGAGCATCGGCGGTTTCATCAGTGGTAAACAACACAGTTCCATCATCGGAAAGCCAGCAGTTGTGAGAAGTAGCGGCAGGCGTCGGCTGCGTGGCCAGCAATTCGGGCGCCGACTTTTCGGAAACGTTATGGACAGAGAAAACGCCGGCATTGATGTCGGCGCTGTAAAGAATGTTGTCGCGGGCGTAGGCGTCATGGGAATAAACGGCTCTCGCCTTTCCGGCATAGGCCGGGCTGCCAGGCTCGGTGAATACATCGACGAAGATGGCCCCTCCGCCATTAATATTGCATCCGGAAAGGTAGGCGTAGCCGAATTCATCGATGAACAGGTTGTGGCAGGAAGACAGGGTTCCAAGGCCGGGAATGTTGGGCGCCCAGTCCCAGGAGTCGATGGCCTCAGGCAGGCCGGACAGGTCGATGACGGCCAGGCCGCCGCTGGTTTCATTGGTAACGTAGGCAAAATGGCCCCATGTCTTGATGTCCCGCCACCCTGAATTGGCGCCGGAAACGAAAAAGAGTTCTTCCGGGTTGGCGGGATCTTCCAGGCTGACGACGGAAACGCCGTTCTGCACGCAAACGAGCGCATATTCGCTGCCGTCGGGCGCGGCGTATCCCCAGATGTCATTTACGGCCGCGTTATAGCCAAGCTGGCCGACAAGCGATACGTTGAGGTTAACCTGGGTAAAGGCTGAGGTAATAAACAGAAAAGCGAAGATAGAAGAGTACAGGAGCTTCATACGTCAATCGGGTTTTCATGTGAAGAAATTCTGAAATGCGCCTCAATCTTCGGCTATCCTCTCGGAAATTTACAATTATATATATGGAACCTTCGCTACTTCTGACAAAAGTAGGTTTTTAGCCCTCTTTATCCACCTTTGGCACTGTATAACACTTCCGCTTTTCATTGCCACAGGTAGTAATATGCGCCGGCTGGCTGTCGGGGCCTACCGGCCCCATGGTGAGCAGGCACCAGTAGGTGCTGCTGGCCGGGTCGAAGTTGAGGAAAGGCTTGTCTCCGCCTTCGAGGGTACCGTAGGCGTTCTTGCCACGCAGGTAGCGGCAGTAGTTGGCGGGGGATTCCATGGTTGAGTGCTATTTGTCGTTCGTTGATTGTTGTCTGGTATTAGTTGATGGTTGCACGGCTGACAGCAAACAATGAAGCCATCTGACCATGCAACCATCTAACCATTTAACCAACCGCCTCCATCACCGCACGCTTCAGCAGCGTCTGGAACAGAGGTACTTTGTAGGCATTATGCGCCAGAGGCGTAGCGCCTTCCAGTGCTTTTTCCGCTACTTTGGCCACAACCTTTTCACTGATGGTTTTGCCTTTTAACTCCGCCTCGGCCGCTTCGCGGCGCAGGGGTATGGGCGCAGCAGCCCCGAAGATGATGCGGGCGTCCCGGCACTTTTTACCGTCCATTTGCAAGACCACCGCCACATCGCCCATGCTCCAGTCGTAGCTCTCCCGCTGGCCGTGCTTGGAGTAGAAGGCGCGGGTGCCTTCATTCACCGGCGGCAGCATGATGTTGGTGATGATCTCCTGGTTGTTGGCGACGTTTTCGCAGGTTACGTCCACTTCGGAAGGCGTGAAGAACTCCGACAGGGGAATGACGCGCTTGCCTTCCGGGCCGGTAAGTTCCACCATGCCGTCGTAGGCCACCAGGGCAGTAGCCAGGGAGGACGGATGCACGCAGGGACAAACATTGGTCAGGAAAATGGCGTGGAACTGGTTCTGCCCGATCTGGGCAAAACAGGTCGTGCCTCCTTTCTTCCGGCAATGATGGGCGCTGCTGCGGAAGTACCAGCAGCGGGGGCGCTGCATCAGGTTGCCGCCCATGGTGGCCATGTTGCGGATCTGCGGGGTGGCGGCGTGGGCCGCCGCCAGATACAAGGCCCGGTAGTGCTTTTTCACCTCCGGGCTGTTCTCCAGGTCGGCGATCGTAACCATAGGGCCGAACTGCAGGCCTTTCTCCTTGTCGTAGGAGAGCTTATCCAGGCCAGGGATGTTTTTCAGGTCGATCACCCGGCCCGGCTCCAGAATGCCCTCCTTGATGAGGTCGAGCAGGTCAGTGCCGGCAGCTTTGACGACCTTTGCCGAGCCATCTTTCCTGGTGACCATGGCCTCCGGCACGGTGCTGTCCATCATGTCGATGGCTTCGTCAATGCTCGGCGCTTTTATATATTCGAAACGATTCATATCGGTATTATTTTGGCTTTAAACAATTGGTTTAGCTCACACCCAGAGCGGCCAGTACTTTCTGCGGCGTCATGGGCAGTTCATACAGGCGCACCCCGATAGCATTGTAAACGGCGTTGGCGATCGCCCCTGCTGTGGGGATATTGGCCGGTTCGCCGATGCCGGAAGCATCGGTGCTGGAAAAGGCGCCGTAATGCTCGATGATGACCGTTTCGATCTGGGGGATCTCCTTCGCATACGGCAGCTTGTACTGGTCGAGGTTGGCGTTTACCATGTGGCCGGTATTGAGGTCGAGTATGCGGTCTTCGTACAAGGCATACCCAACGCCCATGATGACGCCTCCGTTGATCTGGCTCTCTACCTGCATGGGGTTGAGCGGGCGGCCGCAGCTGTGGGCGGCGACGACGCGTTCTACCTTGATAAAGCCCGTCTCGGTATCCACCAGCACTTCCGCGAACTGAACGGAGCCGAGGCGGCCGTAACCGATGCCGTTACCGATCTCGAATCCGCCGTAGTCGTCCGGGCGGCTTGCCGTCGCCACGATCTGGTTGGTACGCATCTTTTTCACCGCTTCGCCGAAGGACATCTTCTTCGAGCTGTCCGATTTGGAGTAAACGTCGCCGTTTTTCATTTCCAGGTCAGAAACCTCGACATCCCAGGCGCCGGCTACCTGCCCCAGCAGGTCCATCTTGGCCTTGTAGGCGGCGTTGCGGACAGCCGGGGTAATGGAGCCTGCCGTTACGCTGCCGCCGGAGCCCGGCCCGTCGGGATAGAGCGTATCGCCGATCTTGACGGTGATGTCTTCCGCCATCAGGCCCAGCTCTTCGGCCACTACCTGCGCCAGGATGGTCTTGGTGCCGGTGCCGATATCCTGAACACTGGACATGATCGCTACCGACCCGTCCTTATTGATGCGCACGGTAGCGGAGCTGTTGAGGTTGATGAAACGCGTCCAATGCCCCTGCGCCATGCCGAAGCCCCGCTTGATGGGGCCGGGGTCGGAGCCGGGCTTTTTATTCTTCCATCCAAAAGCTTCGGCGCCTTTCATGCGCTCCAGCTTGCGGACCTCGTGGTTGTCTATGATGTCCCGGTATTTTACGGGGTCCATTCCCAGGCGTTCGGCGGCCTCGTCGATCATCTGCTCCAGAGCGAAGATCCCCTGCACGTTGCCCGGCGCCCGGAAAGCGGCGCCCGGCCCGGCGTGGGTGAATACGTCGTACTGGGCCATACGGAAGTTCGGGCATTCGTAAAGGTCCTGAGCGACGCGGCCGACGCCGGCGCCCAGGGCGACGCCGGCCGTACCGTAGGAAGTCAGGTCAATGGCGGAAATTTTGCCGTCCTTGCGGAAGCCCATCTTCAGTATCTGGTGAGAGTTCGGGCGGTTGCCGGCGACAAGGTGCTCCTCCTCCCGGTTCAGCATCAGCTTGACCGGCCGGCCGGTTTTTCTGGACAGGATGGTGGCCATTACGCCGAAGTGGCCGGCGCCGAATTTGGAACCGAAGCCGCCTCCCATGTATTCGGTGATCACCCGTACCTTACTCTTCGGCAGATCGAACAGCTCGGCCAGGTCGTCGCGGACGCCGGCGGTATTCTGAGTGGAAGAATAAACCGTCAGCATATCCGGCTGCCAGTCGGCCACTACGCCGTGCGTCTCCAGGCAGCAGTGCGTCTGTACCTGGGTGCGGAATTCCTTTTCCAGGATGAATTCCGCCTCGGCGAAACCTTTATCGACATCGCCGCGGGCGCCGCCCAGGAAGCTGCTCGTCGTGGGGCCGCGCAGGTTGCCCTGCTGTTTGTCGGCGGCCGTTACGCCAACAT
This sequence comes from Phaeodactylibacter sp., assembly GCA_024103175.1. GTDB lineage: Bacteria > Bacteroidota > Bacteroidia > Chitinophagales > Saprospiraceae > JACJXW01. Next base: position 6,298 of record JAGFJE010000771.1, read on the forward strand.
CGCCTTCGCTGATCTCCTCTTCAATTTTCTCCTCAAATACAACGGGGGCATTCTTCTGGCGGGCCTTGTCCAGTTCCAGGACAAAAGGCAGGGTTTCATATTCTATTTTTATCAGCTTTACCGCTTCGTCAGCTATATTCTGTGATTCTGCCGCCACCGCTGCGATGGGCTGGCCGACATAGCGGAGAAGGGGCAGCTTATCGATGTTGTAGGTCTCGGCTGAAGCGTCGTGGCCGCCGTCCAGTTGCACGGAACCTCCCGGCTCCATGTCCAGCACATGCACGGCATGCACTCCCGGATAGCGCTTCGCGGCCGACAGGTCCAGCGACTTGATGCGGGCGTGAGGATGGGGCGAGCGCAGGAATTTGCCGTAGAGCATGCCCGGCAGCTGAATGTCGGCGGTATATTTAGCGGCGCCGGTCACTTTATAGAGGGCGTCGGCGCGTTTGGTGCGCTTGCCTACGACACTGAGCTTTTCATTGATGGGCATGGGCGGCGGTTCGTCGATCGCTACTTCTCGCTCCTTCTCCGTCAGGCCGTGCCCGGGCACGCCGTAAGGGAGTTTTATCTTTTTGGAATACAGGTGCTTCACCGGCCCGTGCGCTTCCTTGTCGGGCGCAACCGGTAAGACCACTTTCTTTTTATTGGGATTGGCCATAATTTCAATTTTTTCTTTAACCGGGCCTGTACGCCCGGAATGTTTTTTAGAATAACAGAAGGGCAAACACCGCCGCGCTTATTTCTTCATCTTTTTAGCGGCGGCAAGCGTAGCGTCAAACACCTTCGGGTAGGTGCCGCAGCGGCAGAGGTTTCCGCTGGTGGCCAGTTTCACATCATCGAGGGTAGGGTTGGGGTTGCGCTCCAGCAGGCCGGCGCAGCTCATGACCATGCCGGGGGTGCAGTAGCCGCACATGGAGGCGTCGTGCTCGATGAAGGCTTCTTGTACGGGGTGCAACTCTCCGTTCTTTGCCAGGCCTTCGACCGTGGTCACTTCCCCCCCTTCCACATCGACGGCCAGGGTCATACAGGAGTTGACCGGCTTGCCGTCCAGCCAGACGGTGCAGGCTGAGCAGGAGCCCCGGTCGCAGACCACTTTGGTGCCGGTGAGGTGCAGGTGTTCGCGCAGGGCGTCGGCCAGGGTGGTGCGTGGTTCTATCCACAGGGTGCGTTGCTGGCCGTTGACTACGAACCTGACCTCTGTCTCCCCGGGGCCGAGGACGGCGGTTTTGGGAGGAGCCGGCTCTGCGGCCTTAAAGCTCAGCATGCCCGAGGCCAAAGCTACGGTGCCCGCCGTCGTCATACCGGCGCCCCGCAGAAATGCCCGCCTCGAAACTCCCTGTTTCTTCTTTTCAGGCGATCTCTCTTTGGAATCGTTCTTCATGATTCTTCTTTTGATTGTAGATAGAAATAAGATTTTTTTGAAGGACTATAAAAATACAAAATTTTACTTCGGAATGGAAGCGTTGTTCCGACAAAGAAGAAATAAGCCTTCCTATGGACAAAGATCACAGAGGGGTTCGAACAGGCGGAGGCGATGGCCACAACCGTTAAAAAGGAAGCTCAGCTCTCAAAAAAGCCCTAATACGCCCTTTCATCCCTTCCCTCCATGAAGTTCATAAACGCCCGGTTGACCACGCGATTGCCGCCGGGAGTGGGGTACTCGCCGGAAAAATACCAGTCGCCGTTGTTGTTGGGGCAGGCCCGGCGCAGGCCCTCGACCGTCTGATAGATCACTTCGATCTCGGGCTTGATCTTCGGAGGAGTGACGATCTGGGCGATCTTTTTGGAGATTTTCTCGTAGGGGTATTCCTCGTAGAGGGCCGCCACTTCGTTTTTGATCTCTTCGGAGGGGAGGTGCTCCTGGGCCTTGCAGCGAAGGTAGGCTTCCTTCAGCAGGTGCTCTTTGCCGTCTTCCTTGAGTAGCTCGACCAGAGCGCGGAAGGCGACGAACTCCTTCATGCGGGACATGTCGATGCCGTAGCAGTCCGGGAAACGGATCTGAGGTGCGGAGGAAACGATGACGATCTTCTTCGGCTTGAGGCGAGAGACGATCTGAATGATGCTGTCGCGCAGGGTGGTGCCCCGCACGATGGAGTCGTCGATCAGCACCAGGGTGTCCCTGTCGTTCTCGACGATGCCGTAGGTGACGTCGTAGACGTGGGAGACCATGGCCTCCCGGGAGGTGGTGTCGGCGATGAAGGTGCGCTGCTTGGCGTCCTTCACCACGATCTTTTCGATGCGGGGTTTGAGGGCGAGGATCTTTTCCAGCTTTTTGAGCTTGATGTCCTTCCCCATTTTGAGGATCTTCTCCTTCTTTATTTCGTTGAGGCGCTTTTCCAGGCCTTCCATCATGCCGTAGAAGGCGGTCTCGGCAGTATTGGGCACAAAGGAGAATACGGTGTGTTTGAAGTCGTAATCCACGACTTCCAGTACGGCGTCCGCCAGTTGTTCGCCCAGCCTTTTGCGTTCCAGGTAGATGTCGCGGTCGGTGCCGCGGGAGAAGTAGATGCGCTCAAAGGAGCAGGCTTTCCGGCTCAACTGGTCGATGTAGGGCTTCTCTGAGACGTCGCCCCGCTTTTTGATGATGAGGGCATGGCCGCGGGTGAGTTCTTTCACCTGCCCGAAGGGCACATTGAATACCGTCTGAATAGCCGGCCGTTCGGAGGCCGCCACCACCACCTCGTCATCGTAGTAGTAAAAGGCGGGGCGGATGCCGGACGGGTCGCGAATAACGAAGGCGTCGCCGTGGCCGATGAGGCCCGCCATGACGTAGCCGCCGTCGAATTTCTTGCTGGCGCGGCGCAGCAGGCGCTGGATGTCGAGGTTTTCGTATATGAGGTTGTTGATCTCCATATTGGAATAGCCGTCGGGCTTGTACCAGGTATGGAGGCGCTGTACTTCGTCGTCGAGGAAGTGGCCGATCTTTTCCAGGACGGTCACCGTGTCGGATTTCTCCTTGGGGTACTGGCCCAGTTCCACCAGTTCGTCGAACAGCTCGTCGACATTGGTCAGGTTGAAGTTGCCGGCCAGGATGAGGTTTCGGGTGATCCAGTTGTTCTGCCGCAGGAAGGGGTGGCAGGTCTCGATGGAGTTGTCGCTGTGGGTGCCGTAGCGGAGGTGGCCCAGCAGGAGTTCGCCCATGTAGGGTTTGTTCTCCTTGAGCCAGTCCGGGTCGTTGAGTTGCTCTTTGGACAGGCCCTTGAAATGAAGGTGGATCTGCTGGAAGAGGTCGTCCAGGTAATTGCTGGCAATGCTGCGCTTGCGGCTGATGTACTTCTTGCCGGGCTTGACATCCAGCTTGATGGTGGCCATGCCGGCGCCGTCCTGCCCGCGGTTGCGCTGCTTCTGCATGAGCAGTTGCAGCTGGTTGAGGCCGTAGAAGGCCGTACCGTACTTTTTATGGTAGTAGTCCAGCGGTTTGAGCAGCCGGACCAGCGCTATTCCGCATTCGTGCTTTATTTGTTCACTCATAGGTATCGTTCGTTGTGCCAGAGGCTTGTTGTTTGTTGTCGGTTGTTTGTTGCCCGGCGGAGCAATAACCGACAACAAAAAACCAACAACCGGCCGCGTTCCGCGACAGTTTCGCGCCGCAAAGGTAGGGCCTTTCCTTCTGCTTTGGAAACAATTGGAGAGCCGGTTAGGCCGATATGAGGAAAACAACGCAGAAATGCTGCCGGAGGTTGTATCCGGGGGCGACGGTGGCAGCCTTTTCATCCTGGCTGTTGTTACTTTCCTCTGCAGCGCCGGGGTGCTTTATCTGCAAAGGGCACAATTGAGGGAGGCGCTTTCGGGGTTATTTTCCGGATCGGCGGCTACGAAATGAATTACACTCCTGAATGCAAGATAAGTCCATACATCTGCAAGAAATGTGCTAGTTAAAATATAAATATTATCCCTATCTTACGCTAGCAAACCCATATTTTCTAGTAACGCCTGAACCCCCTGATGAATAAGCCGGCCATACTCCTGGCTTTTGCCAATGAACGGGAGGAGGGGCAGCGCTACCTGCGCAACCTCCCCTTCGAGATGAACCGCCTGCGAGCTGCCCTGGAAAAGGCCGAAGACAGGGGCCTGTGCGAACTGATCATCCTGCCCAATACCACACTCGACACCCTCATTTCAACTTTCCAACGGGACAGATACCGCAACCGCATTGCCATTTTCCACTACGGCGGCCACGCCGGCAGTTATGAACTGCTGCTGGAAGAGTCGGAAGGAAACACATCCAGCGCTCATGGGGAAGGGTTGGTTCCCTTTCTTGCCGGACAGAAAAGTTTACAGCTGGTTTTCCTTAACGGATGCTACTCCGCCCAACAGGCGCAGGCCCTCATCAGCCACGGCCTGCCGGCGGTGATCGGCACGGTGCAGGCCGTCGACGATAAAATGGCCACCGGCCTGTCCGCCGATTTCTATGCAGGCCTGGCGGAAGGCATGCCTTTATCCCAGGCCTGGGAAGAGGCCGTTTTTAAAGCCAAAGCGCAGGAAGGAGAACAGGACCTCAACCGCTACTACGCCCAAAGCCGCAGCGTTAAGCTGGAAGGGGCGTGGAGCCAGTTCCCCTGGGAAGCCTACTACCGCCCCGGCGCCGAGGCCATCCGCGA
>JAGFJE010000010.1 GCA_024103175.1 Phaeodactylibacter sp.
CTCGGCCGGGTAAAAAGTCGGAATGGCTTTAGGCTTTGCGCAACCCTTTGGCTATCAATAGTGTCCAACCTTAGACGGGTAGCCACGGGTGAATTTAAGCTGCTGGGAAACAGGAAGGAATTAACGGAGTAAGCCAGCGGGCTAGCGTTAGACGAAAGTCGTGAGCTTGCTCGGAAGAGCGAAGCGAAGACGGGTCGGAACGCGGGCCGTCCTCGTGACTCGGCCGGGTAAAAAGTCGGAATGGCTTTAGGCTTTGCGCAACCCTTTGGCTATCAATAGTGTCCAACCTTAGACGGGTAGCCACGGGTGAATTTAAGCTGCTGTGAACCAGGACGTTAAGGGGCTGCGAAATCGCCCGTTAATTCGGCCTAGTCGCACTAGTGTTGGCCAGTTAGTTCTTCAAGGCCTGAATGCACGGAATATCCATATGCACAATACCGGATAAGACAGGCACTCCTGTACATTCGATGCTCGCAGGGTAGAACACCAACGGCGTTGCCCAAAGCTTTGGGCAACGCCGTTGGTATTCTATTTCCGCGTACTTTTCCCCGAAAAGATCATTTTAGATGAATGACATAAATTTTATTCAGCTGCCGGTCACTCAGGTATAGCCTCTTCCGTTTACTGTCATATGCCAGGCCACGGGGTTGAAACAACTCATCATTAAACGGAAGGGCCAGTTCCTCTAAGAAGCCAGACCGGCGGTAATATTTCAATACTCTCTTTCTGACCCCGTCAGCGATGAAAAGGTTGCCTTCATGATCCAGGGCAAGGCCGGAGGGAGCAGTCAGGGTGCTGGATCCCTCAGAAAAGGTAAGCGGCGCCACGCTGCCGTCATCCGGATCCACTTCATAAACGGCGCCGGACAAGTCTCCGAAAGGGGTGAAATCGGAACAGTACAAAACCCTGTGGGTGTCATCATATACCAGGGCAAAAGGATCGAACCCCTCCACGTTGCTGATAATGGTGCACGTTTGTCCATCGGCCACCCGCTTTATGGATTTAGCTGTATAGTCTACAATAAAGATCTGCCTGTCTGCCGAAACAGCCACACCCTGCGGCTGAGAAAAACGGGCAGCCAGATTACTCGGGCATCCATTGTCAATCGTACCGCCTCCGGCGATTTTAATTGCTCCTGTTCCAATTTGGAACAGGCCGTTACAACCGTTATCCGTCAGGTATAAAGTTTGTGAAGAATGTTCATACACCACCCAGCCCGGGTTGGTAAATTGGGCGAGGCCTCGACTGTCCTGGTTTTCCATGCACCCTTCATTTCCCTGGCCGGCGTATTCACGAATGTTCCGCTCTGGGCTAACCTTCCAGACTCTATGATTATTTTCGTCAGCAACAAAGAGGTCGCCACTTACCGTATCGACAGCAAGCCCGCTTGGTAGATTGAAAACCCCTTCCACAAACACGTTGGACTGAACCTGATTAACGGCCGGCACATACTCAACTATTGGAAGCTGATCGAAATTTATAGTATCTGCATTACAGGAAAAACTTGCCAGGCTCAGCAAAACCTCCCCCGAAGGCATCCCCTCTTCCGGAACCACGAAAACAACCCTCTGGTTTTCTATATCTACCGATTGAACAGGGATGGCCCTGCCGCCTACCTTCAGGCGGTAAGAGCCGGGATCGTTCAGGCGGAGATTATCCACTGAAACCACTACCGTTTCCCCCGCCTTCGCCCGCGGCATGCTGACGCCGGTAACCACCGGGCAGTCGAGGTGAATTTCATCCAGCTGACAGGCAGGCAGGGCCAGCAGCATAAGAGCGCTCACCAGCCATAAATTAAGGCTATTTCTTTTCATGATGGCATTTTTTGAGGTTAAAAGGTATACGCCAGGGTTAGGCCGGGCGTTACGCCATTGATGCCGTAGCCAAAGAAGCCGGGCCGCAGCCGCCCTTCATTGACGGAGCCGGCATCGAGCTTGGGTGACAGCCATTTGCACAGGAAGGGCCCGGCAATGATGGCCGCGCCGCCGGCTACCATACCGCCGATACCCAGGCCTTTGTTGAAGCCGGCTTTGTCGAGGTCGTCCTGGCGCTCTTGTTCGGAGTTGTAGTTCACGTCCAGGTTATCCAGGTCGCGGTAGCGCTCATCGAGTTTCTGGTATTCTCGGAACGGCAGCAGATAGCTGGCGCCCGCCACGGCGGTACCGGCTGTCCAGAACCAGCATTTACAGGGCACTTTCCGGCGCTTATCGAGGTAAATATTGGACAGGACATTCCCATATTCCTGATAAGTGTAGTGGTATTCTCTGGATTGGTACTCCGGCGATTTATCCAGGAACAGGACGACTGGCTTGCCTGGAACAAAATCGTGATAGATGATAAAATACCCCCGGCTGTCGGTTTGCCCTTTGAAGATCCGGCGCCCGTCGACCAACAGGTCAATTTTAACGCCCCTCAGAGGCAATGTGGAGTTGGAACGGAGGGAGCGGGAATCATAAATGTGGCCGGAAAGGGGATTGCCATAGTCTCCACCCGGGCTGATCGGCACTCCACCTTCATCGGTTTCTCTCTTGGGTATTAGCTTGATCTCAAACTTATTCTCCTGCCGCCCCGGGTCGGTGATCTCAAAATCCTTGGTGAAAACTTTATAACCTTCCTTTTGGATCATCACCCGGATCTTCTGCCCGGGCCGTAGTTTGGTGGGTATGGTGAACACGCCAACCAGATTGCTGCTTCCTTCGAAAATGAACTTGTTGTTTTCGTCAAAGACATAGATATTGGCGCCCGTTATAGGGCTGCCGGAATCAATGTCTTTAATAGTAAAAGACAGGTGGAGGTCCGCCTGGCCCTGAGCGCAAACCGTCAGGGGTAGCAATGCCGCCAGTATCCAAAACAGGAACAAAGGCCTGAAAGGAGTTGTTGTTTTCATAATTGATTGATTTATTGAGGTAATACAATACATCCATTATCTTTGACCCGCACCCTGAGCGGGCCGCTACCGTTGCAGTAATTCACTTCCACCGGCTCGTTCAATAATCCCTGGGCAATGCTATAGCGGGCGTAGCCCTGGCTGTCGGTCGTAAACTCTACCGTTTTCATTTGCAGTTTATCGTAGAAGCTGACCTGGCAATTTGGCAGGCCCAGGTTGCACCTGGCCTCCATCTTGGGCGCCGTTTCCGGTTGCGGCGGCGGCTGTTCTATTATTGCAGAGACGGGCACATAGACATTTTCGGAGGTGTTACCGCCATCAACGCGAATAAAACCGTTGAAGTTCCCCGATGGGAGGTTGCCGGTGTTTAACCGGAAGTGGAGCGTTTTACTTTGGCCGGCGCCCAGGTTGAAGCGGCTCACCGACTGGTTTTCCACCCCTGTGCTGGTGGTGACAATAAGGTTGGTTGCCGTCCTGCCACCGGTATTGGATAACGTTAGGTTGAAACCGGGAGAAGCCCCTTTTTCTCTGCTGCCCAGGCCTACTTCCACCTTGTCTGCTGACAAACGGGGGGGTGCCGCTGCCGGCTCTTCCTTTTCCGGCCGGTTCACCTGCGCCCTATCCGATGCTTCCGGTTCCGGCGGCTCCTGGTTTTTAGCAATTTCCTGCCCCTTCCGGTTGATCAGGAAACTCCGGCCATCAAGGGCCACCCGGGCGCTATCGCCCTGAAAATCACCGGCGCGCTCATACAGAAAATCAATGGCCGTTCTGCCGGCAGTATCAATCCATCCGTATTTACCGCCTTTTTTCACCCGGGCCAACGTTCCGGTAAAAGGATGAGTTTCCTGAAACTGAAGCGGTATCCAATCCAGCGTATCCGCATCCGCATAACCAAAGGAATCGTTGCGGCTGACGATGAATCCCCTTTCCGGCATGGGAAAGATCTCCTCATACAAGGCCTTCCGGTAGGCAGGCGGTGCTTCCGCCGAACGGTTTTTTTGAAGATATACGATCCGCCAGACGGCAAGGAAAGTGATCAAAGCCGCGACTATGGCCAGCATTATTTTTAGCCGCCGGCCCGGTGAGATGACGGGCTGAGGTAGCGGCGTGGCCGGTTTGCTCTGGTAGCTTTCCGGCAGAGCAAGTGGCTCGCTGTCTCCTCCTTTGAGCCGGAAGATGAACTCTCCACCTTTATGGCCGACGTTTCGGATCGGCTCGCACTGGGGCAACTGGCCGGTATTGGTTCCTACCTGCTCGATGATGCGCGGAAAGAGCTCCGTGATCCGGAAATTACCATTCTTATTTGCATTGAGGTGGTAGATCAGGCTTTCGGCAAAGGGGCTATTTTCGCCGGGAGCGCCGTCGGACACCACCTCGTTGCGTCCCGAGGTGAGCACCCAGCGGGAAGGGATGGAGGCAAGCCGTTCGGGCAAAGTAAATTTTCGCACGCCCCCAAAAAAGGCCCCGGAGAAACAGGAATCGACAATGAGCATTACATGCCGCGATCCAATGGAAGACACAAAGTCAACCAACGTACCGTTAGAAAAAAGGGTATGGGTTTCGCCCAGTTTGCCGTCATAGGGTATCCAGTATCCTCGCTTGATGTCCTGATCATAGGCCCCATGGCCGGAAAAGTAGACCAACACTTCGTCCTCCGGCCTTGCTTCTTTTACCAGGCGATAAAATTCCCTGGAAATATTGCCTAAGGTTGCTTCTTCATTGATGATCCTGGTTACCGATTTTTTTTCGAACTGGTAGCGGCGGGTAAGTACTTCAATGAGGTAATCTACGTCCCGCACGGCATTGTGCAGGTTGCCGATGTTTTGATAATGGTCTATACCAATAGCCAGCAGGATGCTCTTCCCTTTCTTCCCGGAAAGAGGTCCAGGGCCATTCCTCCGAGGGGAGAGGCCTCGTCCTTGAGGGGAGTTTTCCTGTGGCATGGGGTTATTCAAAATGAATAAACAATAAATATAAACAAATTTGCCCAAATTTCATGAAAGCCGGTTATTCTCCAGGCAATAAGCAATATCATCTGTATTACTATAAATAAATACATGTTCATAAGTAATCGTTACCGAAAAGCAGGTAGAAATTTGATGAAATGGTGATATGCCGCGATGGATAAGCCCGGAAAGGGTAAGTTCACAGGGGAAAAAATTCAAGGGAATAATGATGAAGTTTTCAGCCCCGAAACAATGATTAAGACCATCCTTCCGGTGCCTGTAGTCCGCAACCTGGGAATTCTTAATAAATATTTAACCCCACTTCGTGCCGAAGATCACCGACTTTGCCCTCAAAGTACACTAACTTCGCGCCCATTATGAAAAAGCCGCACTTCATCATCGATTTCGACAGTACCTTCACCCGTGTGGAAGCATTGGACGTATTGGCGGAGATTGTACTGTCGCATACCCATCCCAAGAAGCGGGATAAGATCCTGCAGCAGATACAGGACATTACCAACCAGGGCATGGACGGTTCCCTGGATTTCCGCAGCTCACTCACCCAGCGCCTGGAGTTGTTGCATGTACACAAGGAGGATATTCAGGAGCTGGCCGAACGGCTGAAGGAGCAGATATCCCCCTCTTTCCTGCGCAACCAGCAGCACCTCACCGCTCTGCGAGAAACCGTTTATGTCGTTTCCAACGGCTTTCGGGATTTTATCGAACCCGTTATCGCCGATTATGGCCTGCTGCCCGAGAAGGTCTTTGCTAATGAGTTCCTGTACGATGAAGAGGGGTTTGTCATTGGTTTTAACCCGGACATTCCGCTTTCCCGCAGCGGGGGCAAATCACAGGTCATCCGGGATCTGAAATTAAAAGGAGATGTATATGTCATTGGCGATGGCGCCAACGACCTGGAGATCCGCAAGGCGGGTTTTGCCAATAAATTCTATTTGTTCACCGAAAACGTCGAACGGGAGAAGGTCAAGAAAGAGGCCGACCATATCGCTCCCACCTTTGACGAGATCTTATACGAACTGAAAATGAGCCGTTCCCTATCCTATCCGAAGAACCGCATCCGGGTTTTATTGCTGGAAGGCGTGCACCCGGCGGCAGTGGAGTTGTTCGAAAAAGAAGGCTATCAGGTGGAATACCTGGAGGCGGCCCTGAGCGAGGAGGAGTTGTGTAAGAAGATAAAGAATGTGAACGTCCTGGGCATCCGCTCGAAGACCCAGGTCACGGAAAAGGTGATCGTCAGCGCCAAGCGCTTGATCAACATCGGGGCTTTCTGTATCGGCACCAACCAGATTGACCTGGAGGCCTGCACGCGGCACGGGGTGACTGTTTTCAACGCTCCTTTCAGCAACACCCGCTCGGTGGTGGAACTGGCCATTGCCGAGATCATCATGCTGGTGCGCAACCTTCCCGATAAGGCGCGTGCGATGCACAACGGCAAATGGGAAAAATCGGCAAGAGCCGCTCACGAAGTACGCGGTAAGAAGCTGGGTATCGTCGGTTATGGCAATATCGGAGCGCAGCTGTCCGTACTGGCCGAAGCCCTGGGCCTGGAAGTTTACTTCTTTGATATCGCTGATAAGCTCGCCCTGGGCAATGCCCGCAAATGCAACAGCCTGGACGAACTGCTTTCCTCTGTGGATATTGTCACCCTGCACATCGACGGCCGCCCGGAAAATAACCGCATTTTCGGGGCCGAACAGTTCGCCAAAATGAAGGACGGCGCCATCTTTCTCAACCTGGCGCGCGGGCAGGTCGTGCAGGTGGAGGCCCTGCGGGAGGCCATCCTCTCGGGCAAGGTCGGCGGCTGTGCGGTCGATGTCTTTCCCCGGGAGCCCAAGAGCAATAATGAATCTTTCGATTCGGAACTCGTGGGCCTGCCCAACACCATCCTGACGCCCCACATCGGCGGCAGCACGGCCGAAGCCCAGGAGAATATCGGCCAGTTTGTGCCCAATAAGATCATTCAGTACATCAATACCGGAAGCACTACCGGTAGCGTCAACTTCCCCAATGTGCAGTTGCAGGG
>JAGFJE010000040.1 GCA_024103175.1 Phaeodactylibacter sp.
GCGCGCAGGATGACCAGCAGGATAATGCCGATGACGAGCCAGTACCAGGCCTGGCTGGCCCGGATGGCCAGCGGCGGTTCGTGCAGGGCGCGCTGGTATTCGATGTCGTCGTGGTCGGCGTCGTGGAAAGTGTCATTCTGGCTGCCGTTCTCCTTCTGGTAATCGAGGCGGGCGACGATACGGGAGGCAACAGGCAGGTCGGCTTCCCGGATGTGGAGGCTGATGCCGCCTCCGCCGCCCAAAGGGAGAACCGACATAATATTGGCGTTGGATATGAAACAGGGGATGCCCGCTTCCTTGAGCCGGGCGGCGTAGAGGCGCGCTTCCGACTCGAAGAAGAAATACTTCAGCGGCACGATGCGGGTGTTTTCCTCAAACTCCCCGAAGTAGTCGAGTATCTGCTGGTCCATGCTGGTTTGATTGCTTGTTGATCGTTGTCTGTTGTTTGTTGGGCGCTCAGGCCGCCAGCAACTGACAACAAGCAACGATCAACAAACTCTTATGCTTCCCCACCGGCTTCGGCTTCCGCCGCCTTCGCATTGATCTTTTCGATCTCCTGGTCGATGTAATACAGGCTCGACGGGCCGTCGCCGATGAGCTTGATCTTATCGAGGATGGTGCGCATCAGGGCTTCCTCTTCGCGTTGCTCTTCGACGTACCACTGCAGGAATTCCATGGTGGTAAAGTCATTCTCCTCGTAGCTGAGCTTCACCAGCTTGTTGATCGAAGCGGTGACCTTCTGTTCGTGTTTGTATACCTGTTCGAACATGCTCCTGACGGACTCGAACTCGTGGGGTGGCTGCTTGATGGCGGGGGCGAGGGCATGAGCGTCCACCTCGCTGAGGTAGTGGAAGATCTTCAGCATATGCATGCGTTCTTCTTCCGATTGGCGGTGCATAAACTGGGCGCAGCCCTCCATGCCTTCCTTGTCGCACCAGGAAGCCATCGATAAATACAGATAAGAGGCGTAACCTTCCAAACCGATCTGCTCATTGAGCGCTTTTACCATTTTTTTCGATATCATAGCTGTTGTCGTGTTTTAGAATGCCGAAAATAGTGAATTTCTGTAAAGAATGCCCGCAGCGGGCAGAATCACTTTCTTTAAACAGCTTTCTGGCTTTATTGTTAGTTGGGGAGTATGAGTATTAAAGAAATATTACAACGGCGTCAACTTACCGATCGCGACCTCAACCGAGTTGTGGAAATGGCCTGGGAAGACCGCACGCCCTTCGAGGCCATCGAAGCCCAGTTTGGCCTCACCGAAGCGGAAGTCATCCGCATCATGAAGCACCAGATGCGCCTGCGCAACTGGAAAAAATGGCGCGCCCGCGTACAGGGCCGGGCGACTAAACACCGAAAGCTGAGGGGGCATAAAACGGGGAGGTTCAAAGCTTCCCGCCAGAAGCACATCTCTCTGAATAAGATCCCGAAACGGTAGGGCCTGAGGGGGGCACGATATGGTTGCTATATTGCTGTATTGCTATATTGCTATATTGCTGTATTGCTGTATTGCTGTATTGCTGTATTGCTATATTGCTGTATTGCTATATTGCTGTATTGTTAAAATTGTTTGGCCAGTTGTGTCCAGCCCGCCCGCATCCAGCCATCTAACAATACAACCATCTAACAATATAACCATCTAACAATATAACCATATACCTCCCCCTCACACCGGCGACGGCCAGAACAAAAATGCCGCCGCAAAAGCCGCCACCGCCACGATAAGCCCGTACATGAAGATGTTGTAGCAGATGCGCAGGTAGCGGTACTTCTTGGCCAGCACCACGCCGAGGTAATACAGGTCGCGTGTCATGGAGCTGTAGAGGAAGTCGCTGTCCTTGATCATTTCCATCATTCCCCAGTGGAAGTCCTCCAGGTCCATGCGGTAGAAATTGCCGAAGAACAGCAGGTTGGTGCGCTTCTGGGCGATGTCTTCCCGGGTGGCGCGCCCTTCGGTCACCTTGGGGCGGGTGGAAAGGATGGCGAATACCAGGGCGGCCAGGCAGGCGGAGAGCAGGATGAGGGTGGGAATGGCCAGGCGGTAATCGCCCGGTATCTTGGGCACCAGGTTGGCCACCACGATGGAGATGATGATGGCGTTGATGCTCAGCATGATGTTGGCCTTATTGTCGGCAATGGAGCTGAGGTTGACGTGGGTGCGGTAAGTGGTGCGGTACATGGTCTCCACCCCCCGGCCCAGGTTCAGCTCTTTCAGTTTGAGGCCGCCGCCTTTTTTCTTTTTCTTCTTCTTTTTTTTCTTCTTTTCGGTTTCCAGGCCTTCAATATCCTCGATGTCGCCGTCGGGGTTCAGCCTTTTTTTCTGTTTCAGCAGCTGTTTGATATGCTGGTTCTTCTGCTTGCTGAACAAGCCGCGCGCCACCTCCGTATGGTAGCGGTGGTTGATCAGGAAGTCCAGCTCGAAATCCACCCATTCCTGTTCGGACATGAGGATGTCTTTGGTCATGAGCATCTCCTGCCGCAGGCGCCCGCAGCGGTCCCAGTAGCGGTCGTTGCCCAGGTGGCTGAGGTCGGCGTCGCAGAGGATCTCTTCCATCAGGTTCTGGGGGTTCTGGGGGACGCGGGTGGCGGTGATGCAGCTTTTGACGGCCTTGATATCTTCAGGAGCGTATCCGTGTTTTTCCAGGTAAGCTTCCGCCAGTTCGCAACTGAGTTCTTCGTGGGCGGCCGGGTTTTTGTAATAGCCCGTGTCATGAAACCAGGCCGCCAGCTGAAGGATCTCCATTTCCTTGTCGGAAAGCTGGTAGGCCTGGCCGATCTGTACGGCTGCTTCCACTACGTTGCGGGTATGCGGGAAGTCGTGGAATACAAATTCCGGGGGGAAATACTTCTGGAAGAATCGCTGAATGTGAACTTCCGTCTCCGTAAGTAGGCCGTTCTGTGATTGCATCATATAGCTTTCCGAATTGGCGGGAAGCGCGCTGCTTCATTTCTGCGAATACCCTCGATACTGGAATAAATTGATCCTGAAAATAAGAAATTTTATTGGTTTGTTCCCTTCCCGAACGCAGGCGGCCCCCTCGTTAGTATGTACGGGCCGGCCGCCGGGCTTATTCAATTGGCGCATCCTCGGGTTTGATGCGCAGGGGTGGCTTTTTGTTTCCCTCCCCGGCGGCCTCTTTCAGCCCTTTCTTAATATCTCCCCAGATGGCTTCCACTTCTTCCTGTACCTTTTCTGCGCCCTTGGCCTTTTTGCCCTTCAACTCCTGTATGGCGCCCTTGCCGTAGCGCTGGGCGTAGTATTTCATGGACGCAGCCCAGAACCGCCGACGCTCCTTAGCGGAAAGCTCCGATTCATAAGAATCATAGCACTCTTCCACGTAAGCGCGGAAAGGCTCATCGTACTTTTCCCACCCACTGTCCGATACCGGCAGCCCGGCGGCCTTTGCCTCATTGATGAGCTGGTAATACCCCCGGAGAAAAGCATCCTTGTTGTTGCCGCAACCCGGATTTTGCGTACAACTGGCCATCAGCGCCGCGGTGGCCATGGCGATTATCGTTAAATGTTTCATATTAACCTCATTTTGGTACAACACGCGAAAATAGTGAAAATATAGTTTTACCGCGCCAAAACCATTCTACAGCTGGTAAAACCGCCGGCGCCGGTATCGGTATAAATGCTGCCGGCCGTTGGCGCAGGCAGGCAAAAAGCGGAACTCAGGCTGTTGGCCCGCCGGCTTTTCGAGGAGCCTTCCTTTGGCCACTACTACCGGAAAGGGCGGTACTATAAACAATTATTCAGGGCCGTGGAGCCTCAGCTGGCGGGCCTCGTAAATGATATGGACAAAGCCCGGGCCATTTATGATTTCCTGAGCGATAACATTCGCTGGGACGGTACCTTCCGGCTTTTTCCCGAAAAACAACCCGATGAGGCCTTCAGTCTCTTCGGAAAGCCAACATTGGGCAGGCCGTCTGGGAGAAGGGGCAAGCATCGAAAGGCTGGTTTACAAAGGGCTGCAGGACAGAGGTGAAGAAGTAGAAGCAGAATTGGATATACAGTTGTCTTCGGGAGTTTTGACTGCCAATGATTTTATGTATCTTTCTCTCCCCTTTTTCAGTAATTTTAAGAACAACCCATTCAAACTGGATCAGCGTGCCTATCCGGTAGACATGCCCTACCCGGTGCAGGAACGCCTGGTAATGGAACTGAGGCTTCCCGAAGGGTATGAAGTAGAATCCCTGCCGTTCCATAATAATCTTTATCTTTACCCGCGTATCAAAACAGGAGAATGGGCGGTAAAAAACAGATATTTCAGCGTATGCAGGCGGCCCGGCAGGCAGGCCGGAAGTGCCTCGCTATCCTTATTGACCCGGATAAGGCCACGCCCCACCACCTCGAACGCATTGTCCGGCTGGGGGTGGAGGCCAATATCGACTTTTTCTTTGTTGGCGGAAGCCTGGTCGTGACGGATGAATTGTCGCGATGCCTGGCTTTCATCCGGCAGAACTGCGCCATACCTACCATTCTCTTTCCCGGCAGCCCCATGCAGGTCGACGAACAGGCCGACGCCGTGCTCTTTTTGTCCCTGATCTCGGGCCGCAATGCCGAGCTGCTCATCGGCCAGCAGGTCATCAGCGCTCCTTTCCTGCACCGAAGCTCGCTGGAGGTGGTCAGCGTGGGCTATATGCTGGTGGACGGGGGCGTCCCGACTACCGTTTCCTATATGAGCAATACGCTGCCCATCCCCGCCGATAAACCGGAGATCGCCATGGCCACCGCCCTGGCAGGGGAAATGCTGGGGTTGAAAACCTTGTACCTCGATGCCGGAAGCGGCGCCCACCATCCTGTCAGTGAGGCCATGATCCGTAAGGTTAGGAAACACACCACCGTCCCGCTCATCGTCGGAGGCGGCATCCGCAAGCCGGAGCGGGCGTGGGCCAGCGCGCAGGCCGGCGCCGATGTCATCGTCGTGGGCAATGCGGTGGAGAAATCAGTGGAACTGCTTACGGAGATGGCAGAGGCGGTGCACAGCTGCCGGATGGACCCCTTCAATGCCAATGAAAGCTGAAGGAGGAGAACTAGTTCGGGAGCATTTGCGTTGTATGCTAGCACATGTACGCTTATTTATTACCGGAAAAGAATTTCAGGAAATAATCACTACTTAATAGCGATCAGGTTTGAAAAAAGGAACAGTCATAAAATCCACCGGTAGCTGGTACCAGGTGATGCTCGAAGATGGAGCGGTGGTCGACAGCCGGATCATCGGTAAATTCCGGCTCGACGGAAAACGCCTGACCAATCCCGTTGCCGTAGGTGATGAAGTGGAAGTGGAGGTCGATGAGAAAGACGAAACCGCGACCATCAAAAACATCCTGCCCCGCCGCAACTACGTAGTGCGGCAGTCCCCCCGCCGAAAGCACGACCTGCACCTGCTGGCCAGCAACGTAGGCCAGGCTATGGTCATCGTCACCATCGTGCAACCCAACCTCAAACAGGGCTTTATCGACCGCTTCCTGCTGATGACCGAGCCCTACGAAATACCGACAGTCGTCGTATTCAATAAAGCAGACCTCTACAGTGAGGAAGATCTGGCCATTTATCAATACCTGCAGGAGATATACGAAAATATAGGCTACCGGGTGTTGCTCACTTCCGCTGTCGAGGGGCAGGGGCTGGAAGAACTGCGCGAGGTGCTCGGCGGCAAGGTGACCCTCATCGCCGGGCAGTCTGGCGTGGGCAAGTCCACCCTGGTCAATGCCATTCAACCCCAGTTGGAACTCCGCACCCAGGAGCTGAGCGACTATTCCGGCAAGGGCATGCACACCACCACCTTCGCCGAAATGCACCCGTTGGACTTCGGCGGGGCCATCATCGACACCCCGGGCATCAAAACCCTGTCGTTCAACCACCTGGAGCCGATGGACGTGGCGCACAACTTCCGCGAGTTTTTCGAATGTTCCGAAAACTGCCGCTTCGGCGGCAATTGCCTGCATCGCGACGAGCCCGGCTGCGCCGTCAAGGAAGCCGTGGAAGAGGGCGAACTCAGCGAACTGCGCTACGCCAACTACCTCATGCTGCTCGAAGAGATCGAAGAACAGAACTACTGGGAGCGGCATAGCGAGTATTGAGTAGGCGGTTCGCTGTTCGCTGTTCGCTTTTTCGGGGCTCGGTATTCGCTATTCGGGTTTCCGGAAAATATGGAGAACGGATGGGCCAAGCAATGCCAGCTACGGCGCCTGTACACCAATGCACCAATACACCAATACACCAATACACCACCATGGGATACCAAAGCCGAAAACGCGGATACAAAAGCCGCCGCGAAAAGTTTGACGAAACCATGCGCGCCACGCGCATCTTCCTGATCTTCCTGTCCATCGGAATGGCGGTGTGGGCCTTTCGCAACCGCTACGAGTTCTGGGGCTGGCTGCAGACCTATATCTATTAGTGAGGCCGGAAAGCCCTTCCAAGGGAATGAATGACTGAGGAAAAAATGATTGAATGCGAAAAATTTACTATCTTCGGAACGATACGCCGTTGCCTTAAGACCCCCCAGATGTGCTCTTTTGTTTGTTGGATTCAGGTTTAATACGCAATATCAAATTTCCTTGAGTGATGCCCAGGAAACCGCCGGTTGCTCTTTTTTTGTTCTCCAACGACCTCAGCCGTTTTCTGCCCGCTGTAGAAAAAGAGAGGAAGATCATAGAAGAAGCGTTGGAACATCTGGCCGACACCAACCGCCTTAAGGTCGTTGCCCGTTCTTCAGTAAGTGTGCAGGAAGCCTTTCGTTTGTTCAACCGGTATCAAGGGCGGATCATCCTGTTTCATTTCGCCGGCCATGCTGAAGGCCAGGGCCTGCAGTTCAATAAAACCTTTACGGATAACGAATTGGGAAGAACGGTTGGCCTGGAAGGCCTCTTCCGGAGAGAAGCCGCGGAAGGGCGCCTGCAATTGGTTTTTCTGAATGGCTGCTACACCAATGCGCAGTTGAAGTTGCTTCGAGCAGCAGAGGTCCCTTCCATAATAGCAACACACCATGCTGCTGATGATCTCAAGGCTGTTGCCTTTGCGCGGCAATTTTACCGTTTTTTTGCTAATGCGGATCTCGAAGAACCTTTCGACGAAACATCACCAACCCTGGAAGAGGCATTCAAATATGCTCTGGCTTCCCTGAAAGCCATACATCCTGTTGACAGCCGACAGGTGGAAAGAGGGATAGCCTTCAATTTTAGTGAAGAAATGAGCGGGCAACCCTGGGTCCTGGAGAGTATCAATCCATCTTGGAGGCTTCCCTTTGATGTGGCGGAGGAGAATAAACCTTATAATGAACTTCTGGCCCAAAACCTGATAACGGCTATTCAGCCATACAGTCAAGATGCGCAAAAGTTCCTGGCAAAAGCAGGTAAAGTGGCCGGTTGGGAGTCGATCAAACGGTATAGCGACAAGGCTAAGGACATTATCGCCTACAGCTATGTCGGGGTGCTGGGCATACAATTGCGCAAACTCGTTGCAATCGGCAAAGAGCCTTTTTCGGAAAACAAACAGCGCAAATACCTGGCCAACTGCCTGTTGACGGCCAGGCGTGCCCTTCAGTTGTTGTGTTTTGCCCTGTTGTCGAAGTTGTGGGATCATCAAAAAGAAAATTACCACGCGCTTTCCGAAGAGCAACACGACTGCATATTAAACTTTTTTGAGGACGAGTTCGAGTTGGATATCCAGGGATATGTAGACTTGCTGAAAACCCTTTTCTCCTTCTTTTCTCAGCGCCACCTCAGCTTTCCCCTGGCAGAATTACAAGACTTTGCTCCTTATCTGCAAACGGAAAGCCCTTTCTTAAAGGCTTGCTGGAAATTGCAGCAGGCCAATGCGCTTCTGGACAGGCCACAGGCCCAGCCGTCCGATTGCTTTTTGGCAGAGCGGCAGCTTGTCTGTATCCTGGCCGCTTTAAATTTTCTGGCGGATTACAAAATGGTTTCTATCAAAAGCATCTCTTATGAAGAAATGCGCAATTCCCCGCCACATTATCTGCATAATTATGCCGCCCTGGGTATCGACAGTAAGTTCAACATCAATACCGAACGGGTAAATTATGTGGATGCCCCCATCAATACGGACGCCATTTTGCTCTTCAAAGGCCGTTACCAACAAAGCATCAACCTGTTCCCGTTCATTATTGACGTCAATGCTCTGACATTTGAAGGAGGGGCTAAAGTATGTTTTTACAGTTGCCAGGATCTTGCCGACGGCAGCTTGAATTTCCGCTTTCTGGAAGACAACAGCATTGTTAATGTCACTTATAAAAGAACGCTGGCCAAAGAAGAGGACCTCAATAAACTGATGATGGACCAGGAAAAGCGAAAGGATCACAAGCTGGATGCGGTCTTCCTGCAGTTTCAGGAAGCCAGAAAAACCATCTTGTACGAAGCGGAAGAACCGCCGGACGAAGGCGAATACCGGTTTTGACACCTGGCCTGTTCCTCGTGGCCAATTCAATTTATACCAAATGAAAAAGAGATATCCCTTTAAATTTCTGGATGCTTACCGAAGCTCCGATACGGACATCTTTTTTGGCCGGGATGAAGAGGTGGATAGTTTGTACAGGATGGTTTTCCAGAGCGACATTTTGTTGGTGTACGGAGCTTCGGGAACGGGAAAGACGAGCCTGGTCAACTGTGGGCTGGCGAGCCGTTTTCAATCACACGACTGGCTGGCGCTCAATATCCGGCGGGGTAAAGACATAAACCAATCCCTGCGCGAAGAGCTGCAGGCCGCAGCGGAGGGGCAGGATATCACCCCCTCCTTGTTGGACGATGAGCCGTCAGCTCCCTCCGAACTGGAGCTGTTGCTCAAAGCCGTTTACCTGGAACATTTCCGTCCCGTTTATCTCATCTTTGACCAGTTTGAAGAGCTGTATATCTTGGGGAAGGAGCAAGAACAGCTGGCGTTTTTCCAGACAGTCCGCGAAATACTGGGCCTGGAGCAGCCCGTCAAAGTGATCATCCTGATCCGGGAAGAATACCTCGGGCATTTGTTTGAATTTGAACAGGTTGTACCTCAATTGCTGCGCAAAAAGCTGCGCCTGGAACCTATGAACCTCAATAAGGTGAGGCAGGTCATTCTGGGTGCGGCCGCCCACCCCAACTCCAACATTCAATTACCCCGGGGAGGCGAAGAGGAGGTGGCGGAGGCTATTTTTGAACGGGTCAGGGGCAGTGAACGGTCGCTTACCGTCCAACTCCCCTACCTGCAGGTATTTCTGGATAAACTGTATCTGCAGGCCACTGGCGATGAGCACCGACAAACTGACGCCACCTTCACATTGGTCGCCCTATCGGAAATCGGCGCTATAGAGGATGTATTGCGCGATTTTCTGGAAGAACAGGCCAGGCGCATCCAAAAAGAGCTCTCCTCCGCTTATCCAGGGCTGCCGGAGGACGCCATCTGGCAGGCCATTTCCCTTTTTGCTACGCTCGAAGGCACGAAAGAGCCGCTGTCGGCCCGTATCCTGGCTGGGCGCCTCCCCGGCCTGCCTGAACAGGCGTTGAAGGATGGGTTGCATGCTTTGGAGAAGAGTAGGATCTTGAGGTATGACGAAAAACGGGGGCTTTATGAACTGGCGCACGACAGCCTCGCCAAACGCATTGCCGAGCGGCGCACTCCCGATGAAATTGCTCTCCTGGAGGTGAGGCGGATGATTAAAGGGCAGGCGGCGCTGAAAGGGGAAGTCCGGGAATTGTTCTCCGAAAAACAGCTCGCAGCGATTGAGCCTTTTCAGGAAAAACTGGCCCTGACACCGGACGAGCAGGCCCTGGTCGATGAAAGTCGGCAAGCCGTGGAGAAGAAGCGGGAGGCCGAACGCCGGCGCCTGCTGGAACGGCAG
Organism: Phaeodactylibacter sp.; assembly: GCA_024103175.1. Classification (GTDB taxonomy): domain Bacteria; phylum Bacteroidota; class Bacteroidia; order Chitinophagales; family Saprospiraceae; genus JACJXW01. The sequence goes on from JAGFJE010000040.1 coordinate 9,840, forward strand.
CAATTGCTGGAGAAGAACCAGAGGGCGCAACGGCGTTTCATCCTCGTCCTGTTGGCCGCAATAGCGATCGTGGGGCCGTTGGGGATCTGGGCATTTTTCCAATGGCAAACTGCCCGGGCCAATGCCGAGGTTGCCGAAGATAGGCTGGCAAGGAATGAAAAGCTGATCGATGCCTTCTATTTCTTCGATGGAAAACTGGCCCTGGCCAATAAAAATGGTTTGTTCGGGTTCGTCAATAAAGAAGGGGACCCTGTCATCGATTACAAGTACATCAAAGCCGAACAGTTCGATGACAATGGTTTTGCCAGAGTGGTCGACAGGGATAGCGCCAACTACCTGGTCGACACCACCGGGCAGGAATATCAGGTGGCTTACAACCTGGAAAACCTGTCGCCGGAAGTGGTGGCCTTAGACCTGAGAGAGGCCTCTCTTAGCGAATTCCCAATGGAGATCCTGAACCATCGGCAGTTGGAGGTCCTCATTCTAGACGGAAGCTGGAGGCGAATGAAAAAATTGACCGTTCCCCAGGGCATTGGCGGGTTGAGGGAACTGCGGTATTTTTCTCTCGCAGGATGCCAGATGGAGCGCCTGCCGGGCGCAATTGCTCAATTGCGCCACCTGCAGGCCCTGGATCTAAGTAGCAATAGCCTGGCAACCCTGCCTGCGGAGATCACTGCCCTTACGAATCTGAAAATGTTGGATTTAAGCTATAATGCTTTTTCCGGGGCTCCTCCGGAGATCTTTCAGCTGTATGCCTTACAGTCCCTGGATTTGAATGGTAATGGAATAGATAGCCTGCCGGCTGGAGTGGCAAAACTTAAAGAACTGCGCCACCTGAATTTGGAAGGTTGCCGAATGGAAGGCTTGCCGCCCCAAATGGCTCAACTTTCCAATCTGCGCACGCTGGTATTAAACGGTAACAATTTCAACTCCTTACCCTTGGCAATCTGCCGGCTTGACAATTTGCAGAACTTGCAATTAATAGGCATTGAGGGCCTGAATTATCTGCCCGCAGAAATTGGGCAGTTGAAAAGGCTGAGAGAGTTAAACCTTAGTTTTAGCGGCCTGGATTCCCTTCCGGCGCAAATTGGTGAACTCGAGGCATTAAGAAAGATGGACCTGGAATATAATGGCCTGGAGGAGTTGCCTCCTGAGATCGGGAAACTGGCAGCTTTAGAGGAATTGGTCCTGACGAATAATCAATTGGAAGCGCTGCCTGCCGGAATCGGCAAACTCAAAAACCTGCAAACCCTGGAATTGGATAGGAATAATCTTGCTGGCCTGCCCCGTGATATTTTTCTGCTGCCACATTTACAGCACCTTGCTCTGAGGGGGAATCGGCTGGCCAGCCTTCCGGAAAGAGTGGGGGACGCCAGTAAATTGAAAACACTGGACCTCATTGGGAATGGCCTGAGAAGCCTGCCGAAAGAGATAGGGAAATTTCGACAACTCGAAGTATTATACGCCGACAGCAACCTGATCAACCCCTTTCCTCCGGAGTTGGGCCAGCTTTCACAATTGCGCCGCTTATCCTTATCCGCAAACCTGATCGACAGCCTGCCTCCTCAGGTTGGCCGGCTGTCCAACCTGGAGTGGCTGATCATGAGCGGGAACCAGCTGAGCGCTCTGCCCGGCGAGGCCACCCGGCTGGCCCATCTTCAGGTGTTGGGCTTAGGCGGCAATCGGCTGACTGGCCTGCCCCCCCGCATGGATAGCCTAAAGAACCTGAAAGAGCTGTATCTATGGGATAATCTTCTCGATAGCCTGCCGCCGGAGATCACTAACCTTACCGGGCTGGAAGTATTGCACTTAGATGAAAACAGGATGAGCGGGCTGCCGACAGGCATAAGCCGGCTCCAGGGGCTTCGGGAATTGAACATGACAGACAACTTACTAGGCGAATTCCCTCAGGAGATCACGCAGCTGACAGCATTACAGGTATTGGCCTTGAGCGGCAACCAGTTGGAGGACATCCCCTCAGAGATCGGACATCTTTCTGAGCTTCGCCGATTGAACCTTAGAGAAAACCAGCTCTCCAGCCTGCCGGCAGAAGCCGGGGAATTGATCAATCTTGAAGAGTTGTATCTCGGAGAGAATAAACTGGACCGACTGCCGCCAGAGATCGCGGCGCTTACTCAGTTGGAAGTATTAGGCCTGGGCGGTAACCAACTACGCAGCCTGCCAACAGGAATAGGGCAACTTGCCCGGTTAAGAAAATTATATCTTTGGGGCAACCAATTTCGCCGGCTTCCACCGGCAGTTACCCGGCTAAGCTCAATGCGCATATTGCATCTTTCGGATAACCAACTGGAGGTTCTACCGGAAGAAATCAGTAAACTCCATTCGTTAGAGGAACTAATGCTGAGAAATAACCGGCTGGCTTCTCTGCCCAGAGGAATAAAAGATCTTCGATACCTGATAAAGCTGGATGTGGGAAAAAACCAACTCAGCAATCTTCCGAAGGAAATTTCACAACTTCGATATCTCGATTCGATAAGGTTGGACAGCAATCAGTTCCGCACCTTCCCATTATCTCTCGCCAGGCTCGATGGCTTGAGCCTTTTAAACCTTAGCGGCAACCAGTTGAAACGCCTGCCGGCCGAAATCAGGCAGCTTGTCGGCCTGAAAAAATTGTATTTGTATAAAAATGAATTGACGGCTCTGCCTCCTGAGATCGGGCAACTCCAGTCTCTTTACGTTTTGGAGCTGGGGCAAAACGAGTTGTCCAGCCTGCCGCCGGAAATCGGTCAACTTTCTGATTTGAGGGTGCTTCATTTGGGAAAGAACAAGCTCAGAGCCCTTCCAAAAGAGATGGGGCAGCTTTCCCGGTTGGAAATATTGGCTTTGGGCCTCAATCAGCTGAGCAACCTGCCGCCGGGCCTGGGCCAACTGGAGAATTTGAGAGAGGTATATTTATGGGAGAATGAATTCAGTAGCTTCCCGGCAACGCTCACTCAGCTCGTGCAGCTGAAAATAATAGACCTGGGATTTAACCAGCTGAGCAGCCTGCCGCCGGGCCTGGGCCAACTGGCTAATCTGGAAGAGTTGTATCTGGGGAACAATCAGCTGGGCCTCCAGCCGGCCGAAATTCCCCGGATCGAGGGGTTGCAATTATTGGACCTAAGGGAGAACCAGCTGGATATCCTGCCTCCAGGCCTGGGCCGGTTAAGCAATTTAAATATCCTTATCCTGGAAGGCAACAAATTGAAAACCCTGCCGCCAGAGCTGATGCAACTCACCACATTGGGATTGTTAAATTTAAGGGACAACCAATTATCCGCCCTGCCGGAAGAGATCGGCAAACTTCGCAGCCTGTGGTATTTGTTCCTGGACAATAACCAGATAACTAAACTCCCTTCCGGTATCCAACAACTTGGAGAATTGGAATTTTTGTCTCTCCGAGACAATCCTGTTCCAGAGCCTTCGCGAGCACAGATCAGGAATTGGCTGCCCGATTGTGAGGTCCGTTTCGAATGATGGTAGCCCGAACTGTTTAAGGCAGGGGCGAATCCTCTCACGCTTCCACCTCATTTTGATTGCGGGCGGCCCGTCCGAAAAAAGGGCTCCGCCGCAGCGGAGCCCCTCTCTAACCACTTGGTTTAAAAAGCGAATTTTTACAGTTTGTTAACTTGACAAGTTTCTCCTGAGGAGAACTCGCAGGAAACTTGTCAAGTTTGACCGGTGGTGGCCTTATTACCCAATTTTACCCGGCTCCGAAGGAGACGGTCAACCAATCAACCAACCACCCCCTACTCCGGCTCTATCCCCAGAACGATATTAAACGCTCCGTATTTCGTCCAGCGCTGCCCATCCAGTTCCGGTTTGTCGAAGCCGATGCCGTAATCGAAGCCGATGGCGCCGATCATGGGCAGCTGCAGGCGGATGCCCAGGCCGGCGGCCGGCTTGAGGTTGAAGGGCGAGAACTGATACGCCTGCTTCCATACATTACCCGCTTCGGCGAAGCCGAGAAGGTAGCCCCGTGCGCCGGGCGTGTTCAGGAAGGGGTAGCGCAGCTCCATCGTCAGTTTGCTGAAGGCGGCCCCGCCGCCGTTGCGGCTGCCTTCCAGGTAGCCCTCCCCGTAACCCCGTAGGGCGATGAGGCTGTTACCCACGAACCCGGCCTGGCTGGAGCTGACGCCGTTGCCCCCCAGCTCGAACCGCTCGAAGGGGGGCGTGCCGATGGCGCTGTCGTAGTGGCCCAGCCAGCCCAGTTTGGCCGATGCCTTCAACACCAGTTTTCCTGCCACCGGCGTATACCATTCGGCATTGAAGCGCCACTTGTGGTATTCCAGCCAGCGGTAGGGGTTGTCGTCCTCCACCGACGCCAGCCCCAGGGTGGAGTAGGGGGGCGTAAACTGGGCGGAGAGCGTGAGGCGCGTACCGCGGGTGGGGAAGAAGGGGTCGACAATGGTATTGTACGTCAGGGCGGGCTTGAGATACAGGTTGTTAAAGCGGCCGCTGCTGATGGTGCTGCCGTCGTCGAGCAGAACATCCTGATAGCCGTTGAGGTGGATGTGCTGGTAGCTGCCCTCCAGCGTGAAGGCCAGGCTGCGGTTGAGCGCCCGAAAGCGCGTGCCGAGCTGCAGGCTGCCGCCGGCGACGCTGAGGCTGGCAAAGCCGTCGGCCCCGGCGGCCTCCCCGTTGGTAAAGCGCTGGTAGAAACCGGCTACGGTGAACAGGTTGGGGCGCTTGCCGCCCAGCCAGGGCTCCGAGAAGCTGAAGTTGGCCGCCTGGTACTGCCCGCCGGTGGATTGCAGGCGGAAGGACAGCCGCTGCCCGTCGCCGGAAGGCAGGGGGCTCCAGTCTTTGCCGCGCAGCAGGTTGCGAAGGGAGAAGTTGTCGAGCGTGAGGCCCAGCGTCCCCACCACCTGTTTGCTTGAAGGATTCCACCCGCCGGAGAGCTCTACCTTTTCGTTTCTCGTCTCTTCTACCTGATACTCCAGCGCTACGGTTCCGGTTGCCGGGCCCACATCGGTCTTTATACCCAGCCTTTCCGGGTTGAAATATCCCATGGCCATGAGTTCCCGCTGGGAGCGGATCACGTCGGCACGGCTGAAGGGTTGCCCGGGTTGAGTTGTCAATTCCCGCCGGATGACGTGCTCGTGCGTGCGCTCGTTGCCCGTGATACGCACGTCGCTGATGGTGGCCGCCGGCCCTTCCGAAATGCGGATCTCCAGGCTGATGGTGTCGCCCCGGATGCCCTTTTCAATGGGCTCGATGCGGACGAAGAGATAGCCGTTGTCCATATAGAGCGATTGAACATCCCGCCCGTCCGGGCTGAAGAAGAGGCGTCCCTCCAGCAGTTGCTGGTTGTAAACATCACCGGGTTGGATGCCGAGCCGCTTTTGCAGCAGGGCGGTGGGGTAGATGGCGTTTCCCTCCCAGCCGATGTCCCCGAAATAATAGCGCCGCCCCTCGTCTATTTGCCAACCCAGGCCGATGCGGCCCTTGTCGTCCCGCCACAGGCGGCCCTGCCTGACGGTAGCGTCGCGGAAACCTAAAGAATGGTAATGGCTGAGCAGTTTTTCCTGATCCTCTTCCAGTTTTGCCGGCAGGTAGCGGGCGCTGCCGAAAAGGTGCCGGGCCTCTTTGGTGTCCATCAGCCGGCGCAGCTTTTGGGAGGAGACGGCCTGGTTGCCGCTGAACTGTATCTCCGCCACTTTTAATTTCGGCCCCTTATCAATTGAGGCTTGCAGATGAATGGCGCTGCTGTCGGCGTTGAGCCGTTGCTCCAGGCCGATCCGGGTATCGGCAAAGCCCTTTTCTTCAAAATGTTGCCGCACGCTTTCGCGAAAGGCATTCTGGTGCTGTTCGCTGAGCATGGCGCCTCGGCGCAGGTGCTGTTCGGCGATCTCTTCCACGGCCTGCCGCTCCTGCTTTTTCAACCCGGAAATGGACCAACCGCTCAGGCGGGGCAGCTCTTCCACCCGGATCTCCAGGAAGACAATTTCGCCAACGGCTTTCGCCTTGGCGATCTCCACCTGCCGGAACAATTGCTGCTGCCAGAGCGTATGGATGGCCTTGCCGATCGCCGGGCCGGGGATCGTCACCTTGTCGCCCACCCGCAGGCCGGAAAGGGCGGTGATGGCCCGGGCGTCGCTGTGCCGGGCGCCCACTACTGCGATGCCGCCGATCTCGTAGAGGGCGTTTTTCTGTGCGGGCAATAGCGTACAAAGGGTACCGGCGAGCAGTACCAG
>JAGFJE010000089.1 GCA_024103175.1 Phaeodactylibacter sp.
GAGTTCCGCACGCCCCTCACCATCATACAGGGCACCGCCGGGCAATTGATGTCAAAAGTGGACCATACCGTTCGGGAGGAGCTGAAACGCATTCAGCGCAACGGCCGGCAACTGCTCAACCTCGTCAACCAGATGCTCGACCTGGCCAAACTGGAAAGCGGCAGCCTGCCGGTGCATCAACAACAGGGCGACGTCATCCCCTTTCTGAAATACCTGCTGGAGTCCTTCCACTCGCTGGCGGAAGCGAAAGACATATCCCTGCACTTCCGATCAGAAGCAGAGATGCTGGTGATGGATTATGATGCGGAGAAAATACAGCAGATCGTGGGGAATCTGCTGTCGAATGCGGTGAAGTTTACCGGTGAAGGCGGAAAGGTGGCGTTGTCTGTTGAGCGTTGTTGGTTGTCAGTTGCTGGTTTGCCCAACAAACAACAAACAACCGACAACAAACAACGAGCAACAAACAACAAACAACACAACTTCCTTTCTGTTTCCGTCTCCGATACCGGCATCGGCATTCCGGAAGAAAAACTCCCCAATGTTTTCAATCGCTTTTACCAGGCGGACGATTCAGCCACCCGCCGGGGAGAGGGTACCGGCATCGGGCTTACATTGACGAAAGAGCTGGTAAAGCTTTTAGGTGGGAAAATTGAGGTGGAAAGTGAATTGAATAAAGGAACTACATTCACCCTATTCTTACCGATTACCAATGAAGCAGATGCTATGGATGCTCGCTCGGCTGGCGCCTTTGGCGATACCCAAAAGGAAAACAGCCATCCCGCGCCCCCTGGCCCCCTGAAGGGGGAAATCCACCCGCCTATTACCAGAAAGCCCGATCATCCAATTTCAGCTGGCCTCAAAGAAAAACCAGGGCGGGTCATCAATACCTTGCTGATCATAGAAGACAACCCCGACGTCACCCACTACCTCTCTTCCATCCTGAAAAACAGCTATACCCTCCTCACCGCGCCCGACGGCAAGGTTGGCCTGGAAACGGCACAGCAGGAAATGCCCGACCTCATCCTCTGCGACGTGATGATGCCGGAAATGGACGGCTTTGAAGTGTGCCATCGGCTGAAAAGCGGCCTGAACACCAGCCACATCCCCATTATCCTGCTGACCGCCAAAGCAGATATCGACTCCCGCATCGAGGGCATCGAGCAGGGGGCCGACGCCTACCTGGCCAAGCCCTTCGAAGAACGGGAACTGAAGGCCCGCCTGAAAAAACTGCTGGAAAACCGGGACCGGTTGCGGGCGTACTACACCTCGAACGGTTTCATCGCCCGGAAAGCGCAGCCCCCCGCCGGGGAAGGCCAGCCCTCCCCTGCCGACCGGGAGTTTTTCGAGCGGCTGCTGGCCGCAGTCGAAGACAACCTCGGCGACCCGGCCTTCAGCGCCGAGCAATTGGCCGATCTGCTGTTCGTCAGCTACGCCACCTGCCTGCGCAAGGTGAAGGCGCTCACCGGCTGTACGGTCAAGGAGTACATCCGGCAGATCCGCATCCACCGGGCGGCGCAGCTGCTGCTGGAGGAGCCGGGGCGCAACATCGGCGCCATCGCGGCGGATACGGGCTTTAATTCGAACACCCACTTCACGCGGGAGTTCCGGAAGGTGATGGGGTGTACGCCGACGGAATACCGCAAACAGGAAGAATAGAACACGGGTTATCGCGGATGCGGCGGGTTTTCGCGGATTTGGAGGCTCCGGGCCCTATGCCTGCAAATCCGCGAGAATCCGCACTATCCGTGTCATCTGTGTTCCATCCTTCCTACTGTTTCACGAACAGGGCGCCGCAAACGGGGGGATAGAACGCGCCTGCCTGCCGCGATGCGCGGATTTGCAGGCGCCGGGCCGACGGCTATTGGCCTGTGAACCCTTTTTAGGTGTACATACGGGCCATCCGCCTGTGTCATGCTATGGCGGGCCTGCCCTGTGGAATTTACAATTATTCCACATAGAAGCCCGCCCGGTTCAAGCCCCGAGACCCGCGTAAATCCGCCAAATCCGTGTTAATCCGCGTTCCATCTTCCTCTACTGCTTCACAAACCGTCCTGCATACACCACTCCATCCACCAACGCCTTCACCAGATACATTCCCTGAGGCAGCCCTTCCACATCCAGCAACTCCCCGTTACGGATCAGTTCCCGAGCCACCATTCTCCCCTGGGCGTCCATTACCTGGGCATGGAAAGCTCCCTGGGCGGTTACCGGTAATTCCACTCTGAGGAAAGCACTGGCCGGGTTGGGCGCCAGGCCAAGGGGAGCTTCCGCCAGGGCTTCCCGGGCGCCAGAGACAAAGGAACTCTCATAAGCGCCGATATCCAGGCCATTCCCCTGCATGCGGTCGTTGCCGGCCAGGTCCAGTTCGGGCATACCTTCGTAGGCTACGCCAGCGTCGATGGCGGGGCTGCCCTCCATGAGGTGGTGATCCGCATCGAACAGAGGATCGGTTGACGGTTTATCCATACCGTTGAGCCATTCATCCAGGCTGCTGTCGCCGATGAGGTTGCCGCCGTTGGAGGTAACGGAGGCATCGTCAAACAGGTCAGTGAATTCAGTTCCTTCGGGGTTATACAGGATCGTGTTTTGCAGGGTGAGGCCGCTTCCGCCGGCGAGTTCGACGCCTCCTCCTGTGTTATCGGCAACGGTAGTGTTGAGCAGTTCCAGGCCGGGGAACAATTCCATGGATATGGCTGCATTGCTGCTGCTGTTACGAGCAATAAGGCTGTTTTCAACCAGGCAGGAAGCGCCTTCGGGGAAGGGAGAACCGTCCATAGACTGATAGGCTTCAATGGCGCCTCCGTCCGGGCTTTGGTTGTTGATGATATGGGTACGGCGTATAGTGGCAGAATAATCTCCGCTGTGTGGATTCAAAACGATGGCGCCTCCCCGCTCGCTGGCGCTATTTCCATCGATGATGCAGTTTTCCACCAGGAAATCCCCGACCGACCCTTGGTTAACCTGCAGGCCTAAGGCCCCTCCTGCCGCCGCCTCATTAGCGATCAGGGTGCTGGCCATCAGGATAAAATCGAGGTTCGCAACATCGGCATACCCCACCTGGAATTGCAGGGCGCCAGCTACTTCGGACCGGTTGTCCTCGAAATGGCAATCGTCTACAAGCACCTCGCCAGTTCCTCCATAGTCCCCGGTAACGATCATGGCCCCCGCAACAATATCACTGGTATTTTCCCTGAATATTAAATTTCGGAATTCCCAATGGGAGTTTTTACTAGCATGTAACAGGCTCAGGCCGCCGGCTTCCCAGGTAGAGGCATTCCGGAGGAATTCGGAGTTCTCAAATACTACTGTGTTATTTTGCTGGCCGGGCCAGATAACTATAGTGGCTCCACCACCCGACTGCCCCCACCCTTCCTGTAGTGGGTAAGCAAAATTTTCTGTAAACTGGCAATCCGATATCCCAAAGGAATTATTATTGGATCTTGCCTCCATAAATACACCGCCCCCAATGCTGGAGGCATTGCCTTCCAAGTAGGAACCTGTCAATTCTATGGATTGCCCGGCGGTTGTAGCGTCATACCGCATCCCGCCACCGTGTTGGGGGGTCATATTATAAAGGAAAGTACAATCTTCCACGGTGCAATTGGAGTTTTGGATGTTGAGTCCTCCTCCTCGTATCGCTGCATTATCCCTAAATTCACACTCCCGAATGGCCAGCGTCGCTAGGGGCGCCGATTCCACATTCAACCCTCCGCCCAGGTTTCCACATTCGTTGTGCTCAAAGCGGTTATTTTCAATGGCCAGCCCGGCCGTATTTACAAAGTAGGCGCCGCCGCCCCGCCAGGCTGCATAGTTTTGCTCAAAGCGGCAGTGTTCCACTGTTGGACGGCCCAGGACATAAAGGCCGCCGCCACTCTTTCTCGCGCTCTCATTTTCGCCGCCCCCATTTGCATGCCCTCCACTTATGGTGAAGCCGTCAATTACCGCCTCGTCTGTAACATTTTCACCTACCGTCAGCACCGTTAGTACATTATCCGTCCGGTTCATGGTGAGGTTATCCTCCACATCATTCCCGTTCAGGTCACCGGAGAGCATAGTGAGGAAATCCGCCGGATCGCCTCTTTCTTCCAGGCTGCTTTCCGTCCCGGCGAAGCCGCCGTACAACTTTAGGTTTTTATCCAGGACGAAACTGGCGGAGCGGCTGCCACCGGCCCCGGCGGGGCGGTAAACGCCCTCGGCAACCCAGAGCTCACCGCCTTCTTCGGCGGCGGCCAGGGCGTCCTGCAGGTCGGTATAAGCATCCTCCCAGGTGGAGCCGTCGTTGGCGCCGGTGGCGTCGTCGTTGACATAGATGGGGCCGGAAAGGGAGAACCCTTCCCATTTATACATGCCTCCGGATGTTTCACTATTGACCCTTCCTCCCCCGAATCCTATGGATGGAGACAAAAACTGCAGACAATCCAGGTTGACATTGGAAGTAAATTCCTCCCATGTATTGCCACTGTCGAAAGTCAAAAACATGGTGGCATTGTTTACCGGGGCAGTGCCATTATGGACAAGGTAGGTACCCTCCGTTCCGGGGATGTATTCGATTGCCGCCGCAAAGGTTGCGTCCGGGATGCCGATGGGCGTCCAGGTTTCGCCCCCGTCCGAGGTGCGGAAAGCCTCATTGGGGAAAAGGCGGGCCGCCAGGCCATTCAGCTCATCTTTGAATGCCAGGGAAGATAATGACCCCGATCCGGAAACGAGAAAGGCTTCCCAGTTGCGGCCCCGGTCGGTAGAACGAAATACCCGGTTTCCGGAGCTGACAAACCAGATGTTATCACCTACAACATCGTAGAAGCCATTCCCGGAATAAATACACATTCCTTCTCCCGGCAGTTGGGCAGGCATGGCGTCTCCGTTCACCTTTTCCCAGTTCTCTCCGCCGTCATCCGTAGTATAGATGGCGATCTGGTCAGTATAATCATCATAGCAGGTGGCGCCAAAAGCCACGCCCTCATCGGCATTCCAGAAATGAACCGCAGCAGGCGTTTCATTGAATTCGGTGAAGCCGGTGCTTTGCTCTTCCCAGGTGGCCCCACCATCCGTTGTTCTGTAGATCTTCCCGGAAATCGGGTTTTCCTCGTCGGCAGTGGCCAGCCAGGCATTCATGTCGTCCACGGGAAACAGTTGAATGGCAAACAGGCCGGCATCTATATTAAAGGGAGCTGCGCTCCAGGTGGCGCCTCCGTCTGTACTCCGTACAAGGTGGTCGTTGGGAGTGGGGTATGCCGAAGATATTGCCCAAATCACCTCTTCATCGACGGCAGCAATTCCAAATACACTATGGTTGGGAGCGGCAATACCGCTGCCGAGGTTCGTCCACTGGGCTTGCATTGTGTTTATATGCAGGGTAGCAAAAAAAAGGATGGGTAGTAAATGTCCAAATTTCATGGCCAATAGGTTTAGGTTATAAAATGACCGCTCCGGCAGCAAGAAGCATACGCCTGCCCGGCCGCCGGAGGGCGAATCGTCTCAATGTTATCCGGATAGTGATATTGTAAAAGAGTGGATCGAAATAACCGGCTGTCCACGATGGTTGCCTCTAAGGTATAGGAATTGCGGGGTTGGGATTGGTACAAATCTTTCAAAGTGTAGTATGGATATTGCAAAGAGCCTTCACGCCGGCCCCAAGCCCCTCCAGCCCCTCCCCAGCCCTCCCCGAGGGGGAGGGAGTTGGCTAACACGTGGCATCATAGGGGGAACAAATGGCCTGCCTTTTATGCCGGGCCAAGGAAAAACACTGGACAACGGTAGAATATTCGCGAAAGCATCAAAGGAAGATCCCAGCCACCGCTCCACCTTCACCGAAAGCCATAACCACCCGAAAGCCCAACTCCCCCTCCCTCGGAGGGGGTTGGGGGGAGGCTTCTACCGCACCAGCACAAAATCCCCCTCTACCACCTCAATAAACCCATCCACATACTCCACCTCCGCGTAGAAGACGAACACGGCGGGGTCGAGCGGCTCGCCGTTGAACGTACCGTCCCAGCCGAGGTTTTCTACATTAGGCTGGAAAGGCTCGCGCTCGAACAGCAGGGCGCCCCAGCGGTCGAAGATGCGGAAGGTTCTGATGGCCGCCACATCGGGGCCGGCGAAGAGGGTGAAGTAGTCGTTGCTGCCGTCCTCGTTGGGGCTGAAGGCGCCGGGGGCGTAGAGCCCTCTTTCTTTGTTTACGAAGATGATGATCTGGCCCCGGGCCACACAGCCGGCGCTGTCGAGGGCAGTGAGGAGGTAAGCCGTCGTTTCCATGGGCTTAACGAAGGGGCGGAAGGCCGCCGAGTCGAGGATGCCCGTCAGGGGCGACCAGGTGAAGGAAGCCACATCGAAACTGGCCTGGGGGCGCAGCTGCAGGCTGTCGCCCAGCTTGATCGTCCGGTCGTCGCCCAGCTCCAGGGCCAGGCCCTCGAAGGGCGCCACGTTGACGGCCGCCTCGGCACGGCAGTCGTTGGCGTCCTGGAAGTAGAGGGTGTAATTGCCGGCGCCCAGGCCGGTGATGTCGGCAGGCAGGGCGCCCAGGGGGGTGAAGAACTGGCCGTCGAGGGAGTACTCATAGGGGCCGGCGCCGCCATCCAGGCTTTCCACCAGTATGCTGCCGCTGAACTCGTTGAAGCAATCTACGGGCGCGCTGTTGGTTTTGGCAATGATGGGCGCCGGCGCAGTGACCGCCACGCTGTCCACCGCCGAACAGCCGGCCGTGCTGGTAACCGTGACGATATAGGCGCCTGCACCCACATTTTCCAGGGTGGGAGTTGTCTGGCCGGTATTCCACTGGTAGGACAGGCCAGGGCCGGTGGCAGATACCCCCACCGTGGCATCCTGGCTGCCGTCGCAACTGACGCCAAAGCCGCCGTAATCGGTCAGCACCTCCGCCTGTATATTGTCGGCCCCTACTATGGTAACTGTCGTTCCGTTGCCGATCTCCACCGGGCAGAGACTGCCCACCGCGGTGAACAGGCTGATCCGGTAGTTCGTCGTAGCGGAAGGTATCACGGTGAAGGACACGTCTCCGCTAAGGCCGGTGAAGGACTCGACTACGCTCGTCCCGTCGGAAATGCTGACGTTGTAGGTAGTAGCGCCCTGCAGACGCACCGTCAGTTCTACCGCTTCGCCCGGGCAGATGGCCCTGCCGCCTTCCAGAAAGCCGGTGGCGCCTTCCGTAAAGGTGAGGTTCACCAGCATGACGCTGTCGCAGCCGTTGGCTGACCCGCCCGGTATGATCTCAGTGCCGGAAGGCAGGGCCTCACTGTACTCCGTACCGTTGACCACCAGCACTTCACCGGAACAGAGCTGGGTTTCTATCCGGGCGGTGTCTGTGGTTAATAATACCGTTTCAGTGATTACCAGGCTGTCACAGCCTGCCGTGTTCTGCAGGAACAAGGTATCCAAACCCACTGCCGACGGGTCACAACTGCTGGCCATCAGGAATGTCTCACCACTGGGCAGCAACACCGTCTCCGTGATCACCAGGCTGTCGCAGCCCGCCGCGTTTTGCAGAAACAGGGTATCTACACCCACTGCCGCCGGGTCACAACTGCTGGCCATCAAAAATGTCTCGTCACTGGGAATGAAAATCGTTTCTGTAACCACCAGGCTGTCGCAACCGGCCGTATTCTGCAGGAATACCGTGTCGACCCCCGCCTGCGATGGGTCACAGGTGGTTGCAGTCAGGAAGGCCTCGTCGCTTGGCAGCAGCACCGTCTCGGTGATCACCAGGCTGTCGCAGCCCGCAGCGTTCTGCAGGAATACTGTATCCACACCAACCGCCAACGGGTCGCAACTGCCCGCCGTTAGGAACGTCTCGTCGCTCGGCAACAGCGCCGTCTCGGTGATCACCAGGCTGTCGCAGCCCGCCGCGTTCTGCAGGATCACTGTATCTCTACCTACCTGCGACGGGTCGCAGCTGCCCCCCGTCAGCAACGTCTCATCGCCGGGCAGCAATACCGTCTCCGTGATCACCAGGCTGTCGCAGCCCGCAGCGTTCTGCAGGATCACCGTATCTCTACCCACCTGCGACGGGTCGCAGCTGCCCGCCGTCAGCAACGTCTCGTCGCTCGGCAACAGCCCCGTCTCCGTGATCACCAGGCTGTCGCAGCCCGCCGCGTTCTGTAAGAATACCGTGTCCACGCCAACCGCCGACGGGTCGCAACTGCCCGCCGTCAGGAAGGTCTCGTCGCTCGGCAACAGCACCGTCTCCGTGATTACCAGGCTGTCGCAGCCCGCCGCGTTCCGCAGGATCACCGTATCTCTACCTACCTGCAACGGGTCGCAGCTGCCCCCCGTCAGCAACGTCTCGTCGCTAGGCAACAGCACCGTCTCGGTGATCACCAGGCTGTCGCAGCCCAAAGCGTTCCGCAGGATTACCGTATCCACACCAACCGCCAACGGGTCGCAGCTGCCCGCCGTCAGGAAGGTCTCGTCGCCGGGAAGCAGCACCGTCTCGGTGATCACCAGGCTGTCGCAGCCCGCCGCGTTCTGCAGGAATACCGTGTCCACGCCAACCGGCTCCGGGGCGCGACGGCCAGCGGTCGGGAATGTATCTTCGCGGGGGCCCAGCAACGTATCAGTGATCACCAGGCTGTCGCAGCCCACCGCGTTCCGCAGGATTACCGTATCCACGCCCACCGCAATCGGGTCGCCTCTGGCCGCCGTAAGCGAGGGCTCGCGGCGGGTGC
>JAGFJE010000093.1 GCA_024103175.1 Phaeodactylibacter sp.
GCGCCGGTGACCTTATACTCGATGAACTTGGAAGAGCCTTCCCCGTCGGACACGATCAGCTTGGCCAGGTGGATCATCATCTCTTCCAGTTTTTGCTGGAACAACGGATAGCGTTCATCTTTGGCCGATTCAATAGGGTCATTGCCGGCCAGGCCGTTGCACAGTACGGCCACCATATCGTTGGTGGAGGTGTCCCCGTCGACCGTGATCATATTGAAAGAGCGATCTACACTTTGGCGGACTGCTTTTCTCAGCACTTTGGGCTTAATGGCGATATCGCTGACGATAAAGCTCAGCATGGTCGCCATATTGGGATGGATCATCCCCGAGCCTTTGGCAATGCCGGCGATGTTGATGGTGGTGTCGCCCAGTTTGAAATCGAGGAAACCTTCTTTGGGAAAGGTATCGGTCGTCAGGATGGCATTGGCGGCGAAAGAGCCCGCTTTGGAGTCATTGGACAGCTTACCGACGTTCTCTTTTATTCCCTTTACCACCTCCTCCGTGGGAAACGGCTCGCCGATCAGGCCGGTGGAAGCCACCAGCACCAGTTCTTTTTCTATGCCCAGCGATTCGGCCATGGCTTCTACCATGGCTTCCGCGCCGCGGCGCCCCTGCTCGCCGGTGCAGGCGTTGGCGTTACCGGCGTTGCAGACGATGGCCTGCGCTTTGCCTCCTTTCATATGTTCCTGGGATACTTTGACCGGCTCGGCAACGACCTTGTTCTGGGTAAACGTACAGGCCGCGCTGGCGGGAACTTCCGAGTAGATGATCGCCAGGTCTCTTCGCATGGATTTAATGCCGATGTGGGCGCCCCAGCACTGGATGCCCCGGACATTGGTTAGATTCTTTATCATTTCTTTTATCAGGTTATTTTCCGTTGATGAGACTTGACAAGTTTACTTTCAGGCATCCGTCGGAAAACTTGTCAAGTCTATAATATTTTAAGGATTCAATGGCAGCGCCGTAAACCCCACCTCTTCCTCCAGGCCGAACATCAGGTTCATATTCTGCATGGCCTGCCCGGCCGCCCCTTTGACGAGGTTGTCGATAACGGATAGGGTAATGATGCGGTTCGTCCGCTCATCATAGGTGATGTAAAGGTCACAGAAATTGGAGCCCCGGACATCTTTCAGCGCCGGAGGTTCTTTCCGGATCCGAACGAAAGGGTGGCCGTCATAGAATTCTGAGTACAAAGACAGGAGCTGGTTTTTCGTCACCCCTTCCCTGGGCCGGGAATAGATGGTCGACAGGATACCGCGGTCGACCGGTAACAGGTGAGGAGTGAACTGCACGGTCATTGGGCCATCGGAAGAGAGCCCCGACAACTGCTCTTCGATCTCGACGGTGTGGCGGTGTCGTTTCAGGCCATATGCTTTGAAATTATCACTTACATTGGAATAATGGGTCGTCGGTTTTGCCTTCACCCCGGCGCCGGTCACTCCCGATTTGGAATCGATCACGATCTCTCCCGGAATAACGATATTGGCCTTTACCAGAGGCGCCAGGCCCAGAATGGCGCTGGTGGGGTAGCAACCCGGATTGGCCACCAGGCGGGAGTTTCGGATCTCCTCGCGGTGCAGTTCCGGCAGGCCGTAAACGGCTTTTTCAAACCCCTGCGGATAGGAGTGCTTTTTGGAATACCAGGATTCGTAAACATTGGGGGTAGAAAGGCGGAAATCTCCCGACAGGTCGATCACGCGAAAATCCGCGCCCGCGTATTTTTCGACATATTCCATGGAAACGCCATGCGGGAGGGCCAGAAAGACGGCGTCGAGGCCGGCGTCCAGCACCTTGTAGGCCGGTTGCAGCTCATGGTCCGCCAATCCCTGAAAGTGGGGGTGGACATCTGAGAAAAGTTCTCCTTTCCGGCTTTCGGAAGTTATTATTTGTATATCGACTTCGGGATGGTTGTACAACAGGCGCACCAGTTCCGACCCGGTGTATCCGGTAGCGCCGACAATTCCTGTTTTGATCATTTATATGTTTTTAGATCTTGTCGAGGTGACATCTTTTTGCCTCTCTGAAACCCTGGCGATAAAGCCTATTCCTATTGATTGAGGGGCAAAAAGGTGTTATCTCGACATTTGCCAGATAACACCTTTCGCCTTTGAAAGATAGTGCCCTAAACTAAGGTTCGGTGAATAGGCGAAAGATGTCACCTGGCTTTACGTTCAATAAATCTCCAAGACCTGGAAGATCCGATTAAAGTTCTTTTAACGACTGCGCGATCACATCCACCACGCGCTCCAGCTCTTCGAAGGTGATCACCAGGGGCGGCACCAGGCGCAGTACGTTTCCGGCGGTAGCGTTGGCCAGCACGCCGTGTTCCATCATTTTCAGGACAAGGGGTTTGGTTTCGAAATCAAACTCCACGCCGATCATCAGGCCGAGCCCGCGGATCTGTTTGAGCCCCGGGTGGCGCCCGATCTTTTCCTCCAGCATTTCCTTGAGCCAGAATCCTTTGCGGGTGGTTTGGCGCAGGAGGCCTTCTTCCTCTATGGTTTCGAGCGTTGCCAGGCCGGCGGCGCAGGCCATGGGGTTGCCGCCGAAGGTGGTGCCGTGGTCGCCGAATTCTATGGCGCCGCTCACCTTTTCATTGCTGAGGATGGCGCCGACGGGCAGGCCATTGCCCAGCCCTTTGGCCAGCGTCATGATATCGGGCTGTACTTCGTAGTGGTCTTTGGCGAAGTACTCGCCCGTGCGCGCCACCCCGCATTGGATCTCATCAAAGATGAGCACGATGTTTTCCCGGTCGCACAATTCCCTCAGGGCGCGCAGGTAGCAGGGTTTGGCTACATTGACGCCCCCTTCTCCCTGAACGGGCTCCAGGATAATGGCGGCGATGTCTTCACTGACGGCCTCCCGTACTGCCTCGATATTATTGAAAGGCACTTTGTGAAAACCCAAGGGCATGGGGCCGAAGCCGCGCTGCATGCGCTCCTTACCGGTGGCGATGGTGGCCAGGGTGCGGCCGTGGAATGAGTTCTCCATCGATATGATGCCGCCGCCGCGCCCCTTGGTGTAGGCATACTTGCGCGCTATCTTGATAGCCCCTTCGACGGACTCGGCGCCGCTGTTGGAGAAGAACACCCGCTCCATGCCCGACAGCTGCACCAGTTTTTGGGACAACATGACCTGAGGTTCACTGACGAAAAAATTGGAAATGTGCATCAGCCGCTCCGCCTGTTCCTGAATGGCCTTTACCACTTTGGGGTGGCAGTGGCCCAGGTTGCACACCGCGATCCCCGCCAAAGCGTCAATATATTCTCTGCCTTCCACATCCCGGAGACGGGCGCCTTTCCCGCTGCGGAAAGCCAGGGGGAAGCGTTTGAAGGTGGGCAAGTAATACTTTTGGTCCACCTCATGCAAGGCTGCATTTGTGGTTTTTTCTTTTATAAGCATATCTCGGTTCCAGTTAATTTCTCTTTGTTCACCGCCTCGAAAATACTTTCCGGCTTGGTTCCATTGATGATGCGGGCAGAACGGGCGCCCTGCCGGAGCGCCAGCGCGCAGGACTCCAGTTTGGGTATCATGCCGCCTTTGATCACCGGGCCGAAAAGCGGTTCCAGTTCTTCCAGCTTCAGCTTCCGGATAATTGAAGAAGGGTCGTCGATGTCCCGCAGCAGGCCGTCCACATCGGTCAGCACCAGATAGTGAGCTGCTTTCAGGGCGCCGGCCAGGCTGCCGGCGAACATATCGGCGTTTATATTGTAATCGTTGCCGGCTTCGTCGGAAGCGATACAGGTGACAACCGGCAAATAATCATTGTCCAGAAGGGTATTCAGCAGGGAAGTGTCCACCGCTTTCACATCACCGACCTGGCCGAGGTCGTGTTTTACTTCCCGCCCATCCTGTTGGCTGAGGTGGTATCGTTTGCGGGCCGTTACCATCCGCCCATCTTTACCGGACAGGCCGACAGCTCTCAGCCCGGCTTTATTCAGAAGGTTGACGAGGCTTCCGTTAACTTCACCTTTCAGCGCCATCTCAATGTACCTGAGCGCCTCAGCGGAAGTTTTGCGGTGTCCTTCTATGAATTCAGACTCTATTTCTACCAGTTCCAGTATCTTTTTTATAAAGGGGCCGCCCCCGTGAACGAGAACAACGCGGTACCCCTCTGAATGAAGCCTCCAAATATTTTGAACGACTGATTGCTTAAGACGTTCACTCAACATGGCATTTCCGCCATATTTTATCAAAATAAGTGGTTTTTCTTTCATTTTATTGAGCTATTAAAACACTTTTTGTTGGTTTACTTCACAATACGGCGAGGAATAGCCGTCGGCAGGCGGCTCAGCATTTCGTTGTTGATCAATTGGGTGTAGTTGGTGAAAGAGCTTACGGGAATGGTATTGTTTCTCTGTTTGCCCAACAGGACGACCTCATCGCCGATCTCCACGCCTGGAATGTCTGTTATATCCACCATAAAAAGGTTCATATTGATCAGGCCGGTTATGGGCGCTTTGCGGCCGCGGATGAGTACGTATCCATTATTGGACTGGCCCCGTGGATAGCCGTTGCTGTACCCCAGCGGTATTACCGCCACGCGCATATCGTGCAAGGCCTGAAAAGCAGTGCCGTATCCAATGAACTCTCCTTTCGGTACATCTTTAATGTCCATCACATCCGTTTTCCAGGAAATGATGCGGTTCATCGGCGCGTCTTTATCCTTTCCCACTTCCTGAAGGTGCTGATAGTAAATTTCGGGGCTGGGCCAGAACCCGTAAGTGGCTACTCCCACCCGAACAAGGTCGTAGTGGGTTTCCGGCATGGCCAGTACGGCCGCCGAACAAGCGATATGACGATACCTGGGCATGAACTTTCTCTTCTTTAGTTCGGCCAGGTATTGTTTGTAGCGCCTGATCTGCTGATCGATTTTAAACTGATTGCTGCGCGATTCGGCCCCGCCCAGGTGGGTGCACACGCCCTGAAACTGGAAATGCGATTCGTTGCGCTTGAGGAAAGCCACCGATTTTTTGAACCAGGGCTCCGTCATGCCGGTGCGGTTGGTGCCGGTCTCCACTTCCAGGTGCACCTTTGCTTTTTTCTTCAGTTTTTTGGCTTTCTCCAGCACCAGTTGCAATCGGCCGTAATTGAAAACATAGAACTCGATGCCGTTGCGGATCGCCCACTCGATATCCTGGTCATAAAGAATACCCATGATCATAATGTCGCAGCCATTCGAGCAATATTCGAGCACTTCTTCGGCTTCGTAGGCCGAGGCGGCAGAGAAGTGGTTCACGCCGCACTGCTCCAGCATGCGCACCATCTGCGGGATGCCGTGTCCGTAGGCATTGGCCTTGATCACAGCGGAATAGCGCGGATGAGGCCCCAGCTTCTTCTGTAGAAAGTTGATGTTCTTTTTCAAAGCAGACTGGCTCAGTTCTATGCGGGATGAATGCCTGACATTCCTGACAAAGGCATCGTAATGAGAATGATGGGATTGTGTCATGATCTTTTACTTAAAAAATGAAGTTCAGCAATGTTTTTTTGTAAAATTTTCAAATCTGGATAAACCAGCTCACGGCGTCTCTGAGTATTGTATCTGCCAAACTGCCCTCGTAACCTTCCAGTGTTTTTTAAAACCTGGAAGGTTTTCGCCAGGGTAAAAAGAACGATACTCAGCGTCTCCGACAAACGCTGCCGGGTTAACACAACCGGGTCTAAACCGAAACCCGGCAGGTTGTTGACTCCCTCACCCCACCAAGCCCCACCGGTACTTCCGGCCCCAGCTTTCGCGGGCCAGCCTTTCCACGGAGGCCACCGCCTCTGTGGGCACTTCTTCCTGTTTGCCGTCCAGGCGCAGGTTGTTGTAGTGATAGGCATAAACCCGGGAGGCAAACTGATGAACAGGCAGGGAGGACTCTCCGTGGTATTCGCCGTTCCCGGAGACGGAAGGCTGTATACCCTGCCCCCAGTTCTGCCGCCCCTCGCTGTTGGGGTTGAAGAAATAGGCCCGCCATTCTCCAGCCGGTGACTTTTCGATGCGCAGCAGGGAAATGGCATGATACCCGAGCATGGTGGCGGTGGCGTCGGTAATGAAAATGCCCAGCGGAACCGGGTAGATCAGGTGGTGCCCGCCGTTGTATTGCGGATGGAAGGAAGCATAAAAGATCCGGACGAAATCTTCGTAATTCTCTATGAATCCGGTAACCGGGTTATATACCGAGAAAAAACCCGTCTGTATCCAGTGGCCGTAGAAAGCTGGGTTCACCGAAATGTGCGGGTCGACGCCGAGGTGTTTGACCGATGCCCGCTTCATCATTTCGTTGTAGATCTTATCGAGGTGGGGCACCAGAACGATGGAGACGGGGTCCAGTTTGTAGTCGAACTGCCGGGCCAGGCCTTCTCCTGTTTTAGAGGACTCGACCAACTCGCCCTCGTACCGGAACACCACATTATTACTCGTTGCCGTATCGATCAGAAGGTTGATCAGTTTTCCGGGCGCGTGGCGGCTCCACATGCTGATGCCCCTTGCCGACTGGCAGGTGGGGTTGTTGCCCTGCCGCACGCCGAGGGGTTGCCCCAGCGCACATAGGGCGCCCCCGATGAGCAATTGAGCGGGCGTAACCGCATCGTCGGAAAGGTTCCCTTTCAGCAGGTTTTCAGCCACCTCCGGATGGACTTCCACGCGGATGAGGCGGTTGAAAGCATGCCAGGCCACTCGCCGGGAGAGAAGATTGCGCTGCAGTACCCGCGCCAGGCCGTACACCGCCTGCTTGTTGCCGGGAACGATGAACTCCTGAACGAGCAAAGCTACAAAAGCCTCGTGCCGTTCGTACTCCGCAACGCCATGTGCATTGAGGTGCAGGATACGCGGCACGAGTTCCGGGTATTGCCTTACGGCATAATGCAAAAGCACCACCTGATAGTCGGATACCAGGCCGGTTGATGCCATCTGTTCCCCGATCTGTTCGCTTTCTTCCTGCAGCCTGCCCTTAGGCAACTGCTCCAGGAACCGGCGGTAGCTCTCAAGGCCACTGTGCTGTTCAGCCGCCACCGTTGGCCTGTAAACCGCGTTTACGAACTTCAGCAGGCGGCGCCCGTCGGGATGCGTTGCGTCCAGCTTCAATTGTTTGTGGATCACCGCCAGCATGCGTTTTATCTTAGTCACTACGATGGGGCGGTGCTCCGACAATACCTCTATTGCCTCGGCAATTTTACCCTTGAGGCTACCCAGCGGAATGTGCTGGTGAATGAGGTTGAAAAGCAGGCGGACCTTCTCCAGTTCTCCCCTGGCATATCCTTCCCACGCCTTTTCGGAAAAGTCTTCATAAGCCAGCTCAAAATTGGCAACCAGCATATCCTCCAGGAAGGCGCGGGCCTGCGCGGCCGAAAAGGAAGGATAATCCAGCCGGCTTTCGGCAATGGCCAACAAGCGCAGTTCGCTCAGCGCTTCTACTGTACTGTTGGGGTAACCGGCCAGGAGTGTTCCCCCTACCAGGTAGGGAACGAGGTGGTTCGGATCCTGCCAGGGAGAATCTTCGAAGAGGCCCGCCTCGGTTATCCGTGGAATATGATCATAGAGAAATGCCACGCCTTCCGGCGTGCGGAAGAGCATGTCCGCCTGGCTGAGCAGCCGGCTCTTTTTGTCCTTCTTGCTGAAGGAAGGCGTCTCTTCGAACAAAGCCAGGCTGTCCAGGAAACGGTTTTCCAACTCACTGATGGTTAATTCCATGTAACTTATGCGTCATTTTTTGATACAGGCAGCGATGGCTGTTTTTATACATAGAACGGCACATCTTCGTAATGCTTGAGCAACTCCCGCATCCGGCCAGCGTCTTCCCCGGCGAAATTTACCGTACCGAAGTGGTTGCCGAAACCTTCCCGGCCACCGATCTTCTGCGGCCCCAGGGGTTCTACCAGGTTGTTGTCGAGGTAATAGGGCTCTTCCTTGAGTTCTTCCGGTATTTCCAGGCGGGAGATGTGGCCGCTCCGGGGAAAGACCATAACGTTGCCGTAGTATTTTTGGGGTTTGAAATCTTTCGGCGGGAAGTACTTATCCAGCTCTGCATCGCTCAGGCTGGGGTCGTGGGAAACGACAAAGGCCAGCAGGGCATCGAATTCATAAGCTTTAGAAGCCAGCTCGAGGATATGGCCGCCGGGAATGCGGCAGGCTACTTCACCGAAATTGAGGTTTCCGTCTTCTGTGACGAACCACTCGGGATGGATCATGCCGTACTCGATGCCAAATACATCGACCAGCTTCTGGATCTCCTGGTGTATGGCATCCCGCTTGGCTTCCAGTTCCGGGCCGGCGGGGATGAAGTTGGAATAGCCGAGCTTGACGTATTCCGTAATATTCAGAAAACGGACCTTCCCCTTGTGGATGAAGGCCTCGCAGGAGAATTCCTGGCCGTGCAGGTGGCTTTCCGCCAGGCAGGGAAAATCTGCGGGTTTGATCTTTTTGTCGACATCCTCCCGGGACTTGATAAAGCGGTGCCCTACCGTCCCGGCGGAAGCAAAAGGCTTGACGTGGAACCAGGCGTCGTCTTCGCCCGGCAGTTGAAGCTCGGCTTCGTTCAGGCGGTCGAGAAACTTGTGGGCCTGTTCGTGGTTGTGAATCTCTTCAAAGAGGCCGACCCGCAGGCCGCCCAGCAGGGCCTTGCGTTTCATCATGGCCTTATTGCGGAAAAGGAATGCCCGGTTGAGCACGCGAGGGTCATCCCGGTAGATGGAATTCAGGGCGCCAGCCCACTCCACCGTTTCTTCAAAAAGAGGAACGGCTACATCGACATCGTACGCGCGCAACAGTTCGGCCAGCGCCAGGGAATTGGAGTGGCTGCCAAATTCATCCAGGCGGTAGCCTACAAAAGGGATGTTATGTTCTTTGGCGTAACTTTCAAATTCGGGAAAAGATACAACGACATAGGGGAGCTCGGCCTTCTGCATACTTTCAATAACAGGAAGGCTCCAGCCCAATAGTGCAAAACGGTTTGCCATAAAAAATAAGGGTTTTGTAAGAATAGAAAAATCGGTTATTATAAGAGATACACTTTTTTTTCACATATCCAAATTCCGGGAACTTCGATCCCCTTTTCTTGTCTTGAGCATGAACAAAGTGTGATCCTGCTTCTTTTCTCCCACAATTATAGAAAGCGCTGGGAAAGCCGATGTTCACTGAGCGGTTACTGTTAATGTTTTCTTAGGGCGGCCGCCGTTAAACTCTCTAATGCCAAAAAGGGTTAACTTTACTGATTGATACTTACGCAAACTGTATATGACCAAAAGAGCTACCCGAAACATTGCCCTCATTGCCATAGCTATTGTTGCTATTGGGTTTGTAATATTCCAGTCGGATATCCTGAGCAAGGAAAAACCGGAGCCTCCTATCGATGAACCGGCAAGCGCCCCTCCCTCGGAAGCGCGCCCGGCCGTGCCGGTAGAAGCGGTACTGGTTGTCCCGGAAAACCTGAGAGATGTCATCACCGTCAATGGTTCGACGGTACCCAACGAGGAAGTGGCCATCACGAGCGAGGTGCCTGGCAAGGTCACCAAAATTGAGTTCAGGGAAGGGAAGCTGGTCAACAAGGGAGACTTGCTTCTCCAACTCGATGATGAAGAGCTGCGCGCCGAGCGGGAGCGCCTGGTCGTCCAGCGCAACCTCAACGAGAAGATCGCCGAACGCCTGGAAGCCTTGTACAAAAAAGAAGGGGTAAGCCTCCAGGAATACGAAATAGCCGTTGCCGAAGTAGAAAAAGTGAAGGCCGAGCTGGCCCTGGTCGACGCCCAGTTGGAAAAGCGGGTGGTCAGGGCCCCGTTCAGCGGCCGCCTGGGGCTGCGGCTGGTCAGTGAAGGCAGCTATCTGTCTCCGGGTACACCGATCGTTAGCTTGGTAAGCATCAACCCCATCAAGATAGAGTTCAACATCCCGGAGAAATACAGCCACCTGGTCGGGCAGGGCACCAAAATAACCTTCCGCCTGGATGGTTCCGACCGGGATTACCCGGCCACCGTCATTGCCCGGGAGCCAAAAGTCAACCCGGAAACCAGAACGCTTCTCCTCAAGGCCATTGCGCCCAACCCCAGCGGCAGCATCCTGCCCGGCGCCTTCGCCAACGTTACTGTCGACCTTGAGGAGTTTGGCGCGGCAATAATGGTTCCGACCCAGGCCATCATTCCGGAATTGAACGCCCAGAATGTCTATGTTTACCGCAATGGAAAAGCCGAACAGATAGAAGTGCAGACCGGCCTCCGCCGGGAATCCCTCATTCAGGTAACAGAAGGCCTCTCCCCCGGCGATACCGTAATTACGACCGGGCTGCTGCAGATACGCCCCGGCGCCGACGTCACCATTTCCCAGCTGAACTAAAAACCGCCCGTTATGAGCCTTTCTTCACTAAGTATACAGCGCCCCGTTCTCGCAACAGTGATGTCTATCGTTATCGTCCTGTTCGGGGTCATCGGCCTGACTTACCTCGGGGTTCGGGAATATCCCAGCGTCGACCCGCCCATCATTACCGTATCCACCAGTTATGTGGGGGCCAATGCCGATATCATCGAATCCCAGATAACGGAACCGATCGAAGAGGCGGTGAACGGCATCGCCGGCATCCGGTCCATCACCTCGGTGAGCCGCGACGGGCGAAGCACCATCACCGTAGAATTCAACCTGGAGGTCAACCTGGAAACGGCAGCCAATGACGTTCGGGACAAGGTGTCTCAGGTCGTCCGCGACCTTCCTACCGACGCCGACCCGCCGGTCGTCTCAAAGGCGGACGCCGATTCCGACCCCATCATCTTTCTCAACATACAAAGTGACAAGCGTTCCCTGCTCGAGTTGACGGACATCGCCGATAACATCTTCAAGGAGCGCCTGCAGACGATCAACGGCATCAGCGAGATCCGCATCTGGGGTTCCAAGCGCTATGCCATGCGCCTGTGGATCGACCCGGAGAAACTGGCCGCCTACGATATGACGCCCCTCGATGTGCAAAATGCCCTCCGGCGGGAAAACATTGAACTGCCCTCCGGCAGGATCGAAGGCGTGAACACGGAACTGACGGTCCGGACCAAGGGCCGGCTGGTCACTCCCGAAGAGTTCAACAACCTCATCCTTAAAGAGGATGCCGGGCGCATCGTCCGCTTTCGGGATGTGGGCGTCGCCGAACTGGGCCCTGAGAACCTGCGCACCGTGCTCCGCCGCGACGGGGTGCCCATGGTGGGCAACGCCATCGTCCCCCAGCCCGGCGCCAACAACATCGAAATTGCCGACGAGGTGTACCGCAGGCTGGAGCAGATCAAAAAGGACCTGCCGGAAGACATCCAGCTGGGCATCGGCTTCGATACCACCGAATACATCAGGGCATCCATCGAGGAGGTCAACCAGACGATCTACGTCGCCTTCGGCCTGGTGGTGCTCATCATTTTCCTTTTCCTGCGCGACTGGCGGACGACGATCATCCCGGTGCTGGTGATCCCGATCTCCCTGATCGGCTCGTTCTTCATCATGTACATCGCCGGCTTTTCCATCAATGTACTGACGTTGCTCGGCATTGTGCTGGCCATCGGCCTGGTGGTCGACGATGCGATCGTCGTTCTGGAGAACATCTATGCAAAAATAGAGAACGGCATGGCGCCGCTGGAGGCCGCCCTCCTGGGCGCCAAGGAGATCTTCTTCGCCGTCATTGCCACAACGGTTTCCCTGGTGGCGGTATTCATGCCGGTCATCTTCCTGCAGGGGCTGACCGGGCGCCTGTTCCGGGAATTCGGCGTGGTGATCGCCGGGGCGGTGCTCATCTCTTCCTTCGTCGCCCTGACTCTGACGCCCATGCTGTCTTCCAAGATTTTGAAACGGCGGGCGCGCCACCCCTGGTTTTACCGGCTGACCGAGCCGTTTTTTGTCAGCCTGACCAATGGATACCGGTATCTGCTCAACGGGTTTATGAAAGCGCGCTGGCTGGGCTTCGTCCTTATGGCCGTCGCCGGCGGCCTGATCTATTTCATCGGCAGGGAGCTTCCTTCAGAATTGGCGCCTCTCGAGGACCGCAGCCGCATTCGCGCCTTCGCCCGCGCTCCGGAGGGCTCCACTTTCGAATACATGGATGAATATGTGTTGAAGCTGGTGAAGACGATCAAAGAAAATGCGCCCGAAGCGGAAAGCGTCGGTTCCGTGACTTCCCCGGGCTTTGGCGCCTCCACCTCGGTCAACTCGGCCTTCTCCTGGGTGATCCTCAGCGACCCGGAGGAGCGGGAACGCTCCCAATCGGAGATCCTCAATGCCCTGAGAGGGCCGGTGAGCGAGCTGACCGGCGCGGTCACTTTCCTTTCCGAGGAACAGAGTATTGGCAACCGGCGCAGCGGGCTGCCGGTACAGTACGTACTGCAGGCGCCCAACTTCAGCCAGTTACGGGAAACCCTGCCCCGGTTTGTCGAAGCGGCCAGCCAGGATCCCACCTTTAACTTCATCGATGTAGACCTGAAATTCAACAAGCCGGAACTGAGCATCACCATCGACCGGCAGAAAGCCCAGGACCTGGGCGTTTCGGTGCTGGATATCGCCCAGACCCTTCAGCTGGGCTTCAGCGGGCAGCGCTTCGGCTACTTCATCCGCAACGGAGAACAGTACCAGGTGATCGGGCAGATGAAACGAGAAGGGCGCAACGAACCGATCGACGTCCGCTCGCTCTACGTCCGCAACAAAGACGGCCAGATGATCCAGCTGGATAATGTCATCACCATGCAGGAGCAAACCACTCCTCCCACCCTATTCCGCTTCAACCGCTTTGTCTCCGCTACCGTATCGGCGGCCCTGGCGGACGGCAAGACCATCGGAGAGGGCATCGAAGCGATGGACGCCATCGCCAAGGAAACACTCGGCGATGGGTTTTACACCGAACTGGCGGGAGCGTCCAAGGATTTTGCGGAGAGCTCTTCCAGCCTGGTCTTTGCCTTTGCTCTGGCGCTGATCCTGATCTATCTCGTCCTGGCGGCCCAGTTCGAGAGCTTTGTGGATCCCTTCATCATCATGTTCACCGTACCGCTGGCCCTGGCCGGAGCGGTATTATCGCTTTATTATTTCGGCCAGACGCTCAACATCTTCAGCCAGATCGGCATCATCATGCTGATCGGCCTGGTGGCCAAGAACGGCATTCTGATCGTGGAGTTCGCCAACCAGCGCAAGGAACAGGGGCTGCCACGCCTGGAGGCCATCAAGGACGCCGCCGCCGCCCGCTTCCGCCCCATCCTGATGACGAGCCTGTCGACCATCCTCGGCGTACTTCCGATCGCCCTGGCCCTGGGCGCCGGCTCGGAAAGCCGGGTGTCGATGGGTATTGCGGTCATCGGGGGGCTGCTCTTCGCCACCATTTTGACCTTATTCGTGATTCCTTCGATCTATTCTTACCTGTCGAGCAAGGAGGGCAAGCGGAATGTGGTGACGGATGAGAAGGTGAGGCGGGTGCTGCGGGAGCCGGTGGAGGGGTAGTACTGTATTCGTGCAAGTACTTGGCCAATTAAGTTTTATAATACCAAGAAAGACTTGACAAGTTTTCAACGGAGGGCCTGCCGGGAAACTTGTCAAGTCTAACTCTTTTTTGGCATGGAAAACAGGTTGAATCGTGAAAATAGGGATTTTGGGTTATTTATGATATATGCAGCCCCATTTAGAGGATACGCCTCAACTAATTTCTCCAAAAAACAGTTAATTTACTACCAATAGGCAAGAAGCAGAAATCTTTAAAAACTTTGGACCTTTTTTATCCATATCCAAAAAGAAATAATGAGTACAAATGTCGATCAGCATCATATGAGTAACCTGCAACTAGAACTTCTCAAACTGTATTCAACAGAGATTCCGGAAGAACAGCTTCTGGAGATCAAACGCTTGTTGGCAGATTATTTCGCCCGCCTGATCGACCGGGATATGGAAAAGCTATGGGAAGAAAAGGGCTGGACTAAAGAAAAGATCGAGGAATGGAAAACTTCCCATTTTCGGACGCCTTATAAATAGCCAGATGAAAATTGTCCTGGACAACAATGTTTTGCTGATCGCTCTTCCTTTATCCTCTCCTTACCTCTATATCTACGATAACCTGCTCCGGGAAAAATATACTCTCGTCGTTACTACCGATATATTAAATGAATACGAAGAGATCCTATCGAAGCAGATTACTCCTGCTATTGCGGAGAATGTGATCCGCCTCTTGCTTTCTCTACCCAACATTGAAAAAAAAGAAGTTTATTACCGCTGGGGTTTGATTGATGCAGATCCGGATGATAATAAATTTGTGGATTGCGCCATTGCGGCTAATGCAAAATTTATTGTTACGTAGGATAAGCATTTCAATGCATTGAAAGAAATTGACTTTCCAAAAGTTGATGTGATCGATTCTGATGGTTTTCTGGAATTGATCAGGGATAGGGGGGCTTAAACTAAAAGTGCCGGGAAAGCCAATCTGAAAACAGGATACAGGCACCCCTGCGAACCCCAAAAATTCCCTATTTTCACGACACCAATTAATCGACCATAACAATCACCCATGCCAGAAGACAAAAGACTATTCCTGCTCGACGGCCACGCCCTCATGTACCGGGCCCACTTCGCCTTCATCGGCCGGCCGCTCATCAACTCCAAAGGGGTGAATACCTCGGCGGCCATGGGCTTCACGCGCACGCTGTGGGACCTGATGAGTTCGCAAAACCCCACCCACATCGCGGTGGCTTTCGACCTTTCGACCCCAACCTTCCGCCACGAAATGTACGAGCCCTACAAGGCCAACCGGGAAGACCAGCCGGAGGACATCACCGTGGCCATGCCGTACATCGAGGCCATTGTCAAGGCTTTCAAGATACCGGTCGTCACCGTCGACGGCTATGAGGCCGACGACGTGATCGGCACCCTGGCCCGGCAGGCGGCCGAAGAGGGCTATACCGTATATATGGTCACTCCGGATAAGGACTTCGGGCAACTGGTCACCGACAAGGTTTTGCTGTACAAACCTTCCCGGCAGGGCAATGGCATAGAGATCATGGGGGTGCCGGAAATACTGGAGAAATGGGGCATTGAGCGGGTGGAACAGGTGATCGATATGCTGGGCCTGCAGGGCGACAGTGTCGACAACATACCGGGCATTCCCGGCATCGGCCCCAAGACTGCCGCAAAACTGCTGGAACAGTACAGCTCCATAGAAAACCTGATCGAACACGCCGACGAGCTGAAGGGCAAGCAGCAGGAACGCGTCAAAGAGTTCAGCGAACAGGCGA
The DNA here is from genome assembly GCA_024103175.1 of Phaeodactylibacter sp. Classification (GTDB taxonomy): domain Bacteria; phylum Bacteroidota; class Bacteroidia; order Chitinophagales; family Saprospiraceae; genus JACJXW01. The sequence goes on from JAGFJE010000093.1 coordinate 15,202, forward strand.
TCCTGTCCAAAAAGCTGGCCACCATCAATGTGGAAGCGCCCATACAATTTGACGCCGATGAATTTGTCATCGAAGAACCGGACCGGGAGAAGCTGGCGGAGATCTTCCGGGAGCTGGAATTCCGGACGCTCGCCCAACAGATCCTCGGCGAGCCGGAGAAGGCGCAACAGGGCGGTACACAGGGAGACCTCTTTGCGCAGGGAGAAACGGCAAAGCCCAACATACCGCCTCCGCCCGCCCACTCGGTGGCGGAGAAAAATATCGCAAACACCTCGCACGAGTATCATCTGGTTGATACCGAAGTAAAACAGGCGGAGCTGATCCGCTTATTGTCCGGGCAAAAGAGCTTTTGTTTCGATACCGAAACCACCAGCGTTGAACCTACTCAGGCGGAACTGGTGGGCATCTCTTTTTCGGTAAAGCCCAAAGAAGCCTTCTATGTACCCGTCCCGGAAGGAAAGGAGGAAGCGCAACGCATAGTCGACCTATTCAAGCCGCTGCTGGAAAACGAAAAGATCGAAAAAACCGGCCAGAATATCAAGTACGACGCCATTGTGCTGAAGTACTACGGAGTAGAGCTGAAGGGCCACCTCTTCGACACCATGATCGCCCACTACCTGCTGGAACCGGAGTTGCGCCACAATATGGACTACATGGCGGAGACCTACCTGAAGTACCAGCCCGTCTCCATCGAGAAGCTCATCGGCAAAAAGGGCAAAGGGCAACTGACTATGCGGGACGTAGATGTGGAAAAGGTCAAAGAATACGCTGCCGAGGACGCCGATGTCACGCTGCAGCTGAAGGAGTACCTGGCGCCCCGCCTGAAGGAGGAAGGCTTTCAGAAACTTTACGACGAGATCGAAGCGCCCCTCATCCTCGCCCTGACCGACCTGGAATACGAAGGGGTCAATGTTGATGCCGAATTCCTCAACGAATACTCCAAAGAACTGGATAAGGAGATCCTGGAACTGGAAAAGGAAGTCCACAAGCAGGCGGGCGTAGATTTCAACATCGCCTCCCCCAAGCAGGTGGGCGAAGTGCTTTTCGATAAGCTGGGCCTGCCCTACCGCTGGCGGAAGACCAAATCGGGCCAGTACAGCACCAACGAAGAGAAGCTGGCCGAGCTGCACAACGAGCACCCCATTGTGGAGAGCATCCTCAAACACCGCGGCCTCACCAAGCTGAAGTCCACCTACGTGGACGCCCTTCCAAAGCTGGTCAACCCGCGCACCGGGCGCATCCACAGCTCCTTCAACCAGGCGCTGGCCGCCACGGGGCGCCTGAGTTCCAACAATCCCAACCTGCAGAATATTCCGGTTCGGACGCCCGAGGGCGCCCGCGTGCGCGAGGCCTTCATCCCCCGGGATAAAAACCACGTTCTGTTAGCCGCCGACTATTCCCAGATCGAGCTCCGCCTCATCGCCGAGATCAGTGGAGACGAGGCCATGCTGGAAGCCTTCCAGTCCGGTAAGGACATCCACCGGGCCACCGCTTCCCGGGTCTTCGACGTGCCCTACGAGGAGGTCACCAAAGAGCAGCGCTACCGCGCCAAGACGGTCAACTTCTCCCTCATCTACGGCGCCGGCGCCCACAACCTGTCGCAGCAGCTGGAGATCAAACGCAGCGAGGCGCAGGAACTGATCAACCAGTACTTCAAGCGCTACCCCGGCCTGAAAAGCTATATGGACCGGGCGGTCAAGGACGCTCGCGAGAACGGCTACGTCAAAACCCTGATGGGCCGACGCCGCTACCTGCGCGACATCGGCTCCCGCAACTCCGTGGTGCGCGGGCACGCCGAACGCAACGCCATTAACACCCCCATTCAGGGCTCTGCCGCCGATATGATCAAGATCGCTATGGTCAACATCCACCGGGAGTTCAAAAAGCAGGGTTTCCAGTCCAAAATGATCCTGCAGGTGCACGACGAACTGGTTTTTGATGTGCTAAAGGAAGAACTGGAAACCATAAAGCCGATCATCGAGGACAAGATGAAGCACACCATCCCCGGGCTGAAGGTGCCGATCGTGGTGGAGATGGGCGTGGGTGAGAACTGGCTGGAGGCGCATTAGGAGTTTCATTCCTGTAGCAGGAGTAAAAATGACCTATAATAAGCAACTATCGTTCTGGTTTCTGACAATATGCTTGCCGGCTCTCCTCACTGCACAGAGCCGGACATTTTTCTCCGATGGCTATTACATCGAACAATTTACAGCCAGTGACGGACTACCGGGCACCAGCGTTGCAGACATCATTCAGGACGCACAAGGCTTTCTCTGGCTGGCCACTCACGACGGGCTTGCCCGATACGATGGTTTTCAGTTCGAAGTCTTTCGGGTGGATACCTCCGGAGGGTTCACAAATTTTTTTTACACCCTCAGGCAGGATCGCCGGGGAAAGATATGGGCCGGTACCCTGAACCGCGGGGTATATCTTTTTGATCCGGAGAAAGAACAGTTCACCCACCATTTTCGCCACAGCCCGGAAGAGGACAATAGCCTTTGTTCGGATTGGATCAGCTCTATCGAAGAAGGGCCCAAAGGGGCCATCTGGGTGGAAACCAGCGACGGCTGGAGCAGGATTGGCATGGAGGGCGGCCGTTTGGCGCCCCGGTGCTATTCCGGCAAAAAGGCTTCACCGGGTAGCGGCCCTATATTCTCCAATAACGATCATATCGCTTTTCCAGTGAAAAACGAGCTCTGGTTTGTCTGGAAACACGGCATAAAAGTGCTGAGCTACGAAAATGAGAAACCGGCCTTTCGGTCCATCCTTTTCCCCGCCGGGACGGTGGAATTGGCCAAAGTTACTGCTGTAGCCAGAAGCCGGGACGGGCTGGCATGGATTGCCGGTAAGGCCCATTCCGAAGAGGGCACATTGAAAAATGTTATTAAAAAATGGGACACTCACCGCCATACTTTTAAAGCCCTTTCCCACGCTGTTCCTGGTGATGTAGCGATCAACCACCTGTATGAAGACCGCAAAGGAAATTTGTGGCTGGGAACGTGGGGGCGGGGGGTATTTCTGCTCAGGCCTCCTTTTCAATCCAACATGGATACGGAACACATCGCGCTGTTCTCGGATGAGAGCGCCCAAAAGGGAAATGTCTGGTCCTTTTTGCCGGACCGCTTCGGCAACCTCTGGATAGGGGCCTGGCGGGGGCACCTGTTTAAAGTGCGCCTCGGAAGCGATGCGGCCAGCCTGACGAGACTGCCTCTCGGGCAAGGCCGGTTTGCCGTTCCGGGCAATATCACGGAAGATGCCGGGGGCAATATCTGGATATCTACCAATGAGGGTTTTTTATTCCGGCAGCCTGCCGCCAGGGGCAGCCTACGCCGTTTTCGCCTTCCCCTCCCGAAGGCCGCTCGCACGATTGACATTCCCATACCACTTGTAGCCGCAGAAAATGCCATCTGGCTGGGCGCCTACAACGGGCTGATACAATTCTTCCCCGATACCGGCAAGTCTGAGTTGTTCGAGATCAGGAGAGCAGATGAGGGCCTGCCAAAGGATTGGGCCGGGGTGCTGGTAAAACAAGGCGACACCCTGTGGTGCGGCACTACCCATGGAAGCCTTTACAGTTTCAGCCTGTCCTCCTTGCAATTCCAGGCATGGCACGAAGAATACACCAACCTCGGCGTGATCAATGATATACTGATCAGTTCCGACGGGTTCTTACTGGCTTCCACCAGTAAAGGATTGCACAGGATAGACATCAGCAATCCGGATAACCGCTCCTTTTTAACCCAATACACCGGCGGCCTGGATCTCTTGGAAACGGCGGAGGGTAGCATCTGGCTGAGTTCTTACCTCGGAGGCCTGCGCCGCGTCGCACCTGAAGGAAAGCCCTTTACCGGACAAGACGATACCTACCTGAGCTGGCTTACCGGTATAGAGTCTGATAGCCAGGGGCGGCTCTGGCTGGCAGGCCCTAACGGGCTTATCCGTTTTAACCCTTTGAAAAATGATACGGAAACATTCACCGGGTTAAACTGCTTTACTTTTCCCAAGACAGCGGCAGTGATTGGAAAGCACAAGGCCCGGAACGGGTATTTATTCCTTGCCGGTGAGGAAGGAGTGATGGCTTTTCATCCGGACAGCATTCGCCGCGATCCGGTTTTTCCAACTACTGTGATCAAGAGTATTTGGGCCAACAACCGGGACATTCGCGGAATAGAGGAATTCAACGGCCTGCCCGCTCCTCCCTACCTGAAGGCTGTACTACTGTCCTACGACAAGAACGATGTAACGATCGAATACACCGGGCTGCAATTTAACCAGCCGGAGTCGATACGCTACCGGTACCGCCTGGAAGGCCTGCAGGAGGAATGGGTGGAAGCCGGCAAGGAACGTACTGCCCGTTTTTCCAACTTGCCGCCGGGCGCTTATACCTTCCGGGTTAAGGCTGCCAACGGCGATGGGGTGTGGGAGGAAGCGGGAGCCACCCTGGCCCTTAGCATACTACCTCCCTGGTGGCGCAGGTGGTGGGCTTACGCGATCTACTGCCTGAGTACCCTGGCTGCCATTGTTGTTTTTTACCGCTTTCAGCTCAACCGCCGCCTGGCAGTCGAAGAAGCCCGGCGGCTCACAGAAATGGACAGCCTGAAAACCCGCCTGTATACCAATATCACTCATGAATTCCGCACTCCGCTCACTGTCATAATGGGGATGGCGGAGCAATCGAAAGTGTATTTCAGAGCGCAGGCAGCCGATAAATTTGAGCCGGCCATTCAGGCGGTACAACGCAATGCCCGGCAATTGTTGCGCCTGGCCAACCAGATGTTGGATCTGTCCCGGGCAGAAGCAGGCGCTCTGGAAATAAACCTGATCAGGGATGATGCAGCCCGCTTTCTGCAATATGTAGCCGAATCTTTCCGGTCACTGGCCGAAAGCAAGGGCATCCATCTGGCCGTCCACAAGGAACAGGGTCCGCTATTTATGGATTTCGACCCGGATAAACTTTACCATATCGCCTCTAACCTGCTGTCCAATGCCATCAAATATACGCCGGAAGGAGGAAAAGTCATTCTCCGCATCTCCGCCGAAAACCGGAACGGCCGGGAATGGCTGCTGTTGCAGGTTAAGGACAATGGCATTGGGATCGAGCCGGAGCAGTTGCCCCATGTCTTCGACCGGTTTTACCGAGCGCCATCCTCAGCAAGAGGAAGGGAAGAGGCAGGAATCGGTATCGGCCTGGCGCTTACCAAAGAGATGGTGGAACTGCTGAACGGGCAGGTAAAGGCGGAAAGTATCCCCGGAAAAGGCAGTACTTTCACGGCCAGGCTGCCCATACAGCGCAATGCCACTGTTCAGAAAGCCGAGCCCCTCTCCCTATTTACGGCAGCGCCTCCCATTCCGGCAGACAGTTTTTCCTCCCTCCCTGGCGAACAACACACTTTGCTCATTGTAGAAGATAACCCCGATGTCCAGGCATATCTGCAGGCCTGCCTGGAAGGGCAGTACCAGATCATAAAAGCGGGAAACGGCAGGGAGGGCATCGACAAGGCTCTGGAAATCGTCCCCGACCTCATCATCAGTGATGTGATGATGCCGGAAAAAGATGGTTTTGAACTCTGCCGTCACTTAAAAGAGAACGAACGCACCAGCCACATCCCGATCGTCCTGCTCACTGCCCGGGCCGATGAAGCATCCAGGCTCGAAGGATTGGAGGGCGGAGCGGACGCTTACCTGCCCAAACCCTTCAATCAGAAAGAACTGTTCATCCGCCTGCGGAAGCTGATCGAACTGCGGCAGCGGCTACAGAACCGGTATCAGCAAGCCTCCCCCTTTTCCTTACCTTCCGAGGCGGCCTTTTCGCGGGAGGATGAATTCATCAAAAAGGTGCAGGCCCAGATGAAGGCCCACCTTTCCGATGAAACATTCGGCGTTCGGGAACTTGCCCGGGAGCTGGCCATGAGCCGATCGCAGGTATTCAAAAAGCTGAAAGCCCTCACCGGGCAGTCCATCGCCCAGTACATGCGCAATTACCGGCTGCACTGCGCCCGGCAGTTGCTGGAAAGCAGCTCGCTTTCCGTTTCAGAAGTAGCCTACGCTGTGGGCTTCCGGGACCCCGCCTACTTCTCCCGCGTTTTCTCGGAGGCCTTCGGGTCTCCGCCGAGTGAGGTGCGGAAATAAAAAAAGACTTGACAAGTTTACACAAAGCCATTTCTGAGCAAAACTTGTAAAGTCTACCCCCTCGTAACGATATCTCCAAGCATTTGAACGATACCTCCAAGTGGTTGACTACCGCCTCTTTTATCATTGTGGTGTAATATTCAAACCATAAAAATCACACCTATGAAAAGGAGACACCTACTTCTATTGGCTTCATTAATTTCCTGTATAACCCTGATGCCTGCCCAGTCCATCGTCTTCACCGAAGACTTCGATGGCGGCATTCCGGACAG
>JAGFJE010000099.1 GCA_024103175.1 Phaeodactylibacter sp.
CGTTCTCCGAGAAAGATATAGGCCAGGACGATGGTGGAGATAGGGCCGATACTGCCGATGATGGAAGCATTGCCGGAACCGATATTCCGAATGCCTTCCGAGATCATAAAAGAAGGGATGACAGTGGCAATAAGGGCCATCAGTACGGCCAGGCCGTAGACCGGGGGCGGGAACCCGAATAGGGCCCACTGATAGGCAATGCCGTGATGTATCAGGATGGCGGCCGCTGAAGCCGTCATGGCCAGGGAGGTGAAGCGCAGGGTGCCGATACGGGGCAGCATCCGGCCGCTGCCGACGATGTATGCCGCGTAGGCCAGAGCGCCAAAGAAGATCATTCCGGCTCCCAGAATGAAGTTGGGGCCGCCATTCATCGAAAGGCCCTCGGAAAAAGCAATGGTAATGCCAAGGTAGGTAAGGATCAGGGCGCCCAGTTGCCGGCGGCTGACCGGCTCCCGGTAAACCACCGCCCCGATGAGCAGCACCAGCGTCGGGTAGACGAACAGGATGAGCCGTTCCAGGCTGGCCGTAATGTACTGAAGGCCCAGAAAATCCAGCAGGCTGGCCAGGTAATAGCCCAGGACCCCCAGCATGAGGATGTGCCGCCAGTCTCTCGGGCGGAGGGAAAGGCCTTGCTTCTTCTTGTGCCGTCCCGAAAGGGCAGCGACCAGCAGGAAAAAGGGCAGGGAGAAAAGCATTCGCAGAGCCAGCAGCGATATGCTGTCCACCTCGTACCGGTAGGCCAGCTTGACGAGCACGGCTTTGGTGGAGAACAGGATGGCCCCGAGGAACACCAATACCGCTCCCACGATCATTCGGCGGCGGCTTGAGAATGATTGCATTCGCCAAAGCTAAAAAGTAATTCTGGCATGTAGCAAGCGGCGGGAGAAAATATAGAGATTCGTGATTTTTGACGGCAGTTGCCTGTTGTTTGTTGTTAACTGGGGGGCGCCCGCCAACCAACAACCAACAACAGATGTCCCTTCTCCAGCTGTTATCATGCGGCAGCTTATTACATTCATTATGCCACAAAATAGCCATCAGCTTCCCTTTTCACCGCACCACCTGAATCGGCTCAGCCCAGATGTCCTTATTGGTACTGAACTGCACATAGTAGGCGCCCTGTGGCAGGTGGGCCGTTTCCAGCGGAATGTCCAGCCATCCGGGCTCCGGCTTCAGTTCCCGGAGGACACATTGTTTCCCTGTGGAATTGTACAGGGCTATCCGGATATTTCCTCCTTCCGGAAGATGAAAGCGGGTATAAAGCGTGCCGGATGTTGGGTTGGGATAAAATACCGGCGCATTTGCCGAAAGGCGTGTACTCCATTCCGGCATGCCGGCGGACGGCGGCCGGCGGAGGGCCGCAGAGTCGCCTTCTTCGACCAGCAGGCCGTAATCTTCCGTTTCGCCCCAGGTGAAAGGCTCGCAAGGCCCGGGCGGCGGCCCAAACTTCATGCTTACCCTCACCCGGGTAAAGCCGGGCATGGCTGTTGCCGGTAAAACAAAGCTCCCGCTGTAGGAAGCGGGTGCGCCCTGCCTGGAATGCAGGAGTTCTCCGTCATCCTCAAAGTCGCCGTCCCGGTTGAGGTCGGCCCAGATGCGCCAGCTTTCGGGGTAGGGGCCGCCGCTGTGTCCCTGTTCGAGAAAAAACGGCAGCTCTTCGCCGGGGGCGGCAGTGATTATTTCTCCCGTATGATCGGCATAACCGCCATCATTGCCGGAGAGATTGGCCATATCGCCAATGCGAACTTCCTGTATCCATTCCGAACGGGAGCTTTGGCCGCCGGAGTTGCAGTATTGTACTGCTCCTGTTTCGATGAGCAGCTTGTAATCTTCCACTTCGCCGTAAGGGAAATCAGAACAAGGGGGTGGGATGCCGCCGTATTTCATGGCTACCCGCAGGCTGTATTCCCCTGGCGGCAGGCTGCCGGGCAGGGTGAGGGTAGAAAAGATGGTGTCTGCAGACAAGGGAGGGGCGAGCAGTTCCTCTCCGGCGTCGAGAAAGTCGCCGTCCTGGTTGAAGTCGGCCCAGATGCGCCAGTACTCGTAGAAGGCCTGCCCGTGGAAGCCGGGAGTGAGCGTTATGCTGTAGGCCGTTCCGGGGTAGGCCCGGATCAGCAGGCTGTCCGTTTCCCGGAAATCGCCGTATCCGCCGTTGCTGCCGCTGGCGAAGAAAAGATCCCCGAATTTAACGCTCTCGATCCATTCATAATCCGCAGACGCTCCCCGGGCGGCACACGGAGCGGCAGGGGTAGCCGGCAGGGTGAAGCTGGCCGTGCCAGTACACCCCCGGGCATCGGTGGCCGTCACCGAATAATTGCCGGAGGAGAGGCCGGAAGTACTGCTGGCCGTCAATCCATTTTGCCATTCATAGGCGTAGGGAGGGGCGCCGCCGGTAGTGTTGAGCGTCACCGACCAGGAATTTTCATCAGCAGACGGGGCCGTTGCTACCTGCACCTGCATTGGCGCCGGCTCGCTGACCTGCACCTGGGCAGTAGCGGCACATCCTGAGGTGTCTTTTCCTTCCACCTGATAGAGGCCTGCGGCCAGCCCGTTCAGCGATGCGCCGGTGGCGCCGTTGCTCCAGAGGAAGGAATAACCCCCGGAGCCGCCGATGAGTTGGGCGTTAGCTTGCCCGTCAGCAGCGCCGGCACAGGAGGTATCCTCTCCCTGAACAGAAAGCATCAGGGGAGAAGTCGCCTCCAGCGCCGTTATCCTTGAAGTATGACAATTATTCCCGTCGCTGATGCTTACCACATAAACGCCCGGATCCAAGCCCACGGCGGAAGGGCTGTCGGCGCCATTGCTCCAGATAAAAGAATAAGGCGGGGCGCCTCCGCCGACACTGGCCACAATTTCTCCGTCAGCAGCACCCTGGCAGGTGGGGTTGGTGACAGAAAGTGTTGCCGTGAGCGGACTGGCGGGCAGGATTTCCACGGCCCGGACGGCAGAGCAGTTGTTATCATCGGTGGTCGTTACGGTATACGTGCCGGGGGCAAGCCCGCTGGCCTCCTGGGTGTTGGCCCCGTGGCTCCAGTAGTAGCGGTACGGCGGCTGCCCACCGCTGGCCAGGGCCGCGGCGGCGCCGTCCTGCATTCCACTGCAGGAGGCATTGGTGGCGCTGGCCAGCAGGCTGAGGGGCGAAGGGGCTGTAATATTTACGGCCGCCTGCATCTGGCTTTGCCCGTCGAAAACGGCGACGGAATAGGCGCCGGCGCTCAGGCCGCCGGCGGTGGCGGTAGTGGCGCCGTTGCTCCAGAGGTAAGTGTAGCTGCCGGAGCCGCCACTGGCGGCAACTGTTGCCACACCATTATTCCCGCCAGCACAGCTGACGTGAGCAAGGGCGCTGGCGCTCACCTGTAAGGGCGCGTTACCGCCCAGGCAGAAATGCCTGGTTTCCGACCTGCCGAACTGCCCGCCGGAAGCAAGGAGGTTGCCCTGGGCGTCGCGCAGTTCGTAATAACCGTCCCCGGAATTGCAGCACATGCCGTTCTGGTAGGTGTCAAACAGGGTGAGGCCAAAACAACCGAAAGGCAGGCATTCCTCAATGGTTAGGGTGGAGCCGATCCCCTGGCTGGGATAAGGCCCTCCTGAAGCCAGGACTTCGCCGACAGGGCTGGTGATATTCCAGTGGGTTTCTCCCGGATAGTTGTCAAAATGGAGCGTCAGAGATACGGTAGTTTCGCAGGGGTAGTAGACAAAGTATTTGGCTATTGCCCGTTGGCCCACGATCTGATCGCCATAGCGGGCGCGGACGCTGTACCACTGTCCCTGCCCGGCAACGGCGGGCAGGCTGGCGAAGTTTTCGGTGGTAGAAGCGGCGATTTCCATAACGTGCTGGCCAAGGGTAAAGACATCGTAATGGCTGGCGCCGGCAACGGGCGCCCAACTGACGCGCACCTGCCCGGCCGGCCCGGATGCCACCTGAAAATCGGGAACGCCGAGAATACTGAAATTGCCCGGCGATTGGCCGGTCTGGCCGTTCCGCAATACGCGGATGCGGCCCTGCCCGGTGACAAAGTCAGCCGGCAGCCAGCTGTAAGACCGGCGGCTGCCGGAAATGGTATTACTTATTGTGATCCAGGAACCCCCTCCATTGGCGGAGTACTGGAGCGTAAAATCTCCGTTATTTCCATAGGCATCCCAGCGGATGGCTTCCGGGGCGCCGGGAACGAAATGCTCTCCTCCGGTGGGATAAGTTACCTGGATCTCATCGTGAATAAAGGAATAGACGATGTAATAATCTTGAGGCCCCTGTCCGAGAAGGAAACCCCGCGCCTGAATGGAATAGGCGCCTGGCGCGGGGTTTTGCAGAACAACCTGTTCCACATTATTGATCCGGTCGGCGCCCCGGTATGCCGGGCGGGTGAGGCTGTCGATGTGCGGGTAGGCGCTCAAGGCCCAGGGCAAGTAAGTGGCGCCGTTGGGAGCGGTGAGGGTGAGGTCCAGGTCATTGGCCAGGGCACGGCCGGCTACGGGGGAGGCCTCGGGGTCCGTCCAGTAGAGCATCACCCGGGCTTCTTTAATGCCGGCGGGGATGTTGATCAGGTGGGTGTTCCGCCCTCCGTTGGCTACGGTTCCGATGAAGTAGCGGCCCTGCTGAATGACTTCCAGCGCGCGGCCGGCATGCAGTTGCCCCCAGCCGTAGTCGTAGTCGGGCCCGGCCCGCCCGAGGTCTTCGGCGGTATTGAGAATGGCGGCCTTGATGAGTGCCGAAGAAGGGTCGGCGCCGTTGTTTTGCAGGCGGTAGGCCTGCACCAGGGTGGCCGCCGCTCCGGCGACGCTGGGGGCGGCGGCGCTGGTGCCACTGCCCTGCTGATAGGTATTGTCGGCCGCGGTGGTGTAAGTTCCCTGCCCAAAGGCGCTGATGTCCGGTTTGATGCGCCCGTCCTCAGCCGGGCCCCGGCTGCTGGAGCTGGCCCGCAGGCCATTGTAGTACAGGTTGGCCACGGCCAGGACGTTCTTGGCCGCTTTGCGGCCGCCGGTAATATTGCCGAAGCGGTATCCGTCGGGATCAACCACTCCCCCGTATACCGGGCTACAGCCGGAGGCGGCGCTGTTGCCGGCGGAAAAGATGTGTAAGAGTTGAGGCTGTTGCCTTACCTGCCGGTCGATCTCATAGGCCGAAGAAGTATAAGCTCCCCCACAACCCTCGCTGTAAGAGGTAGAAGTAAGGAGGGCGCCGTACTGCTGATAATTCTGCGGGGCGTTGGTGATGTGAGGGTAGGCTCCTATATCATAGAGGTGGAGCGTAGCTCCGGGCGCCATGCCTATCCCTCTCGGGTCGATGTTGCCGGCGCTGACGGCGAGCCCCGCGGCCATTTCTCCGTGCTCGCCATAATCGGTGTTGGTGTGGTCGAAAAGGCGGCCCCGGAAGTCCTCGTGGTTCACGCTTCCATCATCGCCGATGGCAATGCTCACGCCGGCTCCGTCCAGCCCCGAGCCATAGCCGTTGCTAAGCAGGTTGAGCCGCATGGCGCTACGCCCCGCAATGCCTTCCTTTTGGGGAAGGGGCTCGGGCAGGCTCACATACCGGATCCCCGGGTGGGCCGACAGTTGCAGGAGCAGGCTGTCGGTTATGCGAACCGGAATGGCGCCGCCTGCAGGATGGCCCGCCTTGAACCCTTCGGCCTCCAGAGCGGCCCTCAGGCTATCGGGCGGTACGGAAGGCCAGGGATGCACCAGCAGTTGAAGCTCGCCGTTGTCATAGGCATAAGCAGGATAGCGGCCGCCGGCCAGTCCTCCGGAAAGTTTGTGGCTGGCCTGATAAATGCAAACAGCCCGGGCTCCCAGGGCGCTTATATCGATGTCTTCCGGCACTTTTGCCAGGTATGCATAATTGGGGATGTAATCGTACAATTCCACTCCTCTGCCTTTTAACGCTTCCCGCTCAGCGGGGGATGGAATGGCGTTGAACTGAAGGATAAGGTAATGGTTGCCACGGTAATTACTCCGGGCAAGCCTGCTATCGCGCTTCGATAAATGGGCGGGTTCATAAAAATCGGAAAACGGAGCCTGGCCGGCCTGAAAATGAATGGTGTATTCCTGGGCGTTCAAAGGGGAAATGAATATCCCTGACAGGAATACCAGGGGCAAAAAGATAGCGTGTTTCATGGGTAGTTTGTGCATATTTGTGAAAAAGGATCCTTGCTCGGGGCCTTGTAAAAAGACGTCCGGCCATTGAGCGGCTTACACCTCCAATGGATGGACCCTTCCCGAAACGGCCCGAAAGCAGAATACTGGCATATTCTATTCAGTAACCTCCGGCAATAGTCTCCTCAGTGATGTGGGAAATAGGACAACATGCCCCTGGTGGGGATGTTAAGGGTTGTAGTTTGTTGAGAGGCCTGCCTTCGTCATGCGGCAGCCATAAAAATGGAAAATAAACTTATGCAAAAATAAAATATATTCCTGAATATGCAATGTGTAAGAGGCTTTCTTGTTTGAAAAAGAATATTAGGCGCCTTCAGATGTTTGCAATTGGGTGCGTTTCACCAGTGCTCCAACCGTAAGTCCCTGGACGATGATGGAAAAGATAACGACTATATAGGTTATGGTCAGGAGCGGCGTGCGGCTCATGTGTTCGGCCAGGGAGAGGGCCAGGGCAATGGAAATGCCTCCTCTCAGCCCGCCCCAGGTCATGATCAGGTTGGTCCGGGGCACAAATTCCAATCGTTTTTTGAACAGGGCGATCGGCCCGGCCAGGGCCAGGGCCCGGGCAAGCAGCGTGAGGGGGATGGCCAGCAGGCCGGCGATGAAATACTGGCGTTCGAAGGGCAGGACGAGGATCTCCAGCCCGATGATCACGAACAGGACGGCATTGAGCAATACGTCTATCAGTTCCCAGAACTTGTCAACATAGGTTTCGGTGACCTTCGACATGGAGCTGGTCCGGAAGCGCTCGTTGCCCACCATCAGCCCGGCGACGACCATGGCCAACGGCCCGGAGAAATGGAGATACCGGGCCAGCAGGTATCCCCCCATGACCATGGCCAGGGTGATCAGCACTTCTGTCTCGTAGTTGTCGATGGTGCGCATCAGGTAATAGGCCAGGTAACCCAGGCCCAGGCCCAGGGCGATCCCTCCTCCGACTTCTTCAAGGAACAAAAGCCCTACTTCCGACATTTCAAAATGCCCGGCCCCAGCCTGGGCGACCTGGTAGATCGTTATAAATACCACGACCCCGATCCCATCATTGAAAAGGCTTTCCCCTACGATCTTAACTTCCAGTTTTTTCGGGACGCCGGCCTTTTTCAAAATGCCCAATACCGCAATAGGGTCAGTAGGGGAGATGAGCGCGCCGAACAGTAAGCAGTGGAGGAACGGCAGCCCCGCCCCCAGCAATTGCAGCACTCCGAATATCAGGACGGCAATGATAAGGGTGGAGGTAGCCACGCCCAGCGTAGCAAACAGGATGATGGGCCAGCGCTGTTCTTTCAGTTGCCGGAAATCGACGTGCAGAGCGCCGGCGAAAAGGAGAAAACTGAGCATCCCCTCCATGAGCAACTCCTGAAAGTCTATCTCCCGCACCAGGCTCGACTCCCACTCCAGGAGGGAAGGCACGGCTTGCCCCAGGGCCAGCACCAGCAGGGAAAAAACTATGGAAATGATCATCAGCCCGATGGTAATGGGCAGCTTCAGGAAACGCACGTTGATATAGCCAAAGATGGCGGAGAGTACGGTCAGAATGGTGAGTACGGAGAAGAAATCCATGCAGCGAGGTTTTGTCCTGCCGCAAATATAATATTTGAAAGGGGGCGTAAAGGGGGCCTGACGGCTTTTTTCTGCCACCAGGGCGTGAACCCCAGGCAAGCCTTCTACCGGCGATTTGATGCGGCGGCCGATATGCTCCGGCGCATCAAACTATTCGCTCTCGAAAATGGAGCGCAGGAAGGGAGCAATCTCGTAACCGGAGTCATAGAACTGCCGGCTGAGGGCCTCCACCCGGCCTTCATCGATATTTTCATTGACAAAATACCGGTAGATCTTTCGGGTGATGAACTGTGCTGTTTCCCGCTTCTCCAGGATGATGCGTCGGATGGTATTGATATACTGAGCGCCCAGGCTCCCGAAGATGGGGCGGCAGGCAAAGTGGCCGTGCCAGAACAGGGCCATGCGTTCCCGCAGGGCGCTGTTCTGGCACAGCCATGCGGTGTATCCATTCGGCATTGACCTGCCCCAGGCGTTCGCGCTCCTGTTTAAGCAGCGCTTCCTTTTCCTCCGTGCTCAACACTACAACGTCAGCAGAAAGCCGATGGTGAAGTTCGCATCCCAGTCGAATACGAACTGCCGGCAGCCGGTGACATCGGCGATGGCGTTGTAGATGTTGATGCCCGCCTTTTCCTTGGCGCCTTCCACTTCATAGGCGCCCGGCGCTTTCAGCACGGTGTAGCGCTCCTCGCCCTGCCGCACTTCCTTGGCCAACTGAAAGGGCACTCCTCCAATGATGAAGCAGGTTTGGGTTTTGGACGAAGGCACTTTTGCCGCCTTGCTCCTTACATCGAGATACACCTCACTCGGGTCGGCATTGTCTACGTAGTATTTCGACCCATAGGTCTCCAGGCCGGTGACCTTCCCGCCATCCATCCAGGAGATCTTGGTATTTCCGGATCCGATATCTACGACAAAGGCTTTATCCCGGTAGGCGTCGGGCAGAGCGGCCCGAAGAGCCAGCTGGGCTTCCTTTTCCGGGGTAACGGTATTGACCACATAGCCGAGGGATTCTATCCCGTCGATGATCTTCTGGGTGGTTTCCACCTTTGCCGCCCCTGAGCTGACCACAAAGTGGATGTCCCTGCCGCTGACGCCGTAATCCAGCATATCGGCAATGTATTGTTTCAGTCCCTGGGTAATGTCCTTTCCGGAAGCCAACCCGTCATAGACCAGGCTGTTGCCCCACTCGGCCTTTTTGAGGCTCCAGTTTTTGTTATCGCCGATCTCAACGATGAAGGAGTTGAAGCCGGCGGCGCCCAGTTCGACGACCCCTTTCAGGGTTCCGTTCTGAGGCGCGGGAGGCGTGTAGGTGAAATCCTGCGGTTCAAAATCGGCAGGGGACTGATCATTTTTGGGGCTTTCCTCCTTTTGTTCGGTAGTGTCAGGATCATTCCCCGTAAAACCATCGATCGCTCCCGAATTGGTTAGCATCCGGTAGCCGAAGAACAGGCCGGCGGCGACGACGATCACAATGAGTAATTTCGCAAAAGGTGTTAATCGAGTTCTCATGGAGGTAATGGTTTTTGTTTTTTGACGGGGAAGATACGAAAGAGTTCCTGCAAATGCTTTTTCTTTGGAGGAGACCAAAGCCAATAGCATGACAGATATATCATCACTCTTCACCTTGGAAGGCAAAGTAGCCGTCGTCACCGGCGGCTCCGGCGTGCTGGGCGGCGCCATGGCGGAAGGCCTGGCGGCCGCAGGGGCAAGGATAGGCATCCTGGGCCGGACGGCCTCAAAAGTCGAACGCCAGGTGGAAGCCATCCGGGGCGCCGGCGGAGAGGCCCTGGCCCTGGTGGCAGATGTCCTGGCCCAACAGCAGTTGGAAGACGCCAGGGCAAAAGTGCTCCGCGAATGGGGCCGTATAGACATTCTGCTCAACGTAGCCGGCGGCAACCTGCCCGGCGCCACCATCGGCCCGGAACAGGATTTTTTCGGCCTGTCCATGCCGGACTTCAGCCGGGTGGTCGACCTCAACCTTCACGGAACGGTGCTTCCCACCTACGTCTTTGCGAAGCCCATGGCAGAACAGCGGCAAGGCGTTATTCTCAACATATCCTCACTGACCGCCCAGCAGCCCTTCACCCGGGTGGTGGGTTACGGGGCGGCAAAGGCAGCCATTGACAACTTCACCCAATGGATGGCCGTGGAAATGGCCGCCAAATTCGGCGAGGGCATCCGGGTGAACGCCATCGCGCCCGGCGTCTTCATCGGGGAACAGAACCGCCGCCTGCTGCTCAACGAAGACGGCAGCCTCACCAGCCGCGGCCAAACCATCATCAGCCATACGCCCATGAAGCGCTTTGGAGAACCGGAGGAACTCATCGGCGCCGCCGTCTGGCTGTGCAGTCCCGCCGCCGCCTTTGTGACCGGGGTCATCGTGCCGGTGGACGGTGGGTTTAGTGCGTTCTCGGGGGTGTAGGGGAGGGGTTGAGGGAATTTTACCCGGCTGAGCACAGCGAAGACGGGGAGTGAATGAATGGGGGCACTTGATTATATTTGGCGGTCAGGAAAAGAATTATTTTATGAAAAAAGTCATTTTGATCACCGGCGCGTCCTC
>JAGFJE010000160.1 GCA_024103175.1 Phaeodactylibacter sp.
GAAGGCGGAAGGCGGAAAAGAAGGCGTTGAGCGCCCATTCTGGCCCAAATTCCGACTTCCGACTTTTTAACCGGCTGACCAGACGGTCCCACTTCCGACTTAAAATGGCTGCACGTCCAAAGTCTAGGGCCACTGAGGAACTTGTCAAGTAAAATGCCAGGCAATGAAGATAGCAGGAATCGATTACGGCAGTAAATTGGCGGGCACCACCGCCATTGCTTTTCCGGAAGAAGGCCGGATACGCCTGTCCCAAAGCGCCAAAAAACAGGATGCCGACCTTTTTATTCTCGACTGGGCGCAACGCTGGAAACCGGATAAAATATTCCTGGATGCCCCGCTGAGCCTGCCTGGCGCATACCGCGACGGGGAACAATACAGGGATTTTTTCTACCGAAAAGCAGATAAGCAGCTGAAAGCTATGTCTCCTATGTTCCTGGGAGGACTCACCGCGCGCGCCATGCAACTGAACGCAAAACTGCAGGAAGAAGGTATAGAAGTCCTGGAGGTATACCCCGCTTATCTCGCCCGGATGCTGGAGTTCAGCCGGGAACAATACAAAAGAGATAAAGCACACCTTCCGGCGCTGGCCGCCCGGGTTTCGGCCCACCTGCCCTACCCTTTGGCCGGAACCCTTTCCTCCTGGCATCAGTTTGACGCGCTGCTGGCCCTCACCAGTGGATACCGGTACAGCCGTGGGCAGCACCTTGTATTTGGCGATAGGGCTGAAGGGGTTATTATTGTCTAAGGAATGAAGGAATGAAGGAATGAAGGAATGAGTGATTGAGTGAATGGGGGGGCAGGTGAGAACAGCGCCAAATAATAATGAAAAAACCTTAGCTTTGGGCTTGTAATACAGGTCCATGGCATTCAAATTTTCCATTCCGTTCTATGCTTTTCGCCTGCACTTCCACCCGGGAACCAGCCTGCTCGCTCCCCTGGCGGACAATAGCGTTCTGCGTTTGGGGCAGCCCCTGAGGCTCGTCGCCGAAAAATATGCCGAAGCCCTTCAGAAAAAAGTGCTCAACCGTGGCCAGTTCCGGGAACTACTCAGTGAACACCAGCGGGGCGATTTTTACAAGGGAAGCCTGGAAGTCCGGTTTGAAGAAGCCCGGGACAAGATCAGTTACCCAGCTTTCAGCCTGGAATTCACTTATTTTTTCAACCAGCAAGAACAGGGCGTCTGGGGTATAGTGCCCAGCCTGGGGTTGGAAGCCTTTGCCGGTGATGAGGAAAACCTCCACCAGAGCCTGGAAGAAACGATCCGCCTCGATTTTACCCGCAACCGGCGACTGAATGCGGTTCAGGATATCGTCTCCGCAATATGGTTCAGCAGCATAGAACTTCAGCAGCAGGAGATCCGCCTGCAGGCGCCAACGCCAAAGGAACTGGAAGGGCTGAAAGGGGAGCAGCGGGAAAAACTACTGCCGCAGGCTGCCAGCCTGTTAGCCATCAACCGGCAGGGGTTATACGAGAGAGATGAAGAGTTGGGGCAGCTGGCGCGTGTTTTGGAGGGGAAATTCAACCGCAACGCGCTCCTCATAGGGCCTTCCGGTTGTGGGAAAACAGCTCTGGTTTGGGAATTGTCCCGGCTACAGAATAGAAGGCGGAGCAGCTTCCAGATATGGGAAACCACCGCCTCTACCCTGATCAAGGAGTTGATGAAAGATACCGGGTGGGAGGAAAACCTCTCCCTGTTCTGCCAGGAGCTGGCGGCAAGTGGCGATGTCCTCTTTATCCGAAACCTGATGGAACTCTTCGAGGCCGGTAAATACGAGGGCAATGACGTCAGTATGGCGGATTACCTGCGCCCCTTCCTCAGCCGGGGAGAGATCAGCATCATTTCGGAATGCACCGAAGAAGAACGGGCCAAGATCGAGATAAAGAGCCCTAACTACATTTCTTTGTTCCAGCCCATTCATATCAAAGAACCGGAGGAGAAGAAACTGGAACAGATCATCCTGAAAAAGGTAAAGGATATTGCCAGCGTCAGAAGCGTAAACATCGAAGAAGAGGCCATTCGGGAGGCCATCCGCCTCAACCGCCGGTTCACCCCTTATGCCGGAATGCCGGGAAAGCCCATACGCTTTCTGGAA
The DNA here is from genome assembly GCA_024103175.1 of Phaeodactylibacter sp. Lineage (GTDB taxonomy): Bacteria > Bacteroidota > Bacteroidia > Chitinophagales > Saprospiraceae > JACJXW01. The sequence continues at coordinate 2,094 of JAGFJE010000160.1, forward strand.
AGCCTGCTGATCAACAAGAGCAGTTCTCCTCTGGCCCCGGCCGGCGAGCTGGAGATCACCTGGCAGGAAGTCATTCGTCAATTCTGTGAGGAAACGGGAATGCCCAGGTTCATGGCCGACCCGGCCCTGCCAATGGATGCCACTGCGGTGAAGCAAAGCTTCAACAGCAAGGTCTTCGGGCAGGAAGCCGCCGTGGATAGTGTCGTCAATGTACTGGCGTCCGTAAAAACAGCCCTTGCCCGGGCCGGCAAGCCCATCGCTTCCCTGCTATTCGTGGGGCCTACGGGGGTAGGCAAGACGGAGCTGGCCAAGATACTGGCGGAATTTATGTTCGGCAGCCGGGAGCGGCTCACCCGTTTTGACATGAGCGAATTCTCGACTCCCCTGGCCGTGTCCCGGCTGGTGGGAACCAGCTATTTTTCCGAAGGGCTGCTGACTAATGCCATCCGCCGCGAGCCCTTCGGCGTCCTGCTTTTTGATGAAATTGAAAAAGCCCACCCTTCTTTCTTCGACCTGTTGCTACAGATACTGAGCGAGGGGCGGCTCACCGACCCGCAGGGCAAACTGGCAAATTTTTGCAGCACGATCATTATCATGACCTCCAATATCGGAGCCCAGACGCTGATCTCCAACCCTATTGGCTGGCTGCAGAGTATGAACAAAGAGGTTATCAAAGAACACTTCATGACAGAAGTACAGAAGTACTTCCGCCCGGAACTCTTCAACCGCATTGATGAGGTGATCGCCTTTAGTCCCCTGGACCGCTTCACGGTGCGCTTTGTGGTCGAACGCGAAATTGCGCTTTTACGGAAAAGAGAAGGCATCCGGTTCAGGCGGATCAACCTGAGCGTCGAAGAAGAAGTGATGAGCTTTCTGGCCCAGAAAGGTTATGATAGTAAATACGGCGCCCGCCAACTCCAAAGGGCCATTCGGGATGAACTGACCACCCCGCTGTCCAGGGCCCTGAATACCGAAGACTTTGATGACCAGTTGGAGGTCAGGGCCGTAGCGGAGGGCGGCAAAATACGGATCGAGGCCGAGGCCGATCCTTTGGGGTTGGAACTCCTCCTGGAGGAGTATACCAAGATCAGCCATTCGGACCACGCCAGTGCGTTGCGGCGGCAGGCCGAAAAGATCAGGGAAGGCCATTTCTATGTACGGCTGTTGAGCGAACTCGACATCCTGGAAAGGAAGAAAAAGAAGGCAAAACAGCGTTTCTGGAATAACCAAGAACAGTCTGAGCGTTACGCCTACTATCTGGAGGCCCGGCAACACGTTGAAGCACTGAGCCTTCAGATAGAAGAGCTGGAGATGAAACTGGCCCTTTCCTGTCTGGATGCCGGGCCCTATGAGCCGGCATGGACAGATGAAGTGGAGGAATGGGAAAAGGCATTTTTCGGCTTGAAAATGGAACTGTATTCCCGCCTTCACCCCAAGGCCAACAACTGCCACTTGGCCGTTTACGGGGCCAATCCAATGCAGGTTGCCGGCTTCTACATACAACTCTTCAGGCAAAAGGAATATTCTTTTCAGGCCCACGGAGTCTGGTTCAGAGAAAGCTTCTACAATGAAGAAACCCTGGAAGCCGGCGAAAATGACGGGAAGAAGAAAAAACGGGAGGCTTATCTTAAAAAGCCATGGCATCCTGAAACTTCCGAAGCGCCTACCCCGGAAAGGCCGGGCGATGTGCTGTGGGGTGTGGAGTTTTCCATCCACGGCCCCTGTGCCTACCTCTACCTCAAAGGAGAAGAAGGCGGCCAGCAATGGGTGGAAGAAAATGCCCCGCCTACCCCATACAGTATCCTGGTAAGCAACGGCCCCTTCACCACCCCCCGTAAACTGCACCGCAAGGATTTTTACACCAGACAATCCTTCCGGCGGACGATAGACCCTCTATCTGTGAAGGACACACTTTATAAAATCAACCGGGAATACAACAAAACGGCTTTACTCGGCCTTATTATGGAGAAAATGGAAGAGATCTTCCAATTAAACCTGGACACAGAAATCCTTTGACCAATGAAATATTCACTCTGGCTGCTGGCCGCTCTCTTGTTATCGCCTTTTGCCCACACAAGCGCTCAACCACCGGAAAAAGACAGCCCCTATAAATATTTCTGGGTTACTTTTGCCGACAAGCAAGGCAGCCCTTATACGATTGATGAGCCTCAGGTATTCTTATCTGAACGGGCAATAGCCCGCCGGGAAAAATGGAACATACCGATAACAGAACAGGATTTTCCCCCCAACCCCCACTATCTCGATGCCCTCAAAAAAGGAGGCGCGTCGGTGCACCATACGTCGCGCTGGCTCAATGCAGCCACCATTCTCATCCCGGAAGACAGCATTTTAGGCATATCAGAACTCCCTTTCGTTGAAAAGGTGGAATACGTAGGTTTTCCCTATGCAGAGGGACAAAGGCGAAAGCTGACTGTAAAAACAGACACCCTCCTCAGTGAGCGGCTGGAAGGCCAGCCCTACGGCTATGCTACCCGACAGATAAAATGGTTGAACGGAGACACCCTCCACCAATTGGGATATACCGGCGCCGGCATCTGGCTCGCCGTCCTGGACGGGGGGTTCATCGGCGTTGACGAAAGCCCATTCTTTGACAGCCTGCGGACGAGCGACAGGCTTTTACTCGCCCGCGATTTTGTCGACGGCGACCTGGAAGCCTACGAGTCCAGCACCCACGGCGCCAAAGTATTGTCCACCATGGGGGCCAATGTCCCGGGGGTAATGGTAGGCACGGCGCCGGGGGCGACTTATGCCTGCATAAAAACAGAAGACACCCGTGGCGAATACCGCATCGAAGAGTGCCATTGGGTGGCAGGGCTGGAATATGCAGACAGCCTGGGCGCCGATGTGGCCAATTCCTCGCTGGGGTATACCACTTTCAATGACAAGCAGATGAATTATGCCTTTGAGAACCTGGATGGAAAGAGCTCCGTGGCGAGCCTGGCCGCCGACATTGCCTTCCAAAAAGGGATGATCGTGGTTACCAGCGCCGGAAATGAAGGCAACTCTGGATGGAAACATATCGGCATCCCTGCCGATGCCAGCTTTGCGCTTTCTGTAGGCGCTATTGATTTCTCCGGTGGGCGGGCTTCATTCAGCTCCCTGGGGCCCACTGCCGACGGGCGCATCAAACCCGATGTGGCCGCGCCCGGAGCCTGGGTCACCGTAGCCGACCCTTTCGTTTTCCAGGCAACCATCGGGTCCGGCACTTCTTTTGCTTCTCCTATCCTGGCAGGGCTGGTGGCCTGCTTGTGGGAGGCTTTTCCCGAAAAGAGCAATAAAGAGATTGTGGAAGCCGTCAAACTGAGCGCTTCGCAGGCGAGCCAGCCCGATGTAGAGCTGGGATATGGCATTCCCGACTTCGGAAAAGCCTACCGCCTTTTACTGAATGGAAAGGAGCCGGAAGTTGTCACCCCGGAACCGGCGCCGGCCCGGCCCGAGAAAAAGTAGGGCCGGCAATTCAACTGCCCGGTAAAAAAAGGGCCACCATTCTAGCGTTGGACAAAGTCGGAAGTCGGAACGCGGAAGTCGGAATGGCTTTGGACGTTCCGCCATCCTTTGGCTATCAATAGTGTCCAACCTTAGACGGCTACCCAAAAAAAGGGCTCAAAGCCCGGCGGAGAGCCCAGCTTTGAACCCTGGCGGCTATCCGGAAAGGATAACCTTTAAGCGGTTTGCCTGCCTGAGCGCTCCTTACAGGGGGCGCCGGTTGAAGGCCGAATACTGGTATGCAAACTTTCTCAACCTAAAACTCCTCCTCTATCCCGGAGCGCCAGCAAGAGCCCCGCTTTTGCCGCTAACCGGAGCGTCGGCCAGCCCGTGAATGGCAGCACGGAGAGCTGCCTCTGCGGGCTGGCGTTCTCGCCTGGCCAGCTGGCATTAAATAAGCCCCTGAGCAATGACGGCGTCAGCGATCTTGACAAAGCCGGCGAGGTTTGCGCCCGCAACGTAGTCAATTTCGCCGTTCTCATCAGAGCCGTAGAGGGCGCACTGCTCATGAATATTGACCATGATATTTTTCAGCCGGTTCTCAACCTCCTCCCGTGTCCAGGAAAGGCGCAGGCTGTTCTGCGACATTTCCAGCCCGGAGACGGCTACGCCGCCGGCGTTGGCGGCTTTGCCGGGCCCGAAAAGCACATCGGACTGCTGCAGCAGGTGCACAGCTTCAGGAGTGGACGGCATATTTGCACCTTCAGCTACGGCCATACAGCCGTTCTTGATCAATTCGCGGGCATCATTTTCATCCAGTTCGTTTTGAGTGGCGCAAGGCAGCGCGATATCACACTTGATGCTCCAGGGCCTGCCGTTGGGAATGTAGAGCACGCCGTATGCATCCGCATACTCCTTGATCCGGCCACGGCGGACGTTCTTGAGTTCCATCAGCCAGTCGAGCTTTTCTTTGGTAATCCCCTTGCGGTCATAAATGGTGCCGGATGAATCGGACAGGGTGACAACTATGGCGCCTTTCTGAATGGCCTTTTCAGCGGCGTACTGGGCAACGTTTCCGGAGCCGGAAATGGCAACCACCTTGTTCTCGAGCGTTTCACCACGCCGTTTGAGCATTTCTTCCACGAAGAAGACGGTCCCATAGCCAGTGGCCTCGGGGCGGATCAGGCTGCCACCAAACTGGGGTGCTTTACCGGTGATCGTTCCGGTATGCTCATTCCTCAGCTTCTTGTACATGCCATACAGGAAACCCACCTCACGGCCGCCAACCCCAATGTCGCCGGCAGGAACGTCAGTGTCCGGCCCAATATAACGGTGAAGTTCTGACATGAAGGCCTGGCAGAAACGCATGACCTCAGCATCGGATTTTCCCTTTGGGTCAAAATCGGAACCGCCCTTGGCGCCGCCCATGGGCAGGCCGGTCAGGCTGTTCTTGAAGATCTGCTCAAACCCCAGGAATTTTAAAACGCCCAGGTTTACGGTAGGGTGGAAACGAAGCCCTCCTTTATAAGGGCCGATCGCATTGTTGAACTGCACCCGATAGCCGCGGTTGACCTGTACCCGGCCCCGGTCGTCCATCCAGGTTATCCGGAAGGAAACAACCCGGTCAGGTTCGGTCAACCTCTCCATCAGGCTGTACCCCTGGTACTTTTTGTTGGCTGCAATATAAGGAATAGCAGTACGCGCCACTTCGCTGACGGCTTGATGGAATTCCGGTTCGTTCGGAGTGCGTTGCTTTAGCCAATCCATAAACCGGTCCACCTTAAGTTTTGAAGTTTTGGTCAGGGTCATCATAATGATTTGGTTAGGTTTGTCCATTTGCAATGTAGACGGCCCCATACCCTGTGTCAATAACAAATGTCACCTGCTGGTGGTGATAAATGGCAGCAATTTCAAAATTTTTGAGAAAAATAAAATTGGTTTAAAAAATAAAATACTTGCAAATGAAAAAAATCAGTTTAAAAAACTGTTTATCCAGCTATTGCAGAAACTAAATAGGCAAATTTATTTGTTTGCAAAAATTATTCGGAACTACCTGAAAACGAGGGCTTTTACGCCCCGGCCGGCTCTTCCGTTAGCGGGCTTTACACAGGCGAAGTCTTGCGCCGCAGCTGTCCGGCCCTGGAATGGTAGCCTACACAAGCACCCGGGCTGACGTTTTAGATGGCCTGATGGTTAAAAGGCTGGATCACCATTTCGGAAACCACCCCGGAGGCAGGCTGTTGGCAAAGGAACCAAACTGCCCTTCCCGCCTCCTTTGCATTGATGAACTTATCCCGGTTGACACGCATGTCAATCCTGTCCCAAAAGCTGGAATCCACGCCTCCCAGATACAGGTTGGTTATCCGCACCTCCGTCCGCTTCAGCTCCTCCCGGATAGATTTAACCATGCCATTGAGGCCATACTTGGAAGCGGCATAAGCGGCCGCGCCGGCCATTGGCGCTTTGCCCAACACCCCGGGAATATTAATGACCAGCCCTTTTTTGGCTTCTTTCATTGGAGGAAGAAAATGCCGCATCAGGAGGAAAGCCCCTTTGAGGTTGACATCGATAAGTTCCATGAAATCCTCGGCATCCGTCTTTTCCAGCGGATTCAGGTATCCTATACCGGCGGCATTGATCAGGATATCCAGTTGGCCAATCTTTTCATGGATCTTGGCGGCCAGCGCCTCTACGGCGCGGGCATCCGTAACGTCCAGGATAAAAGCCTGGCTGTCAGGGATTTCGTTGGCATGGGCGATTTCCTTGAGTTTTTTCTCATTACGCCCGGTGATGAAGACATTGGCCTGCCCGTTTTTGATCAGCCGGGTGGCTTCTGAACCGATCCCTCCGGTGGCCCCAACGATGAGCACCTTCTTATTCGCTAGTATTTCAACAGCCATGTTGTTGTATCTTTCTTTTAACGTATTGCCTGCAGGAATTCTGCACGCGTATTTTCGTTCAGGAATTTTCCGCTGTATTCTGTGGTCACGGTGCTGCTGTGTTCGTGCTGTACGCCCCGCATTTCCACGCACATGTGTTTCGCTTCTATATAGACTGCGACGTCTTCCGTTCCCAGTACAGACTTCAGTTCATTGGCGATCTGAACGGTGAGGCGCTCCTGTACCTGCGGGCGGCGGGCGTAATATTCGACGATGCGGTTGAGCTTAGACAAGCCAATGACCTGCCCGTTGGCAATGTAGGCAATATGTGCCCGTCCGTAAATGGGAAGGAAGTGGTGTTCGCAGAAGGACTGCACCCGGATCCCTTTCTCAACCAGCATCTGGCGATATTGAAATTTATTGTCGAACAGGGAAACCTTGGGCTTGTTGGCGGGGTTGAGCCCGGAGAAGACCTCCCGGACAAACATCTTGGCCACGCGCTTTGGCGTTCCGCGCAGAGAGTCGTCAGTAAGGTCGAGGCCAAGGACGTCCATGATCTCGCGGAAATGGCTCTCCACCTGCTTCATCTTTTCTTCATCAGGCAGGTCGAAAGCGCCGGGCTTCAATGGGGTGTCGTAGGAAGTGCCTACGTGCTGTGCGCCGATCTCATCTGTGAAGGACTCCGCATATCCATTGGAGTTTCCGTTGAGGCGGGGGTGGGCCTTGCCGTTGGCCTCGTAATTCGAATTTATCATAAAGGATAATTTAGGTTGTTTTTTAAATCCCTACCCTAACGCCAAAACCGAATTGATTGTTTAACCACTGATTTAAATGTAACAACCCGCCGCCATAGGCCGAGGCCATGATCGCGTTGCCTTTGGCAGGACTATTAAAGCTTCAAATATTATTTTTCTTAATAGCTAAAGAAACAATCTGATCTGCAGCCCGTATAAAGCCAGGAGCAGATTTAAAAACTGCCGGCCTTTTGCCTAAATTTGAATTTCCGGGGCTTTCGGGATCAGGGTCCTGAGGCTGGTTGAAATTCTGATTTGAAACGGGCCGATTACCCCTCCTTACAATATCTTTTCCAGCAAAGCTTTAAGGCACGACATACCAGGGCCGCCCCCCCAACATTAGATAACTTTAATCATGTACTTATGCGTAATCTGACACGTTTGAGCTCTGTCCTTTCCCTGTTTTTCCTGTCGCTTTTTGTGCTTACCGGATGTGCAGACGATATTCCGCCTTCCGGGGCAGCCGCCGCTTTTTCCGATTGTCGCTACGGGGCGCCGAAACCGATATTCAGTGAAGCGCTGCGGTCGGTCACCCGGCATGACTTCCAGTTGGAGGAAGACCGGGCCGTAGAATATCTTTCTTTTGACGACGGCCTTGAGCTTTCCATCCTTCAAACCGGGTGTGACTACATCCACCAGGAATTTCATTTCAGGCTGGTTGACCAGTATACCGGCGCGCCGTCCAGCTATTGGATACAGGAATCCATTAACAAATTCTACCGCCTGGGGCAACTGGGCCCTGCGTATGTGATCTACAGCTCCGTCGCCGATGCCTTGACGGAAAGGAGCAGCCAGCTTGCCCTGGGGCATAGCACAGAATTGCAACCCGGTTTTTTTGCGAAAATAGAAGGCGGAAGCCCGGCAACCGGCGGGGCGCTGGTCGTTACCCTCAGCGAGCAACCTGCTGGCAGTGTAGCCAGTAAGTGATGGAATGATGGGATGATGGAATGATGGAATGATGGAATGAGGGGCCTATCCCGAAGAAAATTTAAGGCCGGGATATGCCACCGCCAATTTTTTTTAGGTGCTGGTTATCAGCCCTTTTCAAGGAAGGGAGTTGATAATATTTTATTATTTTCTATGTTTATGATTTTGCAAAACAGTATTTTAATCAAAAAAATTATACTCTTCATTATTTTGTTGTCCGACAAATTGTCAGTGTGTTTTTCTTGCCTTGTTACCATCTGTTCCTTACTTTTATATTCGAAAGGCATAAAAAGAATGAGATTATTCTCTAATAAAGGTTTAAAGTATCAGCAAGTTAAGATGAGCTCCGCTGCGGGAAAGTAGCGGGGTTTTTTTTATTTTCCAACCCTTTGCCTTTGATCCCTACCTGTCTTTTTTCGGTGTAGTCAAATGATCTGACTATATTTGCGGGCAGCAAACAATGCTAAGCCGGCGGTTGTTGCCTATTCGCATCCATTAGCCAATCAAAACAGACCATCGATATGGATAAATTTGACCTTATTGTTATCGGGAGCGGCCCTGGCGGTTATGTTGCCGCTATTCGCGCCTCCCAACTGGGAATGAAAGTTGCCGTTGTCGAACGGGAATCCCTGGGAGGGATCTGCCTGAACTGGGGGTGCATCCCCACCAAAGCGCTGCTGAAAAGCGCCCAGGTATTTGAGTACATTCAACACGCTGAAGATTACGGGATCAAAGTAGAGAAAGCGGGGGTAGATTTTGAAGGGATGATCAAACGAAGCCGGGGAGTAGCCGAAGGGATGAGTAAGGGGATCAATTTCCTGTTCCGCAAAAATAAGATCACCACCATTAATGGAACCGGGAAACTGGCGCCGGGAAAAAAGGTAGAAGTTACCGATGCAGAAGGGAAAAAGAAAGAATACAGCGCCGAGCATATACTCATTGCCACCGGCGCCAGGGCCAAAGAGCTGCCCAACCTGCCGATTGACGGTAAGAACGTGATCGAATACCGCAAGGCTATGAGCCTGGAGAAACAGCCTAAAAAGATGGTAGTCGTCGGCGCCGGCGCGATCGGCGTCGAGTTCGCCTATTTTTACCACTCTATCGGAACGGAAGTGACGATCGTGGAATTTCTGGAACAGGGGCTTGTTCCCCGCGAAGACCCGGATATATCCAAGGAACTCGGGAAGATCTACAAAAAGAAAGGCCTGGAAGTGATGGGGAATACTTCTGTTGAATCCGTCGATACCAAAGGACGGGGCTGTAAGGTCACGGTTAAAAACCGCAAAACCGGGGAAACGCAGGAGATCAAATGTGATGTTGTGCTTTCCGCCGCGGGCGTGGCGCCCAATACCGAGAACATCGGCCTGGAGGCCCTTGGCATCGAAACCGACAGGGGAATGATAAAAGTGGATGAATACTACCGCACCAATGTCGCCGGCATCTATGCTATAGGCGACGTAATTCCCGGCCCTGCCCTGGCGCACGTAGCCAGCGCCGAAGGGATTATCTGTGTGGAACGGATTTCCGGAATGGCCCCGCAGCCTCTGGATTACAATAACCTTCCATCCTGCACCTACTGCAGCCCCGAGATTGCCTCAGTGGGATATACGGAACAGGCGGCCCGGGATGCCGGCTATGAAGTAAAAGTGGGCAAGTTCCCATTTTCCGCTTCCGGGAAAGCCAGCGCTGCCGGCGCAAAGGAGGGTTTCGTTAAAGTGATCTTTGACGCCAAATACGGAGAATTCCTCGGCGCTCATATGATCGGATACAACGTCACCGAAATGATCGCCGAAGTGGTCGCCGCCCGCAAACTGGAAACTACCGGGCACGAGATCATCAAGGCGGTCCACCCCCACCCCACCATGAGCGAGGCGGTGATGGAAGCCACGGCAGCGGCTTACGATGAGGTTATACATTTGTAAGGAATGAAGGAATGAGGGAATGAAGGATTGATTAGGCCATTCATTCCTTCATTCCTTCATTCCTTCATTCCTTACCTTCTCACCCTTCCTGGACCACCCTACTGCGCACCTGTTCGAACACCCGTTCGATAAAGCGCTTGTCATTGGTGATGATAACGGCTGTTCCTTTCATCTCCCGGGAAGGCTCGATCCTTTTGCCCAGGGTGGTTACGAGGTCATCATCAAAGCCGACTTCGACGATGACTTTTCCGTCGATGGGCACCTGGCTTTTCTTTTCCACCCGGGCCTCAATGGCGCCGTATTCGGCGTAGGAGTAGCTGTCCAGCCGGACGATGGCCTTCTGGCCGGGCCGGATCTTGCCTGACCGGGACATGTCGATCTGTATGAAGCCCTTTGTTTTCTGCCGTTTCAGGGGCACCACCACCCCGATCTCCCTGCCGGCTTCCACATATTGTTGTTCGCTGATGCTTTCCAGGTTGAAGGAGACAATGCCCTCAATTGGCGAGCTGATCACATACTTCCTTTTCCACTCTTCCACGGCTCTTTGCATGGCCTGAAAGCTTTCTCTCATGGCGATAGCCGCTTCCTGCCGGCCTTCTTTGGTGACCTGCCGCACGCCGCTCATTTCAGAGCGGATGCCGTCCATATCCAGTTCTTTGCTTTTAATGGAAGACTCGATGCCTTCCCGGGCCCGGCGCAGGCTGAGCAACTCCTCCCGGGTACGGGAGACCCGCTCTTCGGCCAGCAGGTTTTCCCGGGAGAGTTGTTCCTCCCGGCGCAGCCTTTTCTCCACCGATTCGATCTGGCGGTCGATATTGGCCCACCGCTCCCGGTCGCTTCTTATCATGCTCTGTATCTTGCCGAGTTCCTTGTTGAGTTGCTGAAGGTTCAGGTTGTCATAAGGGTTGGAAAGATACTGGCGCAGGTCTTGTTGACGGCGGTAAAAATCGTACAGTTCGTCTTTGAGTTCCCCCAGCACTACATTACCGGGAAGGGAGAAGGCCAGCAAGGTGGAGTCGGACGGCGTATTGCCGACTGCCATTATCGCCGTTTCCAGGGTCAGGACATCCTCGAGGCTGGCGTTGTTGTCAAAAACGATCAGGACTTCTCCGGCAGACACCACCTGCTCGTTGTCTGCCCTTACTATTTTCACTCTGCCCCGAGACTCCGTCACCAGCCTTTTGGGCGGGTCGGTAGTGGTGACCGTAATGTCCGCATCGACAGTGTCCGGATATTTTACCAGGAAGCCTACCCAGCCCATTACCACAATTACGACAAAGGCAAAGAGGGTGCCGTAGCGGGCCATCCAGCCGGGAGGAGTGCCCAGGATCTCCTGGACTTCTTCACTTCGGATCTCAATGTTCTCGTATTCCTGCATCTTCAGTTCAGCTTTTAGGATTATGCGCCCAGTTCCAGCTGGTTGCGGACCAGTTGGTAGTAAGCGCCGCGGAGGTAGGTGAGTTCCTCATGGTTGCCCTGCTCGACGATCTCCCCTCCTTCCAGTACAACGATATTGTCGGCATTCATAACGGTGCTGAGGCGGTGCGCGACGATAACGACCGTCCGGCCGTAGAAAAACTCTTCGAGGTTTTCCATGATGACCATCTCGTTGTAGGCATCGAGCGCAGTGGTGGCTTCGTCGAAAAAGATGTATTCCGGGTTTTTATAGACCGCCCGGGCGATCAGCAGGCGTTGTTTCTGCCCCTGGCTCAGGCCCAGGCCCTCCTGGCCGATCTTGGTGTTGTAGCCCAGCGGCAGAGACTCGATGAAGCTCTGGATATTGGCCACTTTGACGGCCTTGAGCAGTTTGCGTTTGTCGATGATTTCGTCTCCCAGGGCGATGTTCTTGGCGATGGAGTCGTAGAAGATATAGCCATCTTGCATGACCACGCCGCATTTGCTTCGCCAGAGCCGGTTGTTGATATTGCCCAGGTTGATGTCTCCCAGCCGGATGGCACCCTCTGTGGGTTGATAGATGTTGAGCAGCAGCTTGAGCATGGTGGTCTTCCCGCTTCCGCTGGTGCCCACAATAGCCGTGGTACGCCCTTTGGGAATGCGCAGGTTGACGTTTTTCAGTACGCTTGGGGAATGCGGGCCGTTATACTGGAAAGACACCTTTTCAAAGACGAGGTCTCCGGATTCGGGGAGGAGAATGATCTTTTCTCCGGCCTGTTCTTCATCTTCCTGGGTATGTATCTCGTTCATGCGCTCCAGGCTGATCTTGGCTTCCTGCATGTCGCGCAGAAAGTCTACGAGGTTGCCCAGAGGGGAATTGAGCTGGCCGATGATGTACTGGACCGCCAGCAGCATGCCCAGCGTCATATCCCCTTTGATGACGGCCTGAGCGACGATGAAAGTGATGAGCAGGTTTTTGGTCTCATTGAAAAAAGAAGCGCCGGTGCGCTGTACCTGCCCGATGCGAAGAGAACTGATCGACGTCCTGAAAAGCCGGGCCTGTATGCGTTCCCAGGCCCACCGTTTCTGTTTCTCGGCATTGTGGAGCTTGATCTCCTGCATGCCGTTGATCAGCTCGATCAGGTTGCTTTGGTTGTCCGAGGATTGGTCGAAGCGCTTGTAGTCCAGTTCCCGGCGCATCTGTTGGAAGAAGAAGACCCAGCCCAGGTAAAGGGCGGTACCGCCGAAGAAAATGACAAAAACCAGTTTGTGCCAGAAAAAGAGGATGACGGAAAAAGCCAGGAAGTTCACAAAAGTGAAGATGGAGACCAGGGAGGTGGAGGTCAGAAAACGCTGAACCCTTTCATGGTCGGCGATCCGCTGCATGAGGTCGCCGGTGATCTTGGAATCAAAGAACCGGATCGGCAGCTTGGTCAGTTTGATGAGAAAGTCCGATACCAGGCTGATGTTGACGCGAACCCCCACGTGGAGGAGTATCCAGCTCCGGAATTGTTCTACCCCCAGTTGGGTCGCAAAAAGGATGAGCTGGGCGACCAGCACGATCTTGATGAAGTTCAGGTCTTCCGTATCGACCCCCTTGTCGACAATGGCCTTCATGAGGTAAGGGAAGATAAGCTGGATGAGCGTTCCCAGAAAAAGGCCGACAATGAGCTGAACAATCAGAGGGCGGTATTTCTTGAAATAGGAAAAGACGTAGCCGAAGCCCGACTTATCGGTGGCCTCCCCTTCCCGGGCGAAAAATTCCGGGGTCGTTTCGAGCAGCAGCAGCACGCCCAGGTCCTCCCCTTCTTCCGTATCGCTGATCCAGTTTTCCAGAAATTCTTCCCGGGTTAATTTGAACTTTCCCGAAGCCGGGTCGGCGATCCAGGCATAATGCTTGTTCACTTTATAGACAACCACAAAATGTTCCTGCCTCCAATGGGCAATACAGGGCATGGGGATGTCCCGGGCCAGGCGGCCGTAGGTGGTCTTTACGGCAAGGGACTGCAGGCCGATGTGCTCGGCGGCATCGCTGATCCCCAGGAGGGTCACCCCTTGCTTGCCCATATAGGTAAGCTCCCGAAGGTATTCCAGGGAGTAGTACCTGCCGAAATGACGAGAGATCATCCTCAGGCAGGTCGCCCCACAGTCCATGGCGTCTAATTGCTGGTAGAACGGAAATTTACGTGGCATTTCTCAATACGCCTCTAATTGCTGACAATAATTTACGAAAGATAAGGCCTTGGCGTATCATTTAAAACTAAATTCCTAAAAAACAAGGCTTTTTATATAAAAAACAGGTGAATTTAGCTCTTTTCCCAGGCTATTTACCTCTCCGGCGCCCTTGGAAGTGTCCTCTCTATTGGCTAATTTTCGCCCGCTTCGTTGATTGGGTTGATTAAGTTTAATCCGTTGATTGGATTGGCTACGGCTCAATCAACCCAATCAACGGAATCAACCCAATCAACGGAATCAACCCAATCAACCCAATCAACCCAATCAACTTTTACCCTGAGCTTGTCGAAGGGCAAATCAACCAACCACCTCCATGTACAACAGCTTCATCTCCATAGTCGGCGTCATCCAGCATTCCAGCGAACTGGAATCGCTGCCCGAATACCTGTCCAACCTCTTTCCTGTATTATCAGAGCATTTTTCCGACTTTGAGGTTGTATTGGTCAACAACAATATCGACACTCCGGTTGCGCCCTACATCGAACCGCTGCCCGACGCCCTCAAGCACAACATCTATCTGCTCAACCTTTCCCGCACCACGAATAAGAACCACGCCGTACTCGCCGGCCTGGACCGCGCCAATGGCGATTACACGGTTATCTTTGAATTCGCCTTTTATCAGCAGCCGGAGATCATCCTGCAGTTGTTCGAAAAAACGAGAGAACACTTCGATATCGTGTACCTGCGCGCCCGGCGCCGCCGGGTAGGCTTTCGTTTCCAGCCCTTATACAAGCTTTTTTACTATATTCTCCGGAACTATTCCAACCTGCAGATCGACGAAATGGCCCACAATACCCGCATCATTTCCCGGAGAGCGCTGAATTCGCTGCTCCGCCTGCGGGAAAACCTGCGGTATATGAAAGCCATTTATTCCATCGTCGGTTACAAAACCGCCTATCTGGAGACGGATCTCCCGCTACAGCCGGCTATCAACGAAACCTTTGCCGACCGTTTCCGGACTTCCCTGGTGGCCATCACTTCTTTCACAACCTTCCTGCGCAGCCTTTTGCTGTGGATCTTTATTTTCTCCGTTGTCTTTCTGCTGGGCGTTATTTTTAATGCCCTGAAAGTAAAATTCACCGGCATCGATATCTTCGGCAATATTGGCGAACCCTTTTCCGGATGGACCTTCCTGGTCGTGCTGATCGCCGTTTTCTTTGCCACCACCTGCCTCAACCTGTACATCATGTCCATTTACCTGTCCAACATTTACAACGAGATCAAACAAAGGCCTTCCTATATCATTGAGTCTATTCAGCGGTTTTAAAGTCCGGCCACCCGTCTAAAGTTGGAAGCCCCGGACGTCCTACACGGCCAAGGGCTGTCGGGGGTTCATTCACCGTACACGCTCCCGGGGCTTTCTGTCCAGCCTACAGCTCTTTGCCCAATTTTTTCAGCTGCCGGTGCTTTTCCAGCCATCCCAGCACGTATTCGAAAGCCTGTTCCTGTATGTCTTCATTGTGGATCTCATGGTAGGCGCCGTCCCACAGTTTGAAGGTGACGTTTCCTTCCAGGCGCCCGGCCAGGGCCCGGCTGGCTTCCGGGGAAGTGATTTTGTCGGCTGAGCCGTGCATCAGCAGGAGCGGAACCGGAAAGGCCCCGGAGTAGCCATCCAGCCAATGCGACTGCCTCAGCATGGCAATCCCGGTAGCGGCGGTAATGCGGTCGTGGACCAGGGGGTCTTCCTGATACGCCTTTACAACCTGTGGGTTTCGGGAGAGGTGGCTGGGGTTCAGGCCGTTGGATTGCGTGAAGGTAGGATGTAGGCGATGCATCAGTTTGCCAAGTGCTATCATAACCGGCGAGGGCTCGAAGCTGAGGCGTATCCAGGGCGAGGAGGCAATGATCCCCTGAATATTGGGGTGCCGCTTGAGCGCATAGGCCAGCACGAGTTGCCCGCCCTGGCTCTGCCCATAGAGGAATACCGGCCTAGCCCGGTAACGGATCTCCGCCTCGATCAGCAGTTTGGCGACTTCGTCTAGTAAGGTTTCGGCATCAGGAGTATGGCCCCGGAGCCCGGCGGAACGGCCGTGGCCCCGGCGGTCATACCCGATGACGCTAAAGCCCCGGCCTGTAAAAAAACGGGCCAGGTGAGCGTATCGGTTAACATGTTCTCCCAGGCCGTGAACCAGGCAGATCACTCCCTGTGGCTCTCTGGCCTTCCATTCTTTGGCGTAGATGTTCAAACCATCGCTGGTTTGCCAGTTGAATTCGGTTTCCTGCATCATCTGTCGTTTAAAAACGCTCTCCTTCCCGGTATTCGACCACCTGCGCATCCGGGTACCGTTGCGCCAGAAAGCCCGAAAGGAAAGCATTGGCTTCGTCGGCGCTGGGAAAATCCCCCAGCATGTACGAAAGCGTGTTATTCTGCAATTTTTCTGCAAATAGTTTTCCGTGCTGAAAGAAAATATCATGGCTGGCAGGCAGGGGTTCGCGGGCCCGCATTATCTCTATTTTAAAACCGGAATAGGCATCCGGTACTTTGTACAAGCGCGGCTGGAAATCGCCAACCTCCACTTTCTGTGGCTGAAAGATCATAGGTTCGGTATTTTCCTTCTCGGCAAAGGGAACCGGGGAATGTGGCTGATATTGGTATTCGCTGGAGCCAAAGGCCTTGTCAAAATTTTCCCGCTCCTCAACCGGGATGGTATCCGGCAGGAAAAGGAGCGGCCCAGAAAGATGAGCGATCTCCTTGGCATTGCGGCCGTAATTTACCAAATTGGCCCTACCGGACACGGAGAAAAGCAACACCGGCCAAAGAAGCAGTGTTACATAAGCAAGTGGGTAGCATGTGCGTTTCATCATAGCATTGGGTAAGATGAAATACTAAGGGTTGTGTATAGCGGCATCAATTCTTCACGAGTTATTCTTTACACAACCCTAAAATATAAACAGTAAAGATTAAAACCAACTTTAGATATGAGTTTGCGCATCGTATTCATGGGGACGCCTGAGTTTGCCGTACCTTCCCTGCAGATCCTGGTAGAGAATGGCTACGACGTCGCAGGCGTTGTCACCGCCACCGACAAGCGGGGAGGAAGGGGGAAAAAACAATTGTTGGAATCTGCGATGAAAAAATACGCGGTTTCTCAGGGCATTCCCGTATTGCAGCCGGAAAAACTGAAGGACCCCAGTTTTATTGAAAACCTGCGTAAACTGAATGCCAACCTGTTCGTGGTCGTCGCTTTCCGGATGCTGCCCGAAATAGTGTGGTCCATGCCGGAATACGGTACATTCAATCTCCACGGCTCCCTGCTGCCCAAATACCGGGGCGCCGCCCCCATCAACTGGGCGGTCATAAACGGAGAACAGGAAACCGGCGTCACCTCCTTTTTCATCAAGCAGGAAATAGATACCGGCGACCTGATCCTACAGGAGAAAATGCCCATCGGAGAAAACGAAACGGCCGGCGAGGTGCACGACCGAATGATGGAACTCGGCGCCCGGGTGGTGCTGAAAACCGTACAGGCGATCGAAAAAGGCGATTACACCTTGAAGAAACAGGACGACAGCCTCGCCACCAAAGCCCCCAAGATCTTCCACGATACCTGCGAGATCGATTTCAACCGGCCCACTCAACAAGTGCACGATTTCATCCGGGGGCTCAGCCCCTACCCTGCCGCCTGGACTACCCTCGACGGCAAAGAACTCAAAATATTCAGGACGACGAAGGAGATCACGGCTCATGAGCACCCGCCCGGCGCCTTCCTGGCCGATAATAAGGACTGGCTGAAGATCGCTACGGCCGACGGATTTGTCCACGTCCACGAACTTCAGCTGGAAGGGCGCCGGCGAATGTCAACTGCAGATTTTTTGAATGGTTATTCTTTTTGATTTTTGTAAAATAAGTTTAGTAAGAAAATTTTAACTGAGTAAAATAAAACTATAATAAACTAATGGTTCACGTACTAGACCTTAAATTCCTGGATAAGCCGGATACGATTGCGGCCTTTCTCATCGAGTCCTCCGCCGGCCCTATTCTGATCGAAACAGGGCCTTACTCAACTTTTGAATCGTTGAAGGAAGCCGTAAATGACAAAGGATATGAGCTGGCAGACATCCGGCACGTATTCATCACCCACATCCACCTCGACCACGCCGGGGCGTCCTGGGCGCTGGCCGAGCTTGGCGCCACCATTTACCTTCATCCTTTCGGAAAACCCCACCTGCAGGACCCGTCCAAATTGCTGGCCTCCGCCACCCGGATCTACGGTGAAGAAGGCATGGAGCGGCTTTGGAGCACTTTAAAACCGATCCCGGCCGAAAAACTGAGGACGGTGGCCCACCAGGAAACCATTACTGTTGGAGACATTGAAGTAAAGGCCTGGCACACTCCCGGCCACGCCGTGCACCACATCGCCTGGCAGGTGAGCGACGTCCTGTTTGCCGGCGACGTTGCCGGCGTAAAGATCGAAGGCGGCCCGGTGATGCCCCCCTGCCCTCCCCCCGACATCAATATCGAGCACTGGCAGGAATCCCTCCGGCTGGTCCGATCGCTGAAACTGGAGAAGATCTACCTGACGCATTTCGGCCCCATCCCGGCGGCAAAGATCCCTCAACACCTGGGTGAACTGGAGGCCGGCCTGCTCCGGTGGGCGGAATGGATGAGGCCCCATTACGAACAGGGGAAAAAAGCAGAGGAGATAACCCCGCTCTTCCAGGCTTTTGTGAAAAAGGAACTGGCGGCAGCCGGCGTCACGGAAGCGCAATATGACTTGTACGAAAACGCCAACCCGGCCTGGATGAGCGTAGCCGGCCTGCTGAGGTATTGGCGGAAAAAGCTGGAGGAGTAAGTACTTTGTCAATTAAATTTTATAACACCAAGAAAGACTTGACAAGTTTTCAGCGGAGCGTCTGCCGGGAAACTTGTCAAGTCTAACCTCAGGCAAAACCTGTTATAGCATTTAATTGACACCGTAGTAAGGGGATGGACTGAAAATATGCGTACGATCAAGATGATCGCCGCACGAAAAAGAAAGGGGCGCCCCGAAGTCCTTAGACGGGGGCGCCCCTTTCTTTTTCGGTAAAAACCGCTCAGGAAGCCGGGATCAGGCGCCTTCCGGTTTCCACGGCTTTTTTGATCAGTTGGATATCCGGAAGAATGATCTCGGCATCGCTGGATTCTATATCTTCATTGTATTCTTCTTCCGTGGCAGCCTGCTCGTAAACAGGCTGGCCGGACAGGGAATGGAGGTAGATGTAAGAGCCCAGGCTGGCAGCGATCAATAAGCTAAACAGAACAGTACGGGTGCTAGACTTTTTCATTTCGGGAGATTGTTTTTAAAAAGTCAACTCAAATGTAAGGGTTTTCTACCAAAAATGCAGGTTTTCTCGGCCGGAGGCCTCCTTTTTTGGATCAGCCCTTTACAAGGTAGACGGCCGCAAAAGAAAAAAGGTTGCACCGCCTTATAAATTTTCCTGCAATTTAAGGATGCTAAACAGCCGGCAGCACCCCTATGCCAGATGTCTGTAAAATGTGTAGAATAAAAAAAATTGGGTTTCCGGGCCGGTTTTTTATACAATTACCTATTTTTGACCTAAACTGCAAATAAAAAACGAACTGAAAGCTGGTTCGGCCCCTACTTCTTTTACGCCTCTATCTCCTGTAGCCGGGCATTGGCTAACCCCAAGAACGAAGATCGCGGCTCTGGGCACACCTGCCGGCGGTACTGAAAATGGATGGAAAAACTCATTTATAACCAAACAATGGATTAGTATGAAAAGCAAGTTTACTCTGTTGCTCATTTCCGCCTTTCTGCTGTCTGGCGGGATGCTTTTTGGCCAGGCCTTTATCATCGATGCCCCTCTGGAGATCGGAGGCGGGTACGAATTCGCCGCGGCTGGTTTCGGACGAACGCTGACCGACTCGGTCTGGACGGCCGAGGTCGTATTTGTCGATGATGGCAGCCCGATCCCTTCCGAAGGCTGCAACGAACTGCTCAATCCGGACGAGGTAAGCAATAAGATCGCGCTGATCGACCGGGGATCGTGCGAATTCGGCCTAAAATCCCTGAATGCGGAAAATGCCGGGGCCATCGCCGCCGTGGTGGTCAACACTGCGCCAGGTGCTGGCGCTATTGTGATGGGCGCCGGTGCAGTCGGTAACCAGGTGACGATCCCCTGCTTAATGATCCCTTATGAAGTGGGGCAGCTCATCCGCAATGCCATGATAAACGGCGAAACAGTCACCGTTTCTCTCGGCAACCTGGAGCCGCCGCCGCCCCCGGCCAATGACCTGGCCGTAGCGAATTCCAATATCCTGGTTCCCCGTTTAGGCATCATTCCCGCCTCGCAGGTCCAGGAACCCGGAGACTTTGTCTTCACTCCGGGAGCGACGATCAACAACAGGGGGCTCAACGCGGCGCCCAATTACAAGCTCGACCTGGTGATCACGCACACTCCATTCGGGGGAGAGGCCACCGAAGTATACCGGGAATCTACCGAATCGGAAGATGACATCATGCCCGGCGACACGGCCGCTCTCTACTTATTCCCGGAGTTTGACCCGGTAGTTGCCGGCTTAGGTTCAGGAATTTATCGGTACACCTACTCCGTTTCCAGTGACAGCACGGATGACGCCAGTTTCAACAACGCCGCCACCGGTTCGTTTACACTCACCGACTTCACTGAAAATGGCTATCAGTACGGATGGTACTCCAAAGCGACCTGGAACACCAACACGATGGGGCCCAATTATACGGCCACCATCGGCCTTACCAGTAATGCACTGGAATTCCTTACCCCCCTGCACATCCCCTACGGGGAAGGTTATAAGATCGACAGTGTAACCTTCGACGTCCGCCTCACGCCATCTTTGGCAGGGGTCAACATGACGGCCTATGTCTATCAGTGGAATGACGCCAATGAAGACTTATCCTTCGACGATGGGGAATTGGAAGCTGTTGGCCTCGCTGTATATACCTTCCCTGAAGATGAAACGGAAGACAGGGTCGTATTGCGCCTTCCCTTCCTGGATTTTATCTCTTTTGAGGAAGTAGGAGTGGAAATCCCACAGAATGATATGTTGTATGTAGTTGGCGCCAGATACGAAGGCACCAATGCCGTTTCTCTCGGTTTTGATGCGAATCTTGATTACGACCGGACCGCCGATTGGAAAACGGCCAACGGCGCCATCACCGAACTGGATTACGGGCTGCTAGCGGTAAGTATGTGGGAGAACGGCCTGCCGGTTATTTCAGATATCGGTTTCTTGTCTGACCGGGCAGATGCCACCGCGATCCGCCTCACCTCCCTCACCAGCGGCGTCAAGGACATTGCCGGGGCAGATGAATTCGAAATGAGCCTGTTCCCCAATCCGGTGAAGAACCAACTGCAGGTAAATGTAGAATTCAAGGAGAAGGCCGAATTCATTGAATTCTATGCCTACGACTCCGCCGGCCGCCTGGTGCTCCACAAGCGGTCCACGGATGTGTTCGACACGGTGCAGCAAACCTTCGACGCCAGCCAGTTGCCGGCCGGCCAGTACCATCTGGTCATTCGCACCGGCCTGGGCATTCAGGCGAAGCCGTTTGTCGTACAGCGTTAATTACTAGCAACAAGGCCAAAGGCCCTTTGAGCGGCTGTTTCATTTGCATGTGTGCAAATGAAACAGCCGCTCATTAAAGCAACTTTTATACCAAAACACTAAAATTTTATGGCTAAACATTTTACCAAACCAATTGCTTTCGTACTCGGGCTTCTCTTGCCCTTTTTTCTCTTCAATGCACCCGGCCTGAATGCTCAGGCATTCGTCATCAACGGCCCTCAGGAAATTGCCGGGGGCTATGAATTCGAAGCCGCCGGCTTTGGCGCCACGATCACCGATGATGTGTGGACCGGAGACGCTATCTTCGTCGAAGATGGCACCGCCAACCCCAACCAGGGCTGTGAAGCCCCGCTGAATGCCGATATGGTCAACGGCAGGATCGCCCTGATCGACCGGGGTTCCTGCGAGTTCGGCCTGAAGTGCCTCAATGCCGAAAACGCCGGCGCTATTGCCGCTGTCGTGGTCAACTCCGCCCCCGGCGCAGGCGCCATCGTGATGGGAGCCGGCGCTGTCGGCGGCCAGGTCACCATTCCCTGCGTCATGGTGCCCTACGAAGTCGGGCAGCTGATCCGTTCAGCTATGCTGAGCGACCAGGTCGTCAATATTTCCCTTGGCAACCTGGAGCCGCCGCCCCCGCCGGCCAATGATATTTCGGTCACCAATTTTAACGTATTGGTGCCTCAAATGGGAATCCTTCCCGAGTCTCAGGTCCGGCAGGCCGGAGATTTCGTTTTCACGCCCGGAGCCGAGATCGTCAACAGGGGAGTCAATGCCGCGCCAAACTACAATATAGGCATTACCATCACCCACACTCCGTTTGGCGGCGACCCTACTGAAGTGTATAACGAGTCCTTCAGCTCCGCAGAATCGATTGATCCCGGAGACACTACGGATTTGATCTTGTTCCCTGCATTTGACCCAGCCAGCCCCGTCAATTATGGAAAAGGGATCTACGAGTATACCTACTCCATCTCTATGGACAGTACGGACAACGCTGAATTTAACAACGCCACCTCCGGGTCATTCACAATCAGCGATAACCTGTTCTCCAAAGCAACCTGGAATCCATCCACCAGCGAACCTAACGTCACCGCTTCTACAACGATAGCCGGCGGCGGAAATATTGAGTTCATTACGGCACTGGATATTCCCTACGGAGAAGGGTTTTATATTAGTGAAGTCCTCTTCAGGGCTTTCCGCTCCGAAGGCCTCGCTGGAATCCCGCTATCCGTATATGTTTACCAATGGAACGATTTGGATGAGAACCTCGGAATTGGCGCCGGAGAACTCGAGGTAAAAGGCCTTGCCGTTTACACGTTCCCCGAAGATGAAACCGGGATTTTTGAATTCTTATCGCTTCCCGTGCTGGATTTCGAAACCTTCGAGGAAACCGGCGTTTTAACCCAAAACGACTCCAAATACCTGGTCGGCGTCCGGTACGAGGGCGCAGAAACCGTATCCCTTGGTTTTGACGCCAACATCAACTACGACCGGACCGTCAACTGGAAACAGGAAAACGGAGATACCACCGACCTGGATTATGGGGGCATTTATAATGATGCCTGGACGGAAGAAGGCATTCCAGACAACCTCTTCACTTTTGGCCCCACCAACGTCGTAACCTCTACCGGTATCTTCCTCGAGAGCCTGGTTAACGTCAAGGACATCGCCGGTGCAGATGAATTCGAAATGAGCCTGTTCCCCAATCCGGTGAAAAACCAACTGCAGGTAACTGTAGAATTCAAGGAGAAGGCCGAATTCATTGAATTCTATGCATACGACTCCGCCGGCCGCCTGGTGCTTCACAAGCGGTCCACCGATGTGTTCGATACGGTGCAGCAAACCTTTGACGCCAGCTCGCTGCCCGCCGGCCAGTACCACCTGGTTATTCGCACCGGCCTGGGCATTCAGGCGAAGCCGTTTGTCGTACAGCGTTAATTACTAGCAACAGGGCCAAAGGCCCTTGTGATGAGCGGCTGTTTCATTTGCACACATGCAAATGAAATAGCCGCTCGTTAAAGCAACTTCTATCAGGCTTTTTTTCACTTAATACCATTTCCAATGAAGCTATTATCTACACTTCTATTCGTGGCCATCGCCGGCCTTTCCTTTGGGCAGGCGGTAGTCATCAACGGGCCCCAGGCGATTGCCGGCGGCTATGATTTTTTGACTGCAGAATTTGGAGCAAGCGACCTCACAGCGGATGTATGGACGGCGGATGCTGTTTTCATCGATTCCGGCGGCGACAATCCCTCTCAGGGTTGTACCGAGGCATTGAACCCCGATGAGTTAGCCGGCAAAATTGTCCTGGTCGACCGGGGCTCCTGCGAATTCGGCTTGAAGGCATTAAATGCCGAAAATGGCGGCGCTATCGCTGTCATTATCATCAATAATGCCCCCGGCGCAGGCCCCATGGGCATGGCCGCCGGGCAGGTCGGCGGGCAGGTGACCGTTCCCGTGGTGAGCCTCGCCTATGAAGTCGGCCAACTGATCCGCTCCGTTCTGCTCAGCGACCAGATCGTCAATATTTCTATCGGCAATATTGTGCCGCCGCCCCCGCCGGTCAATGATATTGCCATTACCAACGCCAATGTCCTGATACCGCGATACGGCATTATCCCTGCTTCCCAGGTGCAGGAGCCGGGCGATTTTGTGTTCACCCCCGGCGCGGAGCTGGTCAACCAGGGCCTGGTGGCGGCGCCGAATTACAACATCAATGTCACCATCACCCATACGCCTCCCGGCGGCGCCCCCACTGAGGTGTACAATGAAACCTTCTCTTCTCCAGATACCGTCTCTGTCGATTCTACCACCGAATTTACCGTTTTTCCCGAGTTCGACCCGATTGTCGCCGGTACGGGAGCCGGCTTTTATGAATACAGCTACAGCATTAGTATGGACAGCGTAGATAATGCGGCATTCAACAATGAGGTCAGCGCTTCCTTTACACTAAGCGAGAATATGTATTCCAAGGCGCCGCTCAACCCCAATACCGGCAACCCGGACATTACAGCCTCCACCACGATAGCCGGCGGCGGCCCCATCGAGTTCATCACCGCCCTGGATATACCCTATGGGCTTGATTACAAGATCGATAGCGTGGTTTTTGCCGTCCGCTACAGCCCGGGCTTAGCGGGCATCCCGGTTACTGCTTACGTTTACGAATGGGATGATGCCAATGATGATGAAATTGTTGACATTGCAGATGGAGAACTTACCGGTATAAAGGGAATTGCCCTGATAACTTTCCCGGAAGATTATACCAGCAACAGCTCTGACAATACCCGCCTTCCTCTATTGGATTTCGAAACCTTCGAAGAAAACGGAGTTGTCATTCCTGCCAATGATATGAAATACCTGGTCGGCGTCCGCTATGAAGGAGAACTGGACCCGACGCTGGGCTTCTCCTCTGCTATTGATTACGGCCAAACCCTGGAATGGAAACAGGCAAACGGAGATACCTCCGACCTGGATGTCGGCATATTACTCGAAACCGAATGGGATGAAACCGGGCTTCCAACCGGACTGACTATCTTTGCCAATAGTGCGATCAACACCTCCACCGGGGTCATCATCACCTCGCTGATCAGCGATGTGGAAGAGATTGCCGGGGCAGATAAGATCGACATCAACATCTTCCCCAACCCCGTTGCCAACCGGCTGCAGTTGGAGGTAAACTTCAAAGAAAAGCCGGAGTATGTCGAGTACTACGGTTACGACGCCGCCGGCCGCCTGGTGCTCCATCAGCGCAATACCGATGTTTTCGACACGGACCGCAGCAGCTTTGACGTCAGCCAGCTGCCTGCCGGTGAATACCACCTGGTAGTGCGTACCGGCCTGGGCATCCGCACCAGTACTTTTGTGGTGGCGCGATAGGTTGACGGGAACCCGGATACCTAAATTTATTTGGGTCGAAGACGTTGTAGGCTGACGTGAACCCGGATCCCCAAATTTATTTGGGTCGAAGACGTTACTCCGGTCAATTTCGGCGACGCGGGGTTATCGTCTTCGACGCCAAAAAATTTTGGCGGGCCGAGTTAGCGTTCGCGGGGTTATCGCCTTCGACGCCAAAAAATTTTGGCGGGCCGGGTTAGCGTTCGCGGGGTTATCGCCTTCGACGCCAAATAAATTTTGGCGGGCCGGGTTAGCGTTCGCGGGGTTATCGCCTTCGACGCCAAAAAATTTTGGTTCACCCTGTGGAATTTGTATTTATTCCACAGGGCAGGCTGAGTTAGCGTTTGAAATGCCGGCCGGCGGCGAAAAGCACCGGTCGGCATTTCCTATTTCAGCCGCCGCCGAATATCCTCCACCCTCCCCTTCGGGATGGCTTCGATCAGCTTCCGGGTGTATTCTTTGACTGGATTGGCATAGATCTCATCGGCAGGCCCGACTTCCTCGATGCGGCCGTTGTTCATGACCACCATCCGGTCGCTCATGAACTTGACTACGGAGAGGTCGTGAGAGATGAAAATGTAGGTGAAACGGTATTTTTCCCGCAGTTCCATCAGCAGGTTGAGCACCTGGGCCTGGACGGAGACGTCGAGGGCGGAGACCGACTCGTCACAGATGATGAACTTCGGGTTGAGGGCCAGGGCCCGGGCGATGGCCACCCGCTGGCGCTGCCCGCCGGAGAACTCGTGAGGGTAGCGGTTGAAAAATTTAGGCTCCATATTGACGATGTCCAGCAACTGAAGGGCCCGTTCCCGCCGTTCATCTTCCCCGTTATACAGGCCGTGCACTTCCATCGGTTCCATGATGGCGTTGCCGATGGTCATGCGGGGGTTCAGGGAGGAATAAGGGTCTTGAAAGATGATCTGCATTTCCTGCCGGAGGGGTTTCATCTCATCCGGTTGGAGGCCCGGCAGGCTGCGGCCCTTATACCGGATGTCTCCCTCCGTGGGCCGGGTAAGGCCGAGGATGGTGCGCCCGAGGGTCGTCTTTCCACAACCCGATTCCCCGACCAGGCCCAGGGTTTCTCCCGGATATACCTCGAAGGACACCCCATCGACAGCCCGGACATAATCTTTGGTTTTACCCCAGAAATTCTTTCTTCCCGGAAACCACACTTTCAGTTGCTCGACCTCCAGGAGAGGAGGGCGTTGTTTCAGAGCCTCCAGGCGGCGTTCCGTCTGATAGGCAGGGACTTTCACTTCCGACAGGGCGCCTTCCACGGAAATTTCCTTTTCCCTGACCTCCAGCCGCCCCTCGCCGTTGGGGCGGGTTTCCATGAAGTCGCTAACGACCGGGAGGCGCCTCAGCCGGTGGCCGAGCGGGGGGCGGCAGGCCAGCAGGCTTTTGGTGTAGGGGTGCCTGGGGTTGGAAAAGATCTCGAGCACGCCCCCTTCCTCCACGATACGCCCCTGGTACATGACCATGACCCGGTCGGCGATCTCAGCGATGACGCCCAGGTCGTGCGTGATAAATATAATGGAGGACCGCATCTCCTGCTTCAGGTTGTTCATCAGGT
>JAGFJE010000164.1 GCA_024103175.1 Phaeodactylibacter sp.
AGCACGTTCTTGCGCTGCACCAGTTCGCGGGCTTTGCGGGCGGCGTGGCGGGCGGTGGCCGCCAGGATCACCTTGTCGATGATCTTCTTGGCCGCTCTGGGGTGCTCTTCCAGATAATGGCCCAGCACCTCGCCCACACAGCGGGAGACGATGCCGGTCACTTCCGAGTTGCCGAGTTCACCCTTGGTCTGCCCTTTAAACTGCGGTTCGGGGACCTTGACCGAAATGACCGCGGTGAGGCCTTCCCGGAAGTCTTCTCCGGATATGTTGAACTTCAGTTTTTTGAAGAAGCCGTTGTCCTCTCCGTATTGCTTGAACAGGCGGTTGACCGCCCGGCGGAAGCCGTTGACGTGGGTGCCGCCTTCGCGGGTATTGATGTTGTTGACGTAGGAATAGATGGTCTCCGTAAAGGAGGTATTGTAGTGGAGGGCCACTTCTACCTCTACGTTTTCTTCACTGCCGGACACGTGGATCGGTTCATCGATAAGGCCTTGCTTGGAAGCGTCGATAAATTCGACGAATTCCTTCAGCCCGCCTTCGGAAAAGAAGGATTCCGATTTGAAAGAGCCGTCGTCTTCGATCTCCCGCTCGTCGGTCAGCTTGAGCTTGAGGCCTTTATTGAGGTAGGCCAGCTCCCGCATCCGGTTGGCGAGGACGTCGTACTTGTATTCAATGTGCTCGAAAATCTCCGGGTCCGGATGAAAGGTGATGATGGTTCCGGTCTTATCGGATTCGCCTACAGCCGCCACTTCCCCCAGGGGTTTTCCCCGGCCGTACTCCTGTACGAAGACCTTCCCTTCCCGGTGGACTTCCGCTTTGAGGTGTTCCGACAGGGCGTTCACACAGGAAACCCCTACGCCGTGTAACCCGCCCGATACTTTATAGGTGTCTTTATCGAACTTACCACCGGCGTGCAGGACGGTCATGACCACCTCCAGAGCGGATTTTTTCAACTTTTTGTGCATATCCGTAGGTATGCCGCGGCCGTCGTCTTTTACGGTAATGGAATTGTCCTTGTGGATGATGGTTGCGATCTCGGTACAATAGCCGGCCAGGTGTTCGTCGATCGAGTTGTCGACCACTTCCCATACGAGGTGGTGCAACCCTTTCGTATCCGTACTCCCGATGTACATCCCGGGGCGTTTCCGCACGGCTTCCAGCCCTTCCAGCGCCTGAATATTACTGGCGCCGTACTCGCCCGCCTTTGGTTTCAACTCTTCTTGATTTTTTACTGTATCCATCCTGCAAAAATACTAAAAAAACTGTGCTTATTAAAGGTTTTAACGGTATTAAAACACCCCTTGAGCACCCTTGGTTTAAGCATTTTGCTGACAGGTTTTCGGGATTCGTGTAATCGTGCATTTGTGCAACGAAATCAACCAATCCACCAATCCACCAATAACCAATCAACCAATCAACGAATAACCAATCAACCAATCCACCAATCCACGAATCAACCAATCAACGAAATTCCTACCTTTGCGGCAAAAGGCCACAGCCATGAAAGAGATCGTCATTCACAGCCCGGAGGAATTGCCGGACGCCGTCAGGATACTGTTGCATCGCGCCGCGCGAGCCCGGGTGATGGCCTTTTACGGAGAGATAGGTGCCGGCAAGACGGCCTTCATTCAGGCCCTGTGCCGCCATCTGGGCGTAAAAGAAGAGGTGTCCAGCCCAACTTTTTCCATCGTCAATGAGTATGAATATATAAGCCCGGGCGACAGCCTGGCCCATCCTGTATATCACATGGACCTGTACCGGCTGAAAGATATAGAAGAAGCGCTGCAGATCGGCATCGAGGAGTACCTCTACAGTGGGGAATACTGCTTCATAGAATGGCCGGAACTTGTGGAGGCCCTTCTGCCGGAAGACAGCGCCCGAATTAAACTGGAAATAATCGGCGATTCCAGCCGAAAAATCCTAATTTTGTAGGCCATTGAAGCTACGGCGGTTATGAGCGATAAAAAGAAAATACCTGTGCCCAGAGAGTTTACCGAAAGCCAGTACCGGCCACAGGAGGAAACCCTTCAGGTTCAGCAGAAGCCAAACAAACTTTACATTGGTATTCCCAGGGAGATCACCATGCAGGAGAACCGTGTGGCGCTGGTGCCTTCTTCGGTGGCTACGCTGGTTGCTCACGGGCATCGCATCGTCATCGAAACAGAAGCCGGGGAAAAGTCCAGTTATTCAGACCATGATTACTCCGAAGCCGGGGCAGAGATCGCCTACAGCTCCGAGCAGGTCTATAAGGCCGACATTATCATCAAGGTAGCCCCTCCTACTTTAAAGGAGATCGACCTGATGCACCCCAACCAGATCCTCATCTCCCCGCTGCAGCTGCCCATCATCAGTGCGGATTACATCAATAAACTTCGCCAGAAGCGGGTCATCGCCCTGGCGATGGAATACATCAAGGATGAGTCCGATACGTTTCCTGTGGTACGCATTATGAGCGAGATGGCCGGCATCAACGCCATGCTGACGGCTGCCGAGCTTATGTCTACTACCGGTGGAGGTAAAGGGGTGCTCCTGGGAGGGATCTCCGGCGTCCCCAGCGCCAAGGTGGTCATACTCGGAGCCGGGATCGTAGCGGAATACGCCACCCGCACCGCCCTGGGGCTGGGCGCTGAAGTCCGCATCTTCGATAACAACATCACCAAGCTGAAGCGCCTGCAAAACCAGGTAGGCCGCCCGCTTTATACCTGCGCGGTCAACCCTCATTACCTGGAAAAGGAATTGCTGGGGGCCGATGTGGCCATCGGTGCGGTACACTCCAAATCCGGCCGCACTCCGGTCATCGTCAGTGAGGACCTGGTTTCCAAAATGAAGGCCGGGGCAGTGATCATAGACGTCAGTATCGACCAGGGAGGCTGCTTTGCCACTTCAGAGGTCACCAGCCTGGAAAAGCCCACCTTTATCAAACATGATGTCATTCACTACTGTGTGCCTAATATCGCCTCCCGGGTATCCCGGACCGCATCCATGGCCGTGAGCAACATCCTGACCCCCATCCTGCTGAAAGCCGGCAGCACGGGGAGCATCGAATACCTGCTGTTTAACAACCTGGGCCTGCGGCATGGGGTCTATACCTACAAAGGCTGCCTGACCAACAGCTATCTCGGCGAGCGGTTCGAGATCAAATCCACCGACCTCGACCTGTTGATCACTTCCAATCTATAGCTCAACTTAGGGTAGAGAATGAGAAAATGGTATTAGCTGCAAATGTGCCTGGATTGGTGTACGGTGTACGTGGTGCAGGATGTACGTCGCCGGCCCGATCGTACAGCTTACACCTCTGAGTTTCTGTCAAGCCCGTACATCGTACATCCTCTAATCGAAACATGCAAACAGTGGGCTGAAAATTAAATTCTTATCCATTGGGTTACTTCAGCATGCTGGTTTCCACCCAGCCGATCTTGCTGCGGTAGGCTACCATCCACCACTCGGCAGTGGTGCGCTCCAGCACTTCGATCTCCATGCCTGTACTCAGCCGGGCGATCACACGGGAATTGCGGTCCATGTCTTTATAGACGGATATGTCCTGCTTCAACTGCAGGCTCCGGGCAGGCTGGTCTATCCAAAGGCCGGAGGGTTCTTCTTTCGGGACCGGCCTCTGGATGGCTTCCGCCTCTTCCTGCTTCAGTTCCGGAACCGACAGGCCCATGAGGTCTTCGGCTTCCGGCGCTCCTTCTTCCCTTTCCGGCTCCGGCTGGTAATTTTCCTCCTCCTCTCCGGAATTGTCGGCCCGTCGGAGAGTGATGTTGCGGGTAATGTTTGGCCCGGCGCTTTCCAGGTCTTCCTTATCGATCCTGATGACCAGGGGAGCGGATTCAGAATTCCGGAAATTGACCTCATGGTCGTATCCCCGGCTGAGGTATAATTTGTAGTTGCCGCTGGGCTCTCTGCCGGTACGGATCAGTTCGCGCCGCCCATCCGGGTTGACCTTGTATACATCAAAGTAATAATGATCCACTTTTTCGGGGCGGCTCTCCAGATGGATGGAACCCTGGAAGACGGTGTATCGGGGTGAGGCGGATGGCGTTATTGTGCCTTCAGCCGGCGGCGGAGTGGTATTCTGAGCTGTCCTTTCCGGCTGGTTTTGGGGCGGCGGAGTGGTACGCTGAGCTGTCCTTTCCGGCTGGTTTTGGGGCGGCGGAGTGGTATTCTGAGCTGTCCTTTCCGGCTGGTTTTGAGGCGGCGGAGTGGTATTCTGAGCTGTCCTTTCCGGCTGGTTTTGGGGCGGCGGAGTGGTACGCTGAGCTGTCCTTTCCGGCTGGTTTTGAGGGGGCGGAGTGGTACGCTGAGCTGTCCTTTCCGGCTGGTTTTGAGGGGGCGGAGGGGTATTCTGAGCCGTTCTTTCCGGCTGGTTTTGGGGCGGCGGGGGGGTATTCTGAGCCGTTCTTTCCGGCTGGTTTTGGGGCGGTGGGGCAGGCTGCTGTTCGTCAGGATCCATTTCCCGGGCCAACATTTCCTGAGCTTCGGTGGGCGAAGCCGTAACGGTATCCACTGTGGCGACGACAACTTTTGGTTTCGGGTTGAAAACGAGGTTCACGCCCACAGTGAAGTGGGTGTTATGGGAAGTAAGCGGCGTGAAAGCGGAGAGCAGGTTGTCGGCAAAGCCAAAGAACTGCAGCGGGCCAAGCTGGGCGGCGAACCCGCCGCCAAGATTGAGCAAGCTTCCGTTGGAAGCTGAGTAGGCCAGGGTAGCCTGCAATTTGGGGTTAATTTTCATGGAATAGGACAACGCTGTGGCCAGGCTGTGCTGGCCCTGCATATAACGAGAGTTGAAGAGCAGGTTGAATGTATTTTTGTTATTCATCCGGTAGGTTCCGCCCAGATACACGAAAGTAGGCAGTGTTGAGTTGTAAGACAAGTTGGGGTTGGGAGCGCCGTAAATGAAGCTGTTAAATACATCATCGATCTCCGTGCCCGGGGATTTGAGTTCGTTCTGTATTACTTTTCTTCTGGCGCCGGAGCCCCATTCGATCCCACCCACGTTGACAACGCTGAAGGAGGCCGTCAGCTTATCGCCCAGGGCGTAGGTGCTGCCAAAATCAAAAGCGAAACCATGGTTGCCCTGCCCGCCAAGTGGATAGCTGCCCTGCCCGGAAAGTGATTGCACGCCGGCTGCCCAAAGTTCGAGCCTGCCCAGGACGTCGTAAACGCCGGTGGCATCGGTAGCCGTCAAGGTCACTCCGGGGCCTGCGCTGGAATAATTTTCGAGGCCCACCAGGTAGCGAAGCCGCACCCCGGCGGAGGCTCGGCCGAAATCGCGGGCATAGGTTACGGAGAAGTTGCGGAAATGGGTCAGGTCATAGGAAAGGCCGTTGAGGTTGTACGACATGCCGGGCTCATGATTACCGGCATTGATGTCGGCGCCGAACTGTATGGCCGTTTTCGGATAGTGGAAAGTGCCTACGACGTGTTCGCTGGATTCGAAGGCAAAGTATTGATTCTTGATGCGGAAGCCAATGGAGAACAGGTTCGTGTTCAATTCGCCATAGGCGAGGTTTTTCTCTTCTACCATGGGGAGGAACTGATCGTACGCCAGCCGTGAGCCGCGGAGGCGCAACCCGTTGGCGCCCATATCTTTGAGGGTAAGGCCGCTGTTGCTGTAGCTGGCCGTAATATTGGACAATACAGGCAGGCCAATGACCAGCCCGGCATCCGGTATGAAACTGGGGTTGGCCATGGAAGCCTGCTGCAGGCCCGGCATGCCGTAGAGGGCCAGGTTGCGCTGGGCGTAAGCGGGGGCGAGGTATAGGGAAAATACCGCCACCACCATCACTGAACATAGGGTAGCTTTTTTCATCATTTTGTCCGGGAATTGGTAGGTGCTAAAATTGACCTGAGTAAAATTTTACATTAGGGTGTACGGACAAAATGCCTTCAGGGTTCTGGAAATCGGAGAAAAATTGTTGGCTGCGAAAACAAACAGGGCCTTATACGAACAGTTGCTTCATATCCACCCGCTTCCGGATGATCTCTTCCAGTTTATCGATGGGGACCCGCTCCTGTTCGAGGCTGTCGCGCTCGCGCAGGGTGACGGTATTGTCGTCCAGCGATTCGAAGTCGACGGTCACGCAGTAAGGAGTGCCGATGGCATCCTGCCGGCGGTAGAGCTTGCCGATGCTGCCGGTGTCGTCGTACTGAACCTGGAAGGAAAAGCGCAGGTTGTTGAAGATGTCTTTTGCCATAGCGACCAGGCGCTCCTCGTTCCGCTTGAGCGGCAGGATGGCGCACTTGATGGGCGCCAGGGCGGGGTGGAGCTTGAGCAATTCGCGGGTATTGCCGGGAGAGCCGGGCACTTCCTCTTCCACCAGCGCATGGCTCATCATTGCCAGAAACATGCGGTCCAGGCCGATGGAGGTTTCCACTACGTAGGGGACGTAGCTGTCATTCAGCTCGGGGTCGAAGTATTGTATCTTTTTGCCGGACAGTTCCTGGTGGTTGCCCAGGTCGAAATCGGTGCGGCTGTGAATGCCTTCCAGTTCTTTAAAGCCGAAGGGGAATTCAAACTGTATGTCCACGGCGGCATCGGCGTAGTGGGCCAGGTTGTCGTGGTCGTGGAAACGCAGCTTTTCCGTGGGGGTGCCCAGGGCCAGATGCCACTTCATGCGGGCTTCCTTCCAGTAGTCGTACCATTTTTTCTGCTCGCCGGGGCGGATGAAGAACTGCATTTCCATCTGTTCGAATTCGCGCATGCGGAAAATGAACTGCCGGGCGGTGATCTCATTGCGGAAGGCCTTGCCCACCTGGGCAATGCCGAAGGGGATCTTCTGTCGCGTGGTCTTCTGCACGTTCAGGAAGTTGACGAAAATGCCCTGGGCCGTTTCAGGGCGCAGGTACAGCTTGCCGTCCTCGCCGGCGATGTTGCCCAGCTGAGTGGAGAACATCAGGTTGAACTGCCGCACGTCCGTCCAGTTGCGGGAGCCGGACTCCGGGTCGGCGATCTCCAGGTCTTCGATGATCTGCTTCAGCTCGGCCAGGTCGCCGTCGGTCATGGCCTGGGCCAGGCGCTCCCGGATGCGGCCGTGCTCTTCCTGATAGCGCAGCACCCGCTCATTGGTAGAGCGGAAAACGCTTTCGTCAAACTTTTCGCCGAAGCGCTTGGCAGCCTTGTTCACTTCCTTCTGGATCTTTCCTTCCAGCTTGTCCATATACTCTTCGATGAGTACGTCGGCGCGGTAGCGCTTCTTGCTGTCCTTATTGTCGATCAGCGGGTCGTTGAACGCATCGACGTGGCCGGAGGCCTTCCAGGTCTTGGGGTGCATGAAAATGGCGGCGTCCACTCCGACAATATTGTCGTGCATTTGCACCATGCTGCGCCACCAGTACTCCCGGATATTATTCTTGAGCTCGACGCCATAGGGCCCATAATCATAAACGGCGCTCAGGCCGTCGTATACTTCACTCGACTGGAAGATAAAGCCGTATTCCTTGCTGTGGGCAATAAGGTTCTTAAAGAGGTCGCTTTGCTGTGCCATGGGCCGATATCTGTTTTTCAAATCAAGGCGCAAAGATAAAACAAATCGGGGGGTTTGAAAGTGCCGGCCCCGGCTAATTATTGGCCGAAGGGGAAAATTAGCTCAGCTGACGCTGTCATCATCATTGCCACAGCCCAAGTAGATCAGGGCGGCTAGTGCGAAAAGAAAGGCGTTCGTCCTCATTTTCTTCATCAGGCTTTTCCGGTGAAGATACAGTAATTATCGGAGCAACACCACATCGCCCTGAAAGGTAAGCACCTCCTCCGGCCCTACCTGCCGTTTTACCTGTACATAGTAGAAATAAGTGTCTGAAGCCTGTGGTTCTCCGTTGAAGGCGCCGTCCCAACCTCGTTCAGGGGTATGGTTGTCGTAGACCAGCTGGCCCCACCGGTTGAATATCCGGAAGGTGATGACTTTGGGCATTCCTTCACTTGCCACCAGGTTGAAATAGTCGTTGATGCCATCCCCGTTGGGGGTGAAGGCGCTGGGCACTTTAAAGCGTTCCAGTTTTTCTACCTCCACAGAGCGGATGACCCGGCAGCTATCGGAATTGGTCACAGTAACAGTATACTCCCCAGCTGCCAGCCCCTCAATGTCTTCGGTTGTGGCTCCGTTGCTCCATTGGAAGGAGAGGCCCTGGCCGGCCAGTGTCAGGTCGATGGCGCCGTTTCCCGAGCCGTCGTCGGGTTGGGACTGCAAGCTGGGGTAGCCGATGTTGCTGACGAGCAGGTCCAGATAGATGAAGGTATCACATCCGTTGCGGCCGGGCAGTTGTATCTGGTAGAAACCGGTACGGCCGAAAGTGTAATTCCCGAAACGGGCGTTTTCGCCGTGGCAGAGATCGATGCCGAGTTGAAGTTCGTACCGGTCGCGTGCTGTCACATTCAGCACCAGGGCGCTTTCGCATCCCGGCGGAAGGCCGGAGTTCAACACGTATGCGCCTGGATCGGCTATTGACAGCCCACCTATGCGCAGGGTGTCTCCCGGGCAGATTGACGTATCGGCGTAGCAGGTGTCGACAATCGGGGCGGAAAAACCGGAAGTGGGGGCGGCCTCTATCAGCAAAGGAGGGCTGCTGAAGCAAAAGGCGCTCAAAACCAAAAAGATCAGAAAAGGGAGTTTCATAGCCTGGTATTTTTTGAAAATTAAGAAGCCTGGGTTTCTTTGTCAAGGAAAACAGGCCGGGAAGAACAGCTGCCGACATTATTCCTCAACCGCGGCCTGAAACCGCTTCTTGCCGCTTCATTTTTGGGTAAAAATAGGGGTAATGCCCTGTTCTCACCATCCATTAAGGTGGAGACTTGATCATAAAAATTTAAATTATCATGAAAACAATCTCGAAGATAACCGCAGTACTGGCCTTTTGCCTCACCCTGAATGCCGCTTCCTCCCAGGACGAACGCAAGCTGGATTATTTCGACGCCATCACCGTCGCCGGTGATGTGGAACTGGTGCTCATTCCCGGCGATGAGGCCCGAGCAGTCATTACCACGGAGGGTGTTTCCGAAGATGATGTATCGGTTTTCATCAAAGGCAAAACCCTGAAGATACAACTCATTGAGGGCCTTTTCCATGACGGTGACCACGCCCGGGTGGAAGTAACGTATGAGCGGCTTCGGGCGCTGA
Organism: Phaeodactylibacter sp.; assembly: GCA_024103175.1. Taxonomy (GTDB): domain Bacteria; phylum Bacteroidota; class Bacteroidia; order Chitinophagales; family Saprospiraceae; genus JACJXW01. The sequence continues at coordinate 9,114 of JAGFJE010000164.1, forward strand.
AGGCCACCGCCGGCGCCAAGGCTGTCTCTGCGGCCCCCATCACCGGCGACCAACTGGCCCTTCGCGCCAGCAGCGGCGCACAGATGGAATTGGCCGTTGAGGTCAATGCGCTGGAAGCTTCTGTTTCCGAGGGCGCCGTTATCGATATCGAAGGCACTACGGAAACCCAGGAGGTCACTGCCTCCACCGGAGGGCAGTACAGAGGCCTGGACCTTCAGTGCAGCCTGACCTACGTCAAGGCCAATACCGGCGGCCAGGCCGAAGTGGTGGCCAATAAACGCCTGGATGCCAACGCCAATACCGGCGGCCAGATCGACTATTCCGGCGACCCGGAAGAGAAAAATACCCGCTCGCTGATCTCCGGCGGCATCCAGAAGATATAAGGTGTTTTCCGCCCGGAAACCGGAAATTATTCTTAAAAAACAGAAGGGCGATAGGGGTAAGCCCTTCTGAGAGGCATCTCTCCCGTGATGGTTTTTTTTAAAAAAGTACAGATAAAATGTAACCTAAAGGACTGAACACCCGACTTACGAATAGCAAAAGCAAAACAGCCCCGACAGTTACCGCCGGTTTGCCGGAACAGGGACACAAATGCCGGTAACCCAAGAAATCACCCGACACTTAAATTTAATCACCCGGCTGTCTTTTGCTTCGATCCAAATGAAAACGATCTACATACGGTAGTTTTTAGGGTGTTTCTTATCAGAGGGGGGAAAGCAGCTTTGCTTTCCCCGATTTTTTTGAAAACAACAAAGGATTAAAAAGCCACCCTTATGACCGCCATTCACCCGACACCGCCCGCCGAAGCTTTAGCGAAGGCGGGCCAGGCAATCAATGAAAATGAAGATGGGACGGCCCTTGAGATGATGCCCTACCCGTCGCGGCTGAGCTTTGTTCCACTGATCAATCACCTGCGCAGCCAGGCGGAGCGGGAAAAGCGCCCCGGAAGGGCAGTTTTGCTCCGCTATATTCTCGAAAAGGCGGATCAGGCTCCGGCCATCCACGGCCCCTTGGGCAGCCTGCAGGAAGCCGAAAGCTGCAGTGATACTATTGACCTCCTTTTGTCGGCCGTATTTCCGGACGGGCAGGAGGCTTTCAGCCTGGGCCGGGCATTTAAACCCCTCGATGTCACACCCATCTACCAGACAGAAGCCCTCAGCAATTTGCTAAAGGAGAACGAAGCCTTTGAATACTGCCTGGACGGCCAACCCGACCGGGTATTCAGCTTCATCATCAATGCCGCCTGCTCCCTCATTCTCAACAAATTTTACGGCCAATCTCTGAACGTGGAAGCCCCGCTGGTCGCCACCCTGCAACTGCCGGGCCAGAACCTGCAGCGCCACTTCAAGTGTGTTCACAACCTTTCTTTTATCGATGTCCTTCCTCTGGGCCCGCTGCCGGAACTCAGCGACAGGCAGGTCAAACAGTTGCTCAATGATCCTATGAACTGGCAGCAATGGCTGGAATACCTGCCTCCGGACCGGTTTGAGTTCCAGGGGTTCATCGCCGAATACCATACCGAGATAACCGAGGAAGTCGCCCTTTCCCGGATCAAACATGAGCTGCTGGAGAAAGATGTTCTCGCCGGCCCCGAAAAGGCCGCCCAGTTGGAAGCGCTGGTCCGCACCGGCTTGAAAAAACCATCCATCCGGCTGGGGCTGGCCGCCACCAACGACAAGGGCAATCTTTGTTCGGCCCGCAAATATAAGGTAGCCTATCACTTTCTGGCCGGCAGGGAGGAAAATATCCTTCAAACGGAAGGCTGTATCTACCAGCGGGCCCTTCAACAGAAAGAGCCCTTGCTGGTAGAAGACCTGGCCCAGCTGGACGAAGTGACCGAAGTGGAGGCCGAATTGCTCAATGCCGGTATCCGCAGTATCATTATTTTCCCGCTGAGGAACAAACAGGGAAAGCTGGGGGGCTTTCTGGAACTGGGGTCCGCCAGGGCGCATGGCCTGACCAAAGTCACTGCCCTGAAGGCGGGCGAAATGGCCCCCTTGTTCGCCCTGGCTATTGAACGGCGCCGGGAGGAGGTCAACAACCGGATCGAGGCCATCATCCGCGAGCAGTATACCGCCCTGCATCCCAGTGTGGAATGGCGGTTCATTGAGAGTGCCTTTGAACTGCTGGAAGACCAAAGCAGGGGCAAAAAAGGCGCCGCCCGCCCCATCGTCTTCAAAGAGGTCTACCCGTTGTATGCACAGGCGGATATTGTCAACTCCAGTAACATTCGCAACGATGCCATTCAGGCAGACCTGCTCGATAACCTGGGCGGCCTGGCAGAAACGCTGCAGGCCCTTATTGAATTGCTCCCCTTCCCGATTCTCGAACAGTTCCTGTTTCGGGCTCAGGAATATGCCGCTTTCCTGCAGGAGGGCTTTTCCTCGAACGATGAAAGCCGCGTGATGGAATTCCTCCGTACGGAAGCGCACCCCCTGCTCCGGCAGATGGGGCGGCATTCTTCCGGGGCCGCCCGCCTGGTTGACGCCTATTTCCGGCAGCTGGATCCCCGGCTGGAAGTGGTGTACAATAAAAGGAAAGCCTATGAGGACAGCGTTGCGGCGATCAACGAGTCTATCTCGCGCTACCTCGAACAGGAGGACGAGGCTGCCCAGGAAATGCTGCCCCACTATTTCGAAAAATACAAGACCGACGGGGTGGAATACGAGATCTACGCCGGGCAGTCCCTGCTGCAAAAGGGCCGGTTCAGCCAGCAACTGCTCAGCAACCTGCGGCTGTGGCAGCTCTTGGTAATGTGCAACATCACCCGCCGCTCCATGGAACTGAAAGAACAGTTGCCCCTCCCCCTGGAAACGGCACAGATGATCTTCGTTTACGGCAATCCGCTGGATATTCGCTTCCGCATGGACGAAAAGCGGTTCGATGTAGACGGAGCCTACAACATCCGCTATGAGATCATCAAGAAGCGGGTGGACAAGGCCCTGGTTGACGGCACCGGAGAGCGGCTGCGCATGCCCGGCAAGCTGGCGATCGTTTACGCCAGTGAGAAAAGCCGCACGGAATACCTGGAATACCTCCGTTTCCTGGCTAGCCGAAAGGCCATCCACCCGGATATCGAAGAACTGGACCTGGGCGAACTTCAGGGGGTGGAAGGGCTGAGAGCGTTGCGGGTGACGGTTAATATGTCGTGAGTAATGGGGAGGAAGGTTGCCAGATCCGGCTTCAGGGCCTGTCCCTCCGGCTTTTATCTATCAAAGCCTTTGCCTGTTCCGGGAATTTGGCGACCAGCCAGTTGAGCACTTCAAGCTGGGCAGAGCCGGTTGCTCTGCGAACCTGGGCTAATAACTTTAGGTTGCTCGGGCGGGGAAGGGTAAGATTGGAGGCGCCCTCATTACATACTGAACAAATCGCCCGCAGGTTAGAAGGTTCATCTGTACCGCCTTCTGATTTGTCTATTATGTGGCCGATGTGCAATCTGGTTTTTCGCCCTGTATCATAGGGATGGAGTTCGCCCGCTACGGCGCCGCACATTTGGCAGGTGAATCCATTTCGGTCGAGTACATAAGCTCTTGTTTCTTTTGATATGCCTCTTTCGAAAGCAGGCAGGGGGTCAAGATCCACAAGTATATACTGTCCTGGTTTCAAATCGCTCCTGTCATTATGGGTTTGAATATTCATGCCCTCTTCGTTGCGCAGTTCTCTGACCCTGCGAGCCCACTCGCTTACGCCGGCAACTTCCCGGAGTTCGTCGGAGCCCAGAACTTTGCCGACATTTGCTATAAAGCATTCCCGAAGTTTAGCTCTAGAGCCTTTCCGCTTCGCCATACCTTTTCTTCTTTGTTTAGCGCAGAGATGATCTTTTCGCCAACAGCCCTGGCCACTGGGGGAGGAAAAGCATTACCGACCTGCCGGTAGGCAGCGGTTTTCCGGCCGGTGAATTCCCATTCTTCAGGAAAGCCCTGCACTATGGACGCCATCTTCACAGTCAATTTTGGCATTCCCTTAAAATTCGGCCCCGGCGGCTCCTCCACCAGGCTCCTGCCATCCACCCCCAGCTTTTTCCAGCCGTTTCTCGCCCGGGAAGGCCCCAGGTCGGCGCCGCCGTGTTTTTTCGAACCTCCAACTAGCGTAGGGGCAATGTCGTTCGCCTGTTCTTTCCAGCTTTCCGCCTGTTTCCAGCCGCGGGAGGCCATCTCTTCGAAGAGCACCTCTCCAACCGTAGGAGGCGAGCTATTCCTTTCCGGCCACTTGAAGTAGTTGAAATAATCATCGCGAAAACCGACATATATGGCCCTTGGCCGAAGTTGCGGGACACCATAATCAGAGGACGTTAGCAGTTTCCATTCACCGGTATACCCCAGGTTTTTCAGCTTTTTCATCAGAACCCGCCGATACCCTTCAAACTTTTTAGAGAGGAATCCTCTCACATTCTCGAGTAAAACCGCCTGTGGCCGGCACTCTTGGATCAACCGGAGCGCTTCGGGAAAAAGGTCGCGTTCGTCATTGTTTCCCAACTGCTTACCTGCAATGGAAAACGGCGGGCAGGGAACCCCACCAGCGAATAAACTCAACCCCTGAAATTCTTCCGCAGAGAATTTCTTGACATCCATCTCCCTGACATCCCATTCCGGACGGTTGTGGCGGAGGGTATTACAGGCGTCGCCATCAATTTCGACGAGGGCTAAATGTTCGAAACCGGCTTGTTCCAGGCCAACAGCCTGGCCGCCGGCCCCGGCACAGATCTCAATTGAGGTAAAGGGCATGGCAACAATTTGTTTAAACAAAAAACAAATGTAATCAATATTCTTTAATAATTCCAGGAATGTGGAAAACTTGCAGGAATGGTGGAAAAAAGAAAATGCCTTCACTCCATGAAGGCACTTCCCATAAATACAATTAGAATCCCATGATAATAAGTTACGCCGCTAAAATTAATTAACGTGTACAAATTACTTCTTTGAAGAAGGCCGAAAGCGAAAACACTGCGCTTCGCTCGCCGGCCTGTTTTTTGTGTCTTTTGCCGGATTGGGTAGTAACAGCAAGTTTAGATCGAAACTTTCAAAAACTGACCGTAATACCGGTAATTGCCATCCGGTCTTTTTCAATGCGGTCTCCATTTATAGGAACGGTGGGAAACAGCCCGTGATTGTATCTGAGGTGCAATTTTCCCCATTTTTTGAGCACCAGGCTCAGCCCGGCCATCCAGCCGGCGTCAAAACGCAGTTCCAAATTTTCAAAGTATTTCACCTGAACGAATTCCGTAATATATACGTTCCGGCTTCTGGTGACTGCACCTATGTAAACACCCGTTTCTATGAACCAGTTCCCGGATGCCCGGAAATCGAGATGCAGCGGGGCGTTCACTTTAAAGAACTCCAGTACTTTACCCTGCGATTGGTTGTAAGGGACGGTATTCTTCGTCAGTGTGAGGTCGGCGCCGAGCAGCA
>JAGFJE010000167.1 GCA_024103175.1 Phaeodactylibacter sp.
CTGGACAAAGTCGGAAATCGGACACGAGCGAAGCGACTGACGGAGTAAATCGGAAGTCGGAATGGCTTGGGACGTTCCGCAACATCTTGGCTATCAATAGTGTCCAACGTTAGACGGGTGGCCTTGACAGGCTACCCGTCTAACGTTGGACAAGCTCGTACATCGTACACGCCCGTGGGCTGCCATTGGCCCCGTACATCGTACACGCACCCGAAGCTTTTTGTCCAACCCTAGACGGATGCCCTTTTGACAACCTTCGCCACCCCAATCCTGGCGCTTATAAAGTAATCAACCGCCCGGCCGAGGCGGCCCACCCGGCGGTCGCCCTGATGTTCTCCCTGATGGCGTTGCTGATGATGGCGCTTTCCTGTTTCAATTACATCAATATTTCGTTGGGGTTTGTGGGGAGGCGGCTCAAGGAAATAGGGGTGAGGAAGGCGATCGGCGGCCGGCGCCTGCAACTGGCGGGGCAGTTCATGGCCGAGAACCTGCTGATCTGTTTTCTGTCGCTGTTGCTGGGCCTGGCCCTGGCGCAGGGCGTTTTTGCCCCCTTGCTGAATTCCGTCATGGTGATGCAGGTCTCCATTTCTCCCGTTGGCAACCCCCGGCTATGGGCTTTCCTGTTCGGGCTTTTGGTTTTCACCGGAATTGCATCGGGCGCTTATCCCTCCTTGTACATCAGTTCCTTTCAGCCGGTGTCCATTTTCTCCGGCAGGCAAAAGCTGGGAAGTAAAAAAGGGCTGGCCCAGGCCCTTTTAGGCACGCAATACGTGCTGGCCTTCAGCACAGTCATCATTACTATGTTGCTCCTCGCCGCCGGCAAGCATTGGGCATCTATGCCGTGGGGGTATCAACCCGGCCAGGCCCTGATGTTGCGCCTCGACAACGCCGGGCAGTACCCGTTCCTGAAAAACGAGGCGGAGCGCAGTCCGCGGGTACTTGCCGTTGCCGGTTCGGCGAACCATATCGGGGAGTCCCAGTCGATTGAAACCCTTTTGATCGGCGGCGAAGAACATGATATGGTGCGTTACGATGTGGGGGCGGGTTATTTTGAGGCGCTGGGGCTTCGGCTCAAAGAGGGGCGGTTTTTTGACCCGCTTCTTCCCAGCGAGGACGCCTCGGCCGTTGTCGTCAACGAAACATTCGTGAAGGAGCACCAACTGGGAACCCCGGCGGCAAGGCGGGAGGCCTGGTCGGACGTGAAGCCCTTCCGGATCGTGGGGGTTGCAGAAGACTTCAAGATAATGGGCTCGGGCGCCATGCATCCGGTGGTTTTTCGCCGGGCGGAGGATAATGCATTCGCCTATATGGCCATCCGGTACGAGAGCGGAATGGGCGGTGTTGCCGAAGACCTGATGAGGAATGCCTGGCGGCGCCTTTACCCGGAGGCGCCTTTCAATTATTTTCACCAGGAGGCGGTTTTCGAAAGTTTTTATCAGAGTTTCGGGGATATCGCCGCTCTTTTTGGCTATGTGGCCGGCCTCGCCTTGCTCATCGCCTGCCTGGGCCTTTTCGGGTTGGCCACTCAGAATTTTGCCAGATGGAAGAGTATACAGGAGAGTTAAAC
>JAGFJE010000209.1 GCA_024103175.1 Phaeodactylibacter sp.
TCGTAGGCCAGGCGGATGATGCACTCCTCCTCTTTGCCGACCTGCATCTGGGGAGGGATCTTGTGCAGCAGGTATCCCTTTTTGCGCGCTTCCGGGCTTTGCGCCAAGGGCTGCTGAAAGTCCTGGACGGACAGGCCGTCGATGGTTTCCAGCAGGCTCATGCGGATGCGGTTGTACTCCAGTTGCAATTGTTCGTTGGACAGGGTGCCGGCGATGCGGCCCCGGTTGGCCTCGTTGAGGCGGGCGCGCAGGTTAACCAGCAATTTATATTTGGGAGAAAAGGCGGGCAATTGCTGCTCCATGGCTTCCAGCACCCTGGCAATACTGTCCGTCAGCAATTTGCGCCATTCCGCTTTCCAATCCTGTAGTTGTGGTTCACTGACCATATGCTTGCTTCGACTTTTTTCACAGCCTTATCAAATATACGGGAATTTAAAGGAAATGATGCGTTGGTGCAAAGATCGGCGCCAGTAAAAAAGCGAGATGTTTCCTTCACTTTTTGAGGCTTTGGTTGTTAGTATTCCTAAACTATCGGAAGGAAAAAATACAGGGAGTGTGCCCGGGATGTAAAAAGCCTGCCATTTTCGACGGGCGGGGCCACTTCACCGGAGTACACATCAGCGAAAATGACGTATATTTGCAGTCTATGAAGAATATCAGAAACTTTTGTGTAATCGCTCATATTGACCACGGGAAGAGCACCCTTTCCGACCGTCTTCTGGAGTTCACCAAGACGATCTCGGAGCGGGATATGAAGGAACAGGCCCTCGACAGCATGGACCTGGAGCGCGAGCGCGGCATCACCATAAAGAGCCACGCCATTCAGATGTACTACGACCACGAGGATGGGCAGGCCTATACATTCAACCTGATCGACACCCCGGGCCACGTCGACTTCTCTTACGAAGTATCGCGCTCGATCGCTGCCTGCGAAGGGGCCCTGCTGCTGGTCGACGCCACCCAGGGCATACAGGCGCAAACCATTTCCAACCTGTACCTGGCCATTGACCACGACCTGGAGATCATCCCCATCCTGAACAAGATCGACATGCCCAACGCCATGATCGACGAGGTTTCCGAACAGATCCTCGACCTGATCGGGTGTGAGCTGGAAGACATCATCCTGGCCAGCGGCAAGACCGGCCAGGGCGTACCCGATATTATGACGGCCATTGTAGAACGCATCCCCGCTCCCAAAGGAGACCCGGAAGCCCCCCTGCAGGCCCTCATCTTCGACTCGGTGTTCAACCCCTACCGGGGCGCAGTCGCCTATCTGCGCATCATGAACGGAACCATCCGGAAAGGAGACCTGGTGCGCTTCGTCAATACCGGCAAGGAATACGAGGCCGATGAGATCGGCGTCCTGCGCCTGGTACAGGACCCGAAGGAATCCCTCTCCGCCGGCAACGTGGGCTACATCATCACCGGCATCAAAGAGTCCAAGGAGATCAAGGTGGGGGATACCGTCACCCACGTAGAGCGCCCCTGCGCCAACGCCATCAAAGGCTTCGAGGATGTGAAACCCATGGTATTCGCCGGCATCTTCCCCATCGACAACGACGACTACGAAGACCTGCGGGACAGCCTGGAAAAACTGCAGCTCAACGACGCCTCCCTCATCTTCGAACCGGAAACATCGGCAGCCCTGGGCTTCGGCTTCCGCTGTGGCTTCCTCGGCATGCTGCACCTCGAGATCGTACAGGAGCGCCTCTTCCGGGAGTTCGACCAGGACGTCATCACCACGGTGCCCAACGTATCCTACACGGCGATGACCACCCGGGGCGAAGAGCTGACCGTGCGCACGCCCTCCGAGCTGCCCGAGCAAACGCAACTGCAGTACGTCGAAGAACCCTACATCTCCGCCCAGATCATCACCAAACCGGAATTTATCGGCGCGATCATGAACCTGTGCCTGGAAAAGCGGGGGATACTGAAAAAACAATACTATCTGACGCAGGACCGCGTGGAGCTGGCCTTCGAACTGCCTCTGGCCGAGATCGTCTTCGATTTCTACGACCGCCTCAAGTCTATCTCCCGCGGCTACGCCTCTTTTGACTACCAGCCGCTGGACTACCGCAAGTCCGACCTGGTAAAACTGGATATTCGCCTCAACGGCGAACCCGTAGACGCCCTGTCGGCCCTGGTGCACCGCGAAAAGGCCGAGGCCTTCGGCCGCAAGATCTGTAAGAAACTGAAGGAACTTCTGCCCCGCCAGCAGTTCGTCATCGCCATTCAGGCCGCCGTCGGCGCCAAGGTCATCGCCCGCGAGACCATCTCGGCTATGCGTAAGGATGTGACCGCAAAGTGCTACGGCGGAGACATCACGCGGAAGCGCAAACTGCTGGAAAAACAGAAGAAAGGGAAACGCCGCATGCGGCAGTTCGGCAATGTGGAAGTACCGCAGAAGGCTTTCCTCGAAGTGCTGAAGCTGGATTAACGATGAATGGAACGAAGGAATGATTTATTGAAGGAATGAATAACGGCTGACGGCCCGCCGCCCATTCATTCCTTCCCCGTCTTCGCTTCAGCTCTTCCGGGTAAAATTCCCTCATTCCATAAAAAAGGCGCCCCCCCGAAGAAGAGCGCCTTCCATCTCTCGGACAGGGCGATACGCTCTGTTCCGCTTACCGTTGGCAAAACGTTGGTTTTTCGCTTGTTTTCCGCCCGATGCTGACGTAAAACTATTGTTGAACACACAGCAGGGGCATGCACAAGCAAATGCTTAATGCCAGAATTTCCAGACTTGTAAAGTGTTTCAGGTAACTATCGTCAGGCCGCAGCCCAAAGCATTGCGCTCAGGTGCAAAAGGCCCTGCGGCAGTTGGATTTCGGCCGACTTTGATTGTTCACGGGGAATGAGATAAGTAAACTATTGAAGAGGTTTTTAGGAGCTTTTCGCATCACCCTGAATACCAGAGTTTTGCAGTGTGGATGCGCCGTCTCCGGCGCGGAGAGCAAGGGTTCAGGATCTGCCCCTGCCGGTATAGGTTTGCTCCCTTTACTTCGGAGGAAGGAGCATTTCCTCATGGTACGTCTGTAAGAATTAATAATAACGGCTGCGGCTGCGGGTTGAAACCATGTTGGAAAGGAGTACTAGCCCTCCGCCGACAATGAAAGCACCTGTGGCGATGTAAACAATCAGCATAATCTCATGAATGTTTAGTTAGAAATGTAATTGGTTTTCTCTCTAATAGGAATGTTCATGAGGGCAGGGCTAAAATGCCAAATTTTTCTTTAGTATCCTAATTATCGCCACAAAATTTTATGAAAACCTTAACATTCTCGAAGGAAATTTGATCATGCCTAAAAACGGGCGGGCACAGAGGCGTTATACTTCCGAATTGACGTAAAGCAATGTCACCGTAGGCGCTTCACTTCCGCCATCCGGTTCCAGCGTAATGTTAAAGCTTTCCGCTCCTTCTATGTAAGCTACGGGCTGCAGTTTTTTGCTGTGCCCGTCGACAAGGCCCATATTGATCATTTTACCTTCGACATCCGCCCACATCTGGTAAGTTTTTCCATTCGGTGGCGCAGGCAAGTTGGTAGGATTGATGAAAACCTTCTTTTGAATGGTATTGAGGTAGGCGATAGCTTCCGCTCCCGCGGCCAGGCCGGTGCTTTCCAGGCGAACGGGGATGGTCTGTTCGTGATTCAGAAAGGCATATATGTCGAGGAGTTCCTCCAGCTGTGCCTGCTGGCGGCTGCAATCATGCTGGAAGGCCCGGTATTCCCTGGAAAGCTCCTGGTATTTGCGGCCGGCAGCCACCTTACCCTGATAGAAAGATAACGAAAGAACGATCAGCAGGGCCATAGTGCCCCGGGCCAGCCAGGTAGCCCAGCGGGAGCCCTCCTCCGAAGCAGTTCGTTTATCTGCTTTTTCAGGTTCACGGCGATCCGCCGCCATCTTTTCAGTGTCTTCTTTATTCACGCGGGCTTTCAGTTCCTCCGGAGGCATTACCGCATATTGCCGGGCATAATCATCCACTGCCTTACGCAGGGCTTTGATCTCTGCCTGTATTTCCGGAAATGCTTCGGCATAACGCTCCACCTCCTCCGATTCCTTTTCATCGGTAAGCCCCAGAACATATTGCTCCAGTAATCCACTCTTTAAAAATTTCTCTTTATCCATCCTCATACCAAAAGTAATGACCCTATCCAATTGCCGAAATAAAACCAAAGGTGGTTATCAGCATTTCCCTCCGGGAAACCAAACCACCTTTGGACAGACATTTTGCCGAGTTGTAGCTATCAGTAGGAAAGCTTCGGAAGGGTAACAGGATACCATAATATTTGTTTAATGTTTTTGAAAAATCTATACCTGTCGGCGCAGAGCACTTACCGGAAGGCAACCAAACTACTAAACTCTACATTCAGGAGCACTATCGGCATCTCGCTATCAGGGCCAATTCAACCATAGCTCCGATTTAATGTTCCAACAGGTATCACCATCACCCTTAAACAAAATGGCCATGATACGCACCTTAACCACCCTGGCATTACTCCTGTCCGTTGTTTTGTCCGGAATTGCTCAAATATCATTTAAAAATTATGCTTCCGCCGGGCTGGGGTACAGCGTGATCGCGGAACAACTGCCGGAGGGCTACCCCTACAGGCCGCTGACGATACTGCCCTCGGCCAGGCTGTGGGGTAAAGGGCGCCTGGCAATTTATGCGGAGGGGCAGTTCACCCAGGCGTCTTCTCCCTTTGGCTTTAAAGCCGAGTATGAGATCGGCGCCAACTTCGGTTTTCGCTACCACTTCTTCCTGAACCGGAATCTACGGGTAAATGCAGCTATCGCTTCCGGCCCCCACTACATCACGATCGAGACCCGGCGGCAGGCCAATGGGTTCATCTTTTCGGATAATTTCGAGCTGGGCCTTTCCCAATACATCCCCAGCGTAGATGCCGAAATTCAGGCGCGGTGGCGTTTCCGCCACATCTCCAATGCCGGCCTGAAAGCCCCGAACGGAGGGATCGACAACCTCTTCCTGATCATCGGCCTTGCAAAACGGTGGTAGTTCCCACTCCAACACATTGCCCGATTATCTGTTCTATGAGAGAGAGCCAGCGCTTCTGGCTTTTGCAGCAACAAATGAATCCAAAAGCAACAATTCCTATGAAAAACATATTATTGTTAACGCTCGCGATCAGCCTGACGGCCTGCCAGAGCCGGAATGAAAATGAAACGGCAGATACCAGTGAAGCGCCCCGGCCGGAAGCCATGGCTTTCAGGACGAGCCAGCCTGAACTGGGAAAATACTGGTATCAGGGAGAAGCCGAAATCAGCCGGTACGAACTCCAGCAGAACCGCTATTCCGATATCCACCCGGGAGAAGCCGTACTGGTGTTCGTCACTGAAGACTTTCTGGCCGACAAGCAGGTGAAGAATGAAAACTACACCAACCCCAACAGCACGCCCATCCTCAAAATGAACATGGCCCGAACCTTTCCCACCGGTTTGTATACCTATAATATCATGACGTCGGTATTCACCCCCGTCAACGTACAGGAATTCCCCCAGACGCTCAAGGTAACCACCACTACTCAGGAATGGTGTGGGCATACCTATCAGCAGCTCAATTTCCGGGATGGGAAATACCAGAATACCCTGCACTCTTACTTCGAAAATGAAGCCGACCAGTTTACAGAGGTGGAATACGCCGTCCTGGAAGACGAACTGTTCAACCGCATCCGGATGAACCCCGACGGCCTTCCAACCGGCCAACTCAGGATCCTGCCGGCCACCGCCGTCAACCGCCTGCTGCACCTGTCTTTCGAACCGCTCCAAGCAGAGGCCAGCCTCTCCGCCTATACCGGAACAGACATAGAAGGGGAAGGCCTGCGCGTTTATACCCTCAAATATCCCGGCCTGAACCGAACGGTGGAGATCGTCTTTCAACCCGAAGCCCCCTACATCCTCGAAGGCTGGACGGATGCCTACCCTTCCCTCATAGACGGGAAAGTACGCAAATCCGTTGCCCGGCGCACCCATACCATCAAGTCTGCCTACTGGAAGAAGAACCAGAAAGAAGATATGGCCCTGCGCAAAGAACTGGGAATAGAAGGCATATGACCCCCGTATTTATTCCTGGCGTTGATTTCGTGATGACAGCCTAAAATTGCCGCCAAGTATTTTCAGCCCGCCAGGAAAAATCCGGGAATAAGGGTAAAGCATTTCTATTTCTTCTTATCTTCATTTAGTTTTTTCCATTCCTCAGGACCTTCCAATGGGAGTGGAAAAAACGGAATGGCAGGTAACCTTTCTGCCTTTTCCAAATGAAATCTGCAGCGTGTTTCCTTAACCTTAAAATCCTAGGCCATGCACACCTACGCCCTCAGGTATTCCCTTATTCCCGGTTTATCCATCCTGGCTTTTGCTTTTCTGTTCAGCACTTGCAACCGGACGGCGCCGGAGTCAAAGGCCGGCAAGGCCAAAATCGAAACAACCCTGAAAAATGCCGGGGAAGCCGAAGAAAAACCACAACCTTCCAAACCGGAAAACGTTACGGAAACTGAAGTTGCCGAACCTACCCCTTCCAAAGAAACTCCTCCGGACAATGGGCCTTCGAAACCGGCGCCTGCAAGGGTGAATACGCCCGCCCGCCCTTCCCCGGCTCCCAGCCGCCAGGTGAAGGAAGGCAACACCGCCCCCCCTCCCGCCCCGGCCCAGCCTGCCGAGGAAGAGGGAGCGCAAGAAACGGAAGCCCCCCCGGCGCCCTCAGAAGGCGGACAACCGGCAAATGAAACTGCAGAGGTGACGGATGAACAGCTGGGCCCCAATACCGTCGCAGTACCGGCGGAAGAGGCGCCGGCAACAGCCGCCCTTCCCGGCGAAAACAGCGGTGAGCCCTCACCGGCCGACGGCGTCGCCACCAGCCAGGCCGAGGAAGGCGAAGAGGCCCCGGAACCACCTGCTCCCGCCAGCCCCCCGGGACCGACAACTACCCCAGAAGAAGCCCCGGCCGATCCACAGGAAGAGGGGCCAACCAACAGTGAACCCCTAAGGCCGCTGCCTCCTACCGGCCTGACGGCCCTCCCGGACATCCATCCCATGAGCTGCTCAGACCCCGGCGCCAGTTTTGATGACCTCATTCTGGCCGCCGCCAAAAACTTCGAAAAGCAGAAGATCGCCTACAACTCCATTCCGCTGAGCGACTGCTCCGGCATGTTCCACCGCCTGGCCATGGCCGTCCGTGATTTCTGCCCGGATTACCGCTATCCGGAGCCCGACGAAGCCCGCGACACCCGGGACCTGGCGCGCTGGTACTTCGACAACAGCAACCTCGTCATCGTGCAGGACGCCTCCTCCGGCGGGCGCCTGATCCGCCCCGGTTCCGTCATGTTCTTTGGCAACAGCGATGTGAAATACACCAATATTACCATTGACAAGATCGCCGTCAGGGGAGGGATCGAGCACATGGGAACGGTCGTAGAGGTGGAAAAAGACGAGGCGGGGAACGTCATCGGATATTCCATGTTTCACGGCAGGAACCCCCGTAAGCCGGCGGGAATTACCAAGCACAAAAAAGTGAGCAGAAGCCTGTCGAGAGGCCAGTTGCCCTCCTTCGGGAACTGGACCCAGCAGTGGGTGGCGGTTGCCAACATAGCCACACAATAAACCACTGATTGCCAGCTACTTAACTTCAGGGTGATAAAAAAATCGGCATTGCCCTGTTCTACACATGAGGTTAATTCTCTATTTTGTCGGCAGAAAGAAGGCTCCTACAATAATTCTTCCCATGAACAAAGCTGCCGAAAGCCTTCTTTTCATACGCAACCGGCAGCGGTACCTGCGGGCGCCGGGTGAACGCCCCCCGCAAGGTTGAGTCAACCAGATCCTGTATGACAAAACGAAGAATACTACTTCTATATGCTGTGGCTTTGCTGTGCCTTTCCTCATCCGTACAGGCGGAAAGCCTCGTTCAGGACAGCAGCCGGGCCAACGCCGAAGCCTTTAAGGTGCTTCTGCCCGCGCCCTTCGGCATCCTAGCCGGCGTTTGGGCTGCCAATGCGGAGCTGCCCTACCCTGCCCCCGATGTGCGCTCCGCCCTGCCGGCTGTGGCTGCCAACGGCCCCGCGCTTCATGCCCTGTTGTCTGCCCTTCCTTCCCGGGAAGCCGTTTTCACCACCTACCTTCAGCGGCTGGCCCGCGATTATGAGTCAAGGCACATCATGTACCGCTCCATTCCCCTAAGTGATTGTTCGGGGATGTTCCACCGGCTGCTTCAGCAGATGAAAGAAGCTTTTCCCGCTTTTACCTGTCCTGAGGTGGCCGAAGCGCGCTCTTCCCGCGCCCTTGCCCAGTGGTATTACAACCGGGGCGCACTGCATATCGTGGAGGATCCGGCCGGCAGCGGGCCCCTCATCCGGCCGGGCGCCATTTTGTTTTTCGGACAACCAGGGAAGAAATACCCCAACCCTACCATTGGGCAGCTCGCCACCTACGGAGAAGGCATCATGCACATCGGCACGGTGGTCGATGTTGAAAAGGATGAACAGGGCGGCGTTATCGGTTACACCATGTTTCACGCCCGGGGCAGGGGAAAACCCGCCAGCCACACCCGGCATTACCTTCGCCATCCCGGGAACCCGGCCCTGTCGCCCTTTGGCAACTGGCGCCAGCCGTTGGTGGCGGTGGCTTATATTGACACCTTGCAGGATAAGGAAGGAGTGAAGGAATGAATTTTACCCGGAAGAGCCTATGGCGAAGACGGGGAAGGAAGGAAGGAAGGAAGGAAGGAAGGAAGGAAGGAAGGAAGGCCCGCCTTCGCTAAAGCTACGGATGGGTAAAAATGAGGGAATGAACAACTGACATCCAATTGCTAGTGCGACTAGAACGAAGTATGTGTTTAGCGCCGAGGTGACATCCTTTTTGCCCCTGCTCCTGGCGATTAAGCTTATTTCTACAGATTGAGGGCAAAAAGGGTGTCATCTCGTTCCAGTGCCAGGCCTTTCCAGATGTCACCTGGAGCACCGCTAAACATATACGGAACGAAGTTCCGGAGGCACTAGGAAATAGAATTGATGGTCGGCGGCGGCGTAGCGGAGATGGAGCTGTGGCTGAGTGTATAGAGCTCTACTTTTTGCCGTTTGCCCCGCAATTCAATGATACCCATACGCCGGGGGTGGTATCCGTTGGGAGGCAGGCTCAGCTTGTCCATCAGGTATTTCGAAAAGAGGATCTTTACCCCGTATTCGTTGCACATAGACTGTATGCGCGAGGTGGTGTTCATGACGTCTCCCGAGAAAACGATATCCTTTTTGATGACGCCGATCTCTCCGGTAGTGACCGGCCCGCAATGCAAGCCCGCCTTGAACTCCGGAACAACTCCATAGCGCTCCCGGTAGCGGTGGGCCTTCCGGTTGATGGCCTCCTGCATGCTGAAAAAGCACCGTATACAGTTGGCTTTCTGCAGTCCCTTTTCCATTGGCCAGGACAGGACGACCTCGTCGCCCACATACTGATACACCTCGCCCGAGGTATAGAGGATGGGGTTGGTAATATCGCGGAAGAAATCATTCAGGAGGTTGAAGAACCGGACGTGGCCCAGCCGCTCGGCGATGGTGGTGGAAGACCTGATGTCTACGAACATGAAAATGCGTTCTTCTTCCCGGGGTTGGTGATAGCGGCCCAGGAGCATTTTTCGAAGTATCCCGGGCCCGTATTTTTCATGGACCTGCAGGGAAACCACCGTAAGGAAAGTGACGATGCTCCAGAGCACCACCGTTTTCAGGTAATAGGGCCCCTGCATCAACGAGGCGGTTTTTTCCAGTACCACCGGGTCGTTGAGCGAACGGTGCAGGTACCGGCTCAGAAAAACGTCAAAGGCCAGCGCACTGAAGACAAAGCTGAAGGCAGAGATGATGATGCTGTTCAGCAGCAGAGCAAGCCCGAACGGATAGGAACGGAAGCGCTCCCGCATGTAAAAAACCAGCAAGGAGCCGGCAAGGAGCCCCCCCACGAAGCCGGCGACCGAATTGCCCCAGAAGAAGCGCGAGAAATCGTAGGCCGCCGTGCGCTGAAGATAGTCGTTATTGGACGAAGCATGGATGAAGTAGGCATCCAAGGCGCCGATACATGCCCAGGCAATGCTGATGCCCGCCACCTGCCTTAGCATTAAGGCCAGGCGGCTTTTGGCAAGTGTTCTCATCTGGATCGTTCTTGACCTGGCCATATTGCCTTTCTGTTACGCTGTGAAAATGGGTTTTGTGAATAAGAGCTTGTTGATCAGCCTGTTTCCCGGCGTATCTTCAATCGTTGATTAATTTAATAAAAGTAATGGATTTTGTGCATCCTTACTGCCACATATCCTGAAATCAACGTATAATAGCAGGAATCAATACCAAGCATATGCAGGCTCGATTGTTCAACATTGACACGGCCCTGGTCGCCCCCCGCACCGTGGCCCGGCGGTTCCGGGAGCACGAAGGAGAAGCGCTGTACGACCTCATCCAGGACAACCAAAGCCGGCTGGAAAGCCACTTCCCCAAAACCATGGAGGCCATCCGGGATAAAGAGGGCGCCGAATTTTTTGTAAGGAAAAAGCTGGCCGGCTGGTTGCTTCAGCAGGAATACGCCTTCGGCGTTTGGGACAATAAGAGCGCCGCGCTCATCGGCATGATCCGCCTGTTCAACATAGACTGGCGGGTGCCCAAGGCCGAACTCAACTATTTCCTCGATAAGGAGTACACCGGCAAGGGGCTGATGGGCGAATCCGTCAAGGTAGCGCTCCGGTTTGCCTTCCATCAGTTGGAGATGGAAAAGATCGCCATCCGCACGGCAATGGACAACACGCCCAGCCAGCGGCTGGCCCGCAAACTGGGCTTCCGCCGCGAGGGAGACCTCCGGGCAGACTTCAAAAAGCCCAGCGGCGAAGTCATCGACGTTATGCTCTTTGGCCTGACGCGCGGAGAATTTCTAGGGGTATAGTCAACCATTAAGCCGCTTTTTTTTAAATTTTCCGTACCTTAACCCGACAAAAAAACGCCCCCCGAACAGATCTGAAACCTAAACCTGAAACCAAAAAACAGGTGTTTTCCCATGGCTGGTACTGCAATATTGACTGCGGAAGCGATCATCTTCACCATCAACTCGGCGATAAAGCTGAGCCACAACATCCGCAGAGCTTACGCTCAGAGCATCCGGGCAAAGAGGCTGGCCCTGCCTCTTCCCGAGTTCACCACAGATATAAAATTCAATACCGTCCTCGACTTTTTCGACGACCACCCTCATTATGCTGAAAGTGTGGAACGGCTGGCCGAGTTGCATGCCGAAGCCAATGACAACCTCAACCTCCCTGAAGACAAAGAAGAGGAATACCGGGAGTTTTACCACGCATTCAACGCGCTCCACCTCGGCAGGGAAAAACGGCCGGAGCTGAATGAAGAAGACATGGTCAACCTCTTCCGCGTCCGGCAGTGGCAGGATGGCGACCGGCACAATACCGTCCTGCAACTGGTGGCCGGCGCCATAGTCGAGATCGGTATCGATTACTACCTGCAGACGCCGGGCGCCCTCAACCTGGAATCCGTACAGGGGCGGATCATGCGGCACTTCCTGACGGCCTTCGACGAGATCGATCTCAGCGAAAACAAGGATATCAAACTGGCGATCAGCAACCGGCTCGTGCCCCGCCTTTTCGCGGCGGCGGCAGAGTCCTTTGCCGAGTTGAGCCCCGAAGTCGCCGATGACCGCAACCTTCAGCTTTTCATCAAGGAAACCACCAAAGGGATTGCCAACAAACTCTACGAAGCATCCCAAAACCAGAGTGAGGAAAAGCAGCGGGAGATCGCCTACTGGGGCCAGTTGGTGCTTCGCAGCACGATCAACAACGCCGGCTCATTCGTATTCAGCGCTCCGGAAACCCTGTTCGATACCAACCGCCCCGTATCCCGGATCATCCAGTCTACCGGGCTGACACTCCTGGAGGCTATCCTTGCCGGCGATTCCGAAGAAATACAATGGCGAAATGCCCTCACGCCCGACACCTTCGACGGCATCGCCCGTTCTACCCTGCAAATCGTCGCAGAGCACCCGAATGTTATCGGCGGCAACGAGGGCGTGCAAAAAATAATCAGTGATGTTGCCCTCGCAGTAAAGGGGGAGGATCTTGGCCGACAGGCGCTCATCCCGGAGATCATCCGCATTGTGCTCGAAAAATCGGCGGGGAACCTGGATCTGCTCTGGCGCATCCCCCCGCCCGGCCCGGATGGCGCCCGGCCGCCGGAACACCTCCTGGTCGCCGCCGTCCGCCAGTTGCTCGACATCCTGTCTCAAAAGCACGGCGATGCGCCCTGGAGGCCCGCCCTGACCAGGGCCCACCTGCTGGAACTCACCTACGACCTGCTGGACGAGGTCGTCCAGAACCCCTCCTGGATCACCGATAAAGTCCACCAGGACTCTGTCCTGGCAGAAGTCCTCGACATCTCCTTCCGCAGCCTCAGCCGCATCCCGAAGGAAGAACGGCTGACCGCGGAAGTCATCCGCTGGCTCATACGCCTCAACATGCAGGCCGCCCTCACCAGCCGGAAAGTACTGGAAGGGCTGAAGTGGGGCGCCGATGAAGAAGAAGCCGTGATACTGGAAAAGGCGCTGGCAATGGTGTTCAGTTGCGTTTTCCCGCAGGATGCTCCTCCCCACATCAACCGGATGGAGTTGCTGGCGGAAATGACAGAGTACATCCTGGAAGTTATCCTCCGCCAATACCCGGGCCGCCGGGGCCTGGTGCTCATCGACCTCATACTCTTCGACAGCGGCATCGACTTTTCGGATGGCTTCGACCGGGAACTGGCCGATGAACTGGTGGACGCCGCCCTGGGAGCGCTGGCCAACCGGCCCGAGCTGGTGGCCCGGCACGAAGGGCTGAAGCACATCCTGGCGGGAGTTGCGGACGCCGTCAGAAGCGCTCAGCTCAAACAACCGGGCCTGGCGCCCTTCCTGGTTCAGCTCCTTCTGGAAAAGACGGCGCAGAACGCCCACCTCATCATCGATGCCGGCCAGGATGAGCCGCGCCACCTGCTAACCACTGCCCTGGAACACATCCTGTCCGCCCTGTCCAACAAAGACAGCCAGGGCAACTGGCGCCCGGAAGTAAGCGCCATACAAGCCTATGCCCTGATCGAGGAACTGCTCGACGAAACCGTCAACCATCCGTTCTGGATTACCGAAAAGGTGAACCAGGACGCTCTGCTGGCAGAAGTGCTGGACGCTACCTTTAGCGCTCTGGCCCGGGCGCCGAAACGCGAACGCCTGGCCCCGGATACCCTGGAGCTGCTGATAAAACTCAACCTGCAAACCGTCGCCGGCAGCCCTAAGCTCCTTGACAAGGTGGCCTTTGCCGATGACCAGGAAGAGAAAGCCATTCTGCAACGGGCGCTCAACCTTGTTTTTTCTTTCGTCTTCCCGGCAGAAGATACTACCGATGCCACCCGAATTGCGCTCCTTACCAGCCTGCTCGATTATGTGCTTTCCACCATCATGGCCCGCCATCCGAATAAACGGGGGCTCATATTGGCCAACCTGATCCTGTTCGAAGACAACGGGATCGATTACAGCGAAGGGTTCGACGAAGAACTGGCCGGCCAGCTGATACAGTCCGCCCTGGGCGCCCTGGCCCAGCAGCCGGAACTGGCCACCCGGGACAAGGCCCTTCAACTGATCATCGGGGATGTAGCCGCCGCCCTTAAGAATTCGGGGATCGGCCGGCCGGAAATGCTGCCGGAAATGATCCGGCTGACGCTGCATTACACCGCCCGGCATCTCGATCAGGTAGTCAATCTGGAAGAAGATCAACCCGAACACCTCCTCGTGATCGCTACCCGGGAGGTGCTCAAGGCCATAGCCGAGCCGCCCCGCTCCGGAAAATGGAAGCCCCGCCTGTCTAATGAACAGGTGCTGGAGATCCTGGAGATCATCTTCGAGGCGGCCGCCGAGTACCCGCAGTGGGTACAGGCCGAAGAAGTGATCTACCTGATCCTGGATGCCATTTTCCGGGCCATGGAAGCCGTCTCCACCGCCCGGAAATTGCCGTTCCTCGTTCTGCGGCACATGATCGAGAGCGCCCTGGAAGCCGCCTACCGGCAGCGGCGGTTCATCGTCAAAATACAAACCCGGGAGCGGGCCCATAAGCAGATCATGCTTCGCTATTCCCTGGAGTCATTGTTCATCGTCATCTACGACGAAAATGGGGAGGAGGAAACCCAATGGCGCCTCACCCAGGCCGAAATCATCACCAGTATCGTCGATTACTACCTGCTGGTGATCACGGAAACTCCGGGCAATAAGGAAGATGTGGACCGCGCCCTGGAGCACATCCGGGCCGTTATCGGGGAATGGAAAAAGGATTTTTCCAGAATGCTGGAAGACGTCCTGGAAGAAATGGAAAATTAAACACACCAAACCTGAAGCCATGCCGATCAAAAAATACTTTATCTACTGTTTCCTGCCATTCTCCCTCACCCTACTGACGAGTTGCAGGCACCTCATCCACCTGGACCGGGCACAAAACAACTTTAACCGGGGGTCGGCGCTGGAAAACCAGCTCCGCTTCAACCCGCAATCTGATGTATCGGTATCTCCGGCGATCTATTACACGCTGGCTTATGCCGAACTGGGAAAGGCCATGGCCAACAAAACCGGCCAACTGCGGAACGACAACGTCCTGGCCAGCACCTATACCTTAAAGGCGCTGTGTGAATGGAAACTGAAGCGCTATCAGAAAGCGGAACAATCGGCCAAAGATGCACTGGAAGAAATGAGAAAGATGCAACAAAAGATGGGGAAGGACGCCATTGCCCTGCCCAGGGATGAAGCCCTGATGCGCGCCCTGCCCTTCCTGATGGAGATCGATAAAGTAAAAGATACCCTCTACTCGTTCCATTCCTCAACGCCGCCTTTCGAAAAAGGAAAAATGCATTATCTCCAATTCATTTTTGACCCCGATACCACTCAGGCGGCCCGGCTGGAAGAAGCCATCCGGGAGATCGGCAGGATACAGCAAACCGCCGGCGCCAGTGAGGAGTTGGCAGCCTATTTTACCATGGCCCGGCTGGCCGGGCTGAAAACCTGGAGTGATGCGCTGAACTTTCTCCTGAGCTGCATCAGGGAAGATGACGCTTTACAGGGTGCAGACAACAGGCCCGCCTGGGAGGAGGCCAGAACGTGGCAAAAGGAACAGGGAGATCAGCACCTGGATGAAAGAGAGGAAGAACTGCTGGAGAAATTGCGCATGCTGGCCCCCGGCGAAAGAGGGCAACGGCTTTCCGATTACTGGGCGGAGCTTATTGGAGGGTGAGGCCGTGGGTGCAGGGGAGCAGGGCGCCTCCTTGGTGCATAGGAACAATGTAACAGTGAACCCATAAAGCCATTCACCTACTCCAGCCCCGGAAAGAAAGCATCCCGGAAGTGTTCCAATTGGTAGTCATCTTCATTTCGGAACAGGACAGAGATGATATCGAAGCGCAACTCCCAGTCGTGCCCGATAGATTCCATATATTCCATGGCGGCGTCCGTGATAAGTTGTTCCTTTTGGGGCGTCACAAATTCTTCCGGCCTGCCGAAAGCATCGGAACCCCGGGTTTTTACCTCCACGAAAACGAGCACCGGCCCGTCCATGGCAATAAGGTCGACCTCCGCCCGCCGATAGCGCCAGTTGGCTTCCAGAATACGGTATCCCTTTTCTTCCAGGTACCGCCGGGCCAGGGCTTCCCCTGCTTTTCCTACTTCGTTGTGACGCGCCATGGCGCTTAAAATACAAAAAAAACCTCCTCCCATCAACCTGGGAAGAGGCCATCCCAAATGCTTCAGCCGGGCTCTTGCCCGGCAAAATTATAACCAATTGCTAGTAGCCGAAATACCTTGGATAGCAGCCCACACGGGATTCAACCCGGAGCC
This sequence comes from Phaeodactylibacter sp., assembly GCA_024103175.1. GTDB lineage: Bacteria > Bacteroidota > Bacteroidia > Chitinophagales > Saprospiraceae > JACJXW01. The sequence continues at coordinate 15,892 of JAGFJE010000209.1, forward strand.
GTATTAGCTTTTTCTTTCATGGATATTTCATGGGAAACAGCAGAGGGCCTGAGCCTTTTCGCTCAATGGTGGAGGGCTTTGGCCAAAGGCTTTTCATACTGCCTTCCGGCGCTGTGTGCAGCCTTTCATTTTGGATATTCCAAAGTTAAAACTTTAAGATGTTACATACAAAAAACCATCAATATATTTTTTTAACATGTTTTCTTGCTTGTCCCGGTACAATACAAGAGGTTGGGCAAAGCTACCGGCGCCTGCCGGAAAACCTGCCCAACCTCTGTTGGCTGCCAATGAAACCATGCAACGATGAGGGCGCTCCGTCTGCACCGGCAGTAGGCCGGAAAGTCCAATGGAGCAATGCAAAAGCCATATGCATATCTTCCTGGCAAGCAAGGCGCCATACATCACTCCATTGTTCCATAATTCCGACACGCCTGTCCCGGATGGCCTTTCGGAGCGCCCTCAACCATCAAACCATACTCCCGCTACCTTCCAGGCGCCAGGACCAGCCGCCCGGAGGCTTCACCGGAGGCTGACTGCAACCGGAAGAAGTAAGCGCCCGGTTCTCCCAGGCTGGCGGCGTCAATGGCCAGGTCATGCCGGCCGGCATCGAGCGTCCACTCCGTTTGGTAGACGAGAGCGCCCCGGCTATCCCAGGCGGAAAGGCTCACCCGGCCTGGCCGGGGAACCGCTATGCGCAGGAAGGCCTTCTCCCGGAATGGGTTGGGGAAAGCGCTGGCCAGGCGAAGCCCATCTTCGACGGGAACGAACCTCAGCTCGGCCGGCCCTGCCTCAATCCCGGCGGCCGTCCGGAAGGCTTGTGTTCCCTTACCCAGGGATAACACTTCGCTGAGCAGCCCTGCCCTTTCGGCTTTAAAACGGAGGGTTATCATGGCCTGCCCCGGCTTAAAGCCGAAGGTTTTTCCGGCAGCCCAACTGACGGCTGAGCGCCCGGCGCCGCCCCGGTAGGCGACTGCCCCCTTCAACTCATCGAAGTATGCTTCCTCCAGGGCCAGGCCTGCGTGTTCGAGGTTGAGGAACAGCCCCACGGCTGCGTCCGCAGTTTGAGCCTCCAGGCAAACCTCCACGGATTCTCCCGCATGCAGATATTGGTCCTGTGCCTGCATCACGAAGGGAGAAAAGGCTGACCGGCCCAGGATGGAATCAGCCGGGGCTATCAGGCTGGCGTCGAGGTCTCCCAGTTTGATGGCGATAAAATCAGCGTCATCCCGGTTTTGGCTGAGCGAGCCGATCACCAGTTCCTCCGGAAAAACCGTATCCAGAGGGTTCTCAGCCGGGAAAATAAATGCTTTGGGCACAAAGCGCCAGTTAATGCTATCGGGGAATTCGGTGTCCAGCCCCAGTAGCACCCGATTCAGCCGGTTGAAGTCATCCATATCTACCGTGCCGGAGCGGTCGAGGTCGGCGGCAATATACTGATAAGGCGTTTCGAGCGTATCGTATCCCATAACGTGCATGGCCAACAGGATGAGGTCTATGTTGGAAAGGCCGTCCCGCGACTGCCCTTCTTTTTCCGGCCGGAGGGCATATGCCGCTCCGGTAGGCATATTGTCGAAGGCATACCGGCCCAGGCTGTCGGTTGCCGCCATATAGGCGCCGCTTGCCGTAGAATCGATATAGACCATTACGCCGGGCACCTCATCGCCCTGTTCATCTGTGACCAGGCCGGCGATCCGGGCCTGGGTGAGCATGGGGCCGGGGCCACAGGCGTTCTGATTGTCCTGCACAATGGCCGTGGTCAGGCAGTAATCCCAGTTGCCGGCCTCGTCCCCTACCCAAAGGGCAACGACATTGGTTCCGGTGTCCGCACAGGTAAAAGTGAGGAAATCCTCATCCGGCGGGGTTGTCTGGCCCGGCGCCGGCTCGCGGCCCAGGCGGAATTCCAGGTTCTCATAGGGCGTACAGTTGTCGGCGCTGTTGCTGCCCCACTCCAGGTCGGAAGCCCATAACATACCCTCTCCGTTGGCCATCAGGGGAAAGGAAACCCCGTGGAGGCAAACCACGCCCGGCGGCGTGGCGTCCACAACCGATACCGTTATGGTACAACTGCTGGTGTTGAGGCACCCGTCTTTGGCGATATACGTCATCTCATACACTCCGGGGGGCACATTGGTAAAGGTTGTCCCTTGCCCCAGGCCGCCCATGATGCGGACGTCAATATCGGCCAGGCAATCATCGATGGCAGCCAGAGGCGGCATATTGACGGTTGCCGTACAGTTTCCACCTACCGCTTTGACGATGTCATCCGGGCAGGTGATCGCCGGCGGGGTATTGTCCTGGATCTTCAGGATCTGCGTATCTTCCCAGATCCCTTCATTTCCACCGTATTGATAGGTGCACCAGTCGATCACCTTCCAACGGCGGAGGATCTTCAGGCAGGAATTACTGGCGGCGGTAAATACCCAGTCCTGGTAATTAAAGGCCATGATCTCACAGTCGTCGTACAGCACCCGCGGCTCGTTGTAGGGCGCCGGCAGGTCTTCCGGGTCCAGGTCGTCGGCGGTGATGCAGTCGTGAAAGGTCGTATCGGGCGGGAAGAGGACGACCACGGGAGTGGTGTCAATGATGTGTATCGTCTGGGTGCAGGAAGACATGTTGCCATAGATATCCGTCGCTTTCCAGGCCCTGAAGATATAGCCGGCCCCACAGGAACCGGTATTGTCGGTATCGGTAAAGGTGATGTTGGCCAGGCCGCAGTTATCGGTAGCCGTGGCCTGCCCCATGGCGCCCCAGTTATTCAACTGGCCGCAGGGAATGGTTTTATTGTAAGGGCATTGGATATACGGGGCGATCTTGTCCTCCACCCTCACTTCCGACCAGCAGGAGTTGGTATTGCCCGCGCAATCCCTGGCCTGCAGCTCTACCGAGATCAACGGCCCGATATCGCTGCAGTTGAAGGTGATGGCATTGGCAAAGGGCTGGTTGGGCTGGCCCGTGCGCCGCACTTTCACCCCGGCCAGGCAGTAGTTGTCATAACTGCCCTCATCGAAGGTTTGAGCGTAAACGGTGGCAATCCCCGCAGAGTTCAGGGATACATTGACCCGGTCGTCACAAACGGCGGTAGGGGGAATGTAGTCCCACGAACCCGCCGCCCCTTCGCCGGACGAGGCCAGGGCAATAGCCGAATACAGGAAAAATAAAGCAATGCTGAGCATAAGACGGTTGAAGAGATGGCCTTGTGATTTCATAAGTTTATAGGTTTACTTAAAGGTCTTTAGTTCAGGACAATGGCGTACAGGCCCATGCTTGAAGAAGGGAAGCTGGAGCAGTTCTGTCGTCAGTGGGTAGAATGTCATTTTAATTGCCTGGGCAGAATAAACGCCGGCTAATCTACGGGCTGCCGCCACAAGGCGCCCGTACTGCCAAGGAACAAGGGCAGAAATAGCTAAACAGATCAAAAGATCAGCCTCTCAAAGCTCATGAAAAAAGGGGAGAAATGGAGGGGGGAGCACATTTCCAAAGGCAATATATGAAAATCATTCTAATCCAGCAAATGAGTAATAATATAAAAAGCCCCCGCCATAGCGGCGGAGGCTTTTCGGACAAACGAAGTGGGATAAAGGGTGGAAAGGCGCTCCGGCCTTTCCGACATGGGATATCTATTACAGCAATATCATTTTTCTGGTTAGCGTCTGGTTGTCGGTTTTCAGCTGGTAGTAAAGTACGCCGCTTGCCGGCAGTTCGGCAGCCGAGATCCTTATTTCGTTGTACCCCTGGCTGAAATAGCCTTCCTTCTCGTAGATCAGCTTACCCGACAGGTTGATCACACTCAGGCGGGCAGCGCCGTTGTCGGGAAGCTGGAACCCGATCGTCGTCTCTGCCGAGAAGGGGTTGGGCCGGTTCTGATACAACTCCAGCTTTTCCTCTTTAGCGGGCGCAACCGCTTCGTACTCGAGCCGGATGCGAAGCAGGGCGCCATCCGTATCGTAGGCTTCCGCCGGGGTGGGGTCGTCACCAACGGAGAGCAGCGGGCGCAGGGACTTCACTTCCTTCCGGGCGCGGAACACCAATGTAAAGATCTCTGACGTTTGATTTTTGATGTTTGATTTTTGATTTCCGCCTTCCGCTTTCCGGCTTCCCATTTCCAACTCGCCGGAATGGTGCCAGCTCGTACTGATGCGGCCCTCATCGGCCATTTGCAGGTTGAAACTCTCCTCGCTCAGCCCCGGAATGGCGCCGGTTTCCAGGCCGACGAACTCCAGGTGTTCGGTGTCGAAACTCAGGCTGAACTGGTACCCCAGGGCCTCGTTGAGCTGGGCGGCGGTAAAGGGCGCCCTGAGAAGCGCTCCGGCCTGGGCCCGTTGTTCGGGAAGCCGGAAGGTAAAAGTTCCCTTCATAGCCCGTCCATCAACACCAAGAAGCGTGTTCGGTACAGCGGAGTTGTCTACATCCCCCACTTTGACCGCCACGAAGTCGGCCTCCATTTCACTCTGCACAAAATCGTTGATGTTGATGGCCTCCGGAAAGAATTCGGCGAAGGGGTCCTGTGGGTTCGGGAATTCATAACCGGCGTCGATAAAGCGCCAGGGAGTATTGCCATTCGGAAACTCCGTTTCCATCCCCAGGATGATCTTTCTCAGGGAGATCATATCCAGGGTGGAAACAGAACCCGACCGGTTGACGTCGGCTGCGATCTGCTTGTAGGGGCTGTCCAGCAAGCGGATGCCCAGAATGTGCTGGCTGATCAATACCAGGTCGAGGGTGGAAACGCCGTTCAGCGGGCCGTCGTTGCGCTGGGCTGTTATGGAATAGTCGCCGCCGTAGGGAAGATCCAGGATCTCGAAGAAGCCGAAGTCACTGGTAAGGCTCTCCCTATTGCCGCTGCCGCTGGCCGTGATGTTTACATTGTCTACATACTCTCCCATCTCTGTCTGCACATTCCCCGCGATCATACCGGAAGCCTGCTGGGGGCATAGCCCGCTGTTGTCCTGGACGGAGATCACCGTCACACAATAACTGCTGTTGCCGGCGAGGTCCGTCACCCAGAATTCTACCGTTTGATTGCCCCGGTCGGCACAGGAAAAAGCCAGCTCGCTGGTGGCCGGAGGGGTTCCGGGAATGCCCATGCCCGCCAGCCGAAGCGTACGCCTGAGGTCGGGGCTGGCGGTGCAGTTATCGGTACTGCCTCCGTCAAAAGCCTGAGCCTGCAGGACGGCATAGCCATCGCCATCATCATCGGCCAGGTTGATCGACAGGCCTACGATGCAGATAGGAGAAGGGGGCCGGTTGTCCACCACATTGATACTCACCTCACATTCCGAAAGGTTGCCGCAGCGGTCGGTTGCCGAAAAAGTGACCACGGTGGCGCCCAATGGGTATGTACCGCTGGCATTAGCTCCGCCCGAGGCGGCATACGGAGAGTCGTTCGTAATAAGGATGTTGGGGTTACAATCCTGGGCCGTCACCGGCGGAAGGCTTACCTGGGCTCCGCTGCAGTCATTGGAAATACCCCTCGTAATACTGGCCGGGCAATCGAGCACCGGCGCGTCATTGTCTTCGACCTTAATGACCTGAACCTTGGAAAAACGCCCTCCCTCATCCGGATGCTCCGGGTCAAAGTCACACCAATCGATTACGGTCCAGCGCCGCAGGATCTTATAACAGGCAGGCGCGGCTATGTTGAACAGGTCATCCTCATAAAGAATGGCGATGTCGGTACAGTCCAGCCCCACCACCTTTGGACGGTCATGTCCGGCGGGCAGATCATCGGGGTCGGCCGCCGCGCCACAAACATCCAGCGTATAATTCTCCGGCCAGATGATGTCCTCTTCGGTGAGCGGCTCTTTGGTAATGGTGATAACCTGAGTACAGGAAGCCGTATTCCCGGAAGGGTCTACCGCCTGGAAAGTGCGGGAAATGGTTCCCGCGCCACAGTCGTTGAGATCGAACTCCTCGACCGGGATCAACTGTGCGCCACAGTTATCCGTGACGGAGGGGGTTCCAAAGATATAGAGGTCCGAGTACTCGGCCGAACAATCGACGGCCGTGTCGCGAGGGCAGGTGATCCGTGGTGGAAGCATATCCTGCACTATAATAGTAGCCCGGCACTCCGTAAAATGGCCGAAGAGATCCCCGTTCGGCGTTTCCCGCACCGGGTCTACCGGCCCCGCTCCGGGGTCTATTTCATAGACGCGGAGCACCACTTCCGCCTGTTCGCCGATATCTTCACAACAAAAGCGCACCTGGTCGTCAAACCATTCCTGGTATCCGGGCATATCCGAATCATCCCCATTAGACATATCGCACTCGCCGGCCGCTAAGCGCCTGGCTTTGAAGTAAAGCGTAGTGGCGCAGTTGTCCTCACTACCTTCATCAAAGGTGATGGCGCCGACAGTCCCGTATCCACCGGAAGGAATGGCCACCACGGCGGCATCGTCACAAACAGCATGGGGGGGCTCCTCGTCGACTACATCCAGAGTAGTAGTGCACACCCGGGTATTCTGACAGGCGTCAATGGCCGTATACTGCAGCGTATGGGTCCCTATAGGCACAAAGCTGTGCGGCCCGAGCCCGACCGCTCCGTAGGAGGTATTGACATAAAAAGTGGCGTCACTGTCACAATTGTCGGACAGGGTGGGCATAGGCAGCGTCACTCGCGCGTAGCATGACCCCGGCGAAGCTGCAGCCGTCAACGGCGGCGGGCAGGTGATCAGAGGCGCGACCGTATCCACTACGCTGATCAACTGAATTTCCGTGGCCTCCGTATCGGAACAGTCTTCAATGATGGTCCAGGTCCGAAGCAGGTCAAAGGTATGGTCCGAACAGGAAGGAATGGTGTCGTCTTCAAAGAACACCGTCAGGAAACAGGCATTGCCATTGAAAAGGGTGTCTCCGCTGAGGGTTGGCCGCCCGGCAATGTCCGGCCCGGTAAGGCTGCCACAGGATAGTACCGTATCCGGTGGAAAGGATATGTTATCCAACTGTTGCCGCTGCAGGAGGATAGGCTGTACACATTTGGCAGTGTTGCCATAAATATCCGTTGCCGTCCATGTCCTTTCGATCAGGCCTGCCTCTGGCCCGGGGCAGGGAAAGGCCACCATGGTATCGGCGTAGCTCATCGCAATATCTCCCGAACAGTTATCGAGGATGATAGGATAACCTAATGCGGCTATACTCGTATCCGCCAGGCAACTGACGGTATCCGGGAGGCAAAGGATAGTCGGCGGAAAGGTGTCTGCCACCGTAACGAAACTGTTACAGAATAACCCGGACTGCTGGTTTTCAATGGTTACCCGGAGCAATTGGCCATGGTAGGCCACGGCGTCAAAAGAGACGGCATTACTACCCGAAACAATGACATTGCTCAAGGTATCGCGCACGGTGATCAGCTTATCCCCCGGGCAGTTGGAGGAACTGTCCAGGAGAAGGCTCATATCCAGTTGCACTTCACAATCCTCATCGATCACCACAGAAAGAGGGCGGGTGGGGTCGGCGCCCCGGCAGTTTAGGCTGCACTGCGGCCAGAGCGGCGTACCGGTAAAACAGAAAATAAGCGCGAAAAGAGCCGCTCGAAGCAGCATGATAAAGGCCCTTCCGGTTACCCCGGGCGCCTTTTTGCCGCTGTTGTTTTTCAAGTGTTTCATGTTGATGTAGTTTAATTGTTATTAAAAATGTTCTTGTGGCATAGCTCCGCCACCCGCCGGCCGGTGCGCTACCCGGCCGGCAGCAAGGCAATAGCTGACAGCCCCTGCAACGGGCATTTCCCGGCAGGACAAACTGCTATCCAGTAGGTATTTTGGTTTTTAAATGTCTTCTCGGGCAGCCGACATGAGGGCAATATCATACTGAAAACCTGCT
>JAGFJE010000212.1 GCA_024103175.1 Phaeodactylibacter sp.
GTATGAGCGGATGCACAATCCGTTTTTGACGGGGAGGTAAGGGCGGAAAACAGGGTTGGATAGTGAAAGCGGCACGAATTAACGGGTGAGGCCACCAGTCTAGCGTTGGACAAAGTCGGAAATCGGAAATCGGAATGGCTTGGGACGTTCCGCAACATCTTGGCTATCAATAGTGTCCAACGTTAGACGGGTGGCCGGTGTACGGTGTAGGGTGTAGGGTGTACGGTGTACGGTGTACGGTGTAGGGTGTACGATGGAAGCCCAATGGTACACCGTACACACCCCCGGTTACTTTACTTAACGTCCTCCTCCGCCAGCCGCAGGAAGGCCTCCACTACTGCATCGTAGCTGGCTTCCACCTTTACCCGCCTGCCTTTGGTACTGGCTTTGGGGTCCATATCTTCCCTTTTCTGTTCGACGACCTGATCGGCTACCTCTTGCAGGGCGGCGTTCTCCCCGATCAGTTCGTCGGTTACCTCCCGGGCTTTGAGGCCGTGGCCGGTGATGACGGCCACTACCTGGTCCTTCGGTTTCAGGTAGCCGTCCTTCTGGAGTATTTCGATAGCGGCCAGGGCGGTGTAGGATGCCGGTTCCGGCAGGATGGAATGCTCCAGGGCCAGTTCCTTTTCCTTTTCCAGGAAATCGGACAGGGCCTTTCTGATCTGGGGGCGTTGTACCTCCACGGCCGTTCCGCCGGATTGGAGGACGGCCTTGGCGGCTTGTATGGAATCGTACCCTTCTTCGGCCACGATGATGCTGCCGATACGGGCGTCGGCCTCGTCCAGCTTTTCTATATTGCCTTTTGCCGGCCGCCTGGTTTTCTCCTGTTGGACCGCTTTGTAGACGGGGTTGGCATTTTTAATGCCTACGGATACCATGGCGGGCAGGCTTTCGATCAGGCCAAGTTCAGAAAGTTCCTGAAAGCCCTTCCACATGCCGGCCAGGCAGCTGCCGTTGGCCGTGGGGACGATCACATAATCGGGCGCCACCCAGGGAGGGCTGCCGCCCGAGAGCTGCTTGATGGTTTCCAGGGCGGTGGACTTGTCGCCTTCCACCCGGTAGGGGTTTCGTACGCTCCAGTTGTCGTATCCGTTGTCGGTGTAGACGCCTTCGTTGTTGAGGGTAGAAAACAGCCGGTACCCCTCCTCGAAGTTGGTATTTTCATCGCCGATGACGATGACATCAGCGCCCCGGTTGCGGATGAACTCGATCTTTTCGTCATAGGTATCGCCGGCTACGAAGGTGAGCAGGTGGAGTTTCAGTTCCTGAGCGAATAAGGCGGCCGAGGCGGCGGCATTGCCCGAAGAGTAGATGACTGCGTGCGAGAGGCCCTTTCGGCGGGCATTCAGCAGGCAAAGCATGGTTTCCCGGTCCTTGAAGCAACCGCTGGGGTTGTCGCCCTCATTTTTGATATATACTTCACAACCGTATTGTCCGCTGAGGTGGCGGAGCCGGTAGAGGGGAGTCAGGCCCACCAGCTGCGGCGGTTCCCGCACGCCGGCGGCATAGGGGAGCAAGGTGTACTGCAGCATCCCACGCGGGCTGTCGAAATCGTAGTCCCGGAAAGATTGGCGGGCGCGCCGGATGTCTTCTTCATCGAGCTCGTACTCCAGGCCCAGCGCGCGGTATTCCTCGCGCCAGCCTTCCTCCCCGCAATCGCAGGTGTAGTTCCGCGAAGTATTCTCCGTATGGCAGTGCAGGCATACATTTTTGAAGTTCAACGGCTTTTCGAAGGGTAAGGTTTTGGCCGAATTGGCCGGGGAAAAATTCATTTTATTGGTTGTTGGTTAGGTTATGCTTAAAATAATCTTTTTTCACACAAAAAAAAACTTGCCCCTGGCATGGAGTGGAACCAACAGAAAACCACCCAGGAAACAATAATGAAAAGGTTTTCATATCATTTGGTTTGGATTAGCAGGATTGCCGTCAATAGGAAATGAAAAGAAAAAGGGATAGACAGGATATGTGTTCTTTAAAGTATTTCCGGATAAAAGTCAATGATTAAAATCACTTACCTTTGCACCCGAAACCAGAAACAAGGCCCAATGCCATTCATAGACACACCTATTGACGGCCTCAAAGTATTCCTGCCCAAAGTGTGGGAAGACGATCGCGGCTACTTCTTCGAATCCTTCAACCAGAGCCTGTTCGAGCAGGGCGGCGTCATTGCCGATTTCGTTCAGGACAACCAGGCGCGCTCCACCTTCGGCGTGCTGCGCGGGCTGCACTACCAGGTGGAGCCTTGCGCCCAGGCCAAGCTGGTGCGCGTGCTGCGGGGCGAAGTGCTGGATATTGCCGTCGACATCCGGGAGGGTTCTCCCACTTACGGCCAGTCGTACAGCCTGGTGCTCAGCGCCGAGAACAAACGCCAGTTGTTCATCCCCCGCGGTTTCGCCCACGGCTATGTGGTGCTCAGCGAAACGGCCGAATTTTTCTACAAGTGCGATAACTACTACTCCAAAGAGTATGAAGGCGGCATCCGCTTTGACGACCCCACCCTGAATATCGACTGGGGGATCAGCCAGGAGGAAATGGTCCTGTCGGAGAAGGATAAGGGGTTGCCGTTGTTCGGGGAGCACCGGAGGGGGTGATTCATGGTTGATTGGTTGATTGGTTGCCCGTCTTTGCTGAGGCTCAGCCGGGTAAAATTGGTTGGTTGGTTGATTGGTTGGTTGGTTGTTGAATGCCTGCCGGCAATGCCGTGAACCGAAATACGGTGGAAATAACCCGGCATGACTAAAATCATTGCAAAAGCAGCTGCAGAGTTGTAAATGCTGGTTTTAATCCTGCGATACAACCTGATAAGAAATGCAGCCACAAAGCACCAAAAAACTATTCAAAAAACTGGGCACCTGCTCCCGCACCTTCTTCTACTTACTCAACCGCGAATTCGGCCACCTATCTGAAAATGAAGAACGCGCCGCCGACCCGCTGGCGGGCGGCATCATGCAAAAGGGCCATCAGTGCGGCATGCTCTGGGGAGCGGCTTTGGCAGTGGGCGCCGAAGCCCACCGGCGGGCAAACGGCAGCGGCCAGGCTACCGCTCTAGCCATCGGGGCCACCCGGCACATTATGAGATCCTTCAGAGAAAGGACGAATACGGCCAGTTGCCGGGCCATCACCGGCACCGACTTTTCCAAAAAGTTCCAAATGTGGCGGTATATGCTCTTCCGCACCCACCGTTGTTTCAACCTGGCGGAGAAATGGGCCCCGGAGGCGGTGCAGGCCGCTGTAGAAGGTTTGGGCCAGGAACAGGAGAGCCTGCCCCAAGAAGCCCTGAGCTGCGCCTCCGAAACTACCCGGAAAATGGGCGCCACCGGGGAAGAAGCCTCCATGGTGGCGGGCTTTGCCGGCGGCCTGGGCCTGAGCGGCCATGGCTGCGGCGCCCTGGCCGCCGCGATCTGGATGAAGTCGCTTGCCTGGGCGCGAGAAAACCCCGGGCAAATGGCCTTCACCAATCCGGAGGCGAAAGCGGTGCTGGAGGCCTTCACCGAAGCGATGGGGCCGGAAATGGAATGCCACAAGATCTGCGGGCGCCGCTTTGAGACGGTGGAGGAACATACGGCGTTTGTGAGGGATGGGGGATGTGAGGAGGTAATGGAGGTGTTGACGGGGGTTTGACCACATAGATGGGAGTTGTTAAAAAAGCCCCTGTGGCTGATCATTCTTTCTAAACTTTATGATCCTAAAAAATCTTTATTTATCCTAACTGATCCCTGGCTACCTCTGTTAGCAGTGTACCATACCTTTTTGCGCAACCCCGTACCGAGGCATACGACACCATAAAAAGAAGTCCCACACTACGATGAACTCGGCCCGAAAGCAGATAGGCCGCGTGATAAGGGATCGACAACGGCAAATCCTTTCAGTCTTTCGCCAGTTCTTTCGATTCGGGTATGCAGCAGGTGGAAAGCGCGTTCAGCAGTTCCCCCGGCGGTTCGGGCGGCGGCAGCGGCAGTTGGCAGGATCACCTTAGCAGTTGCCAATCCCCGTCAATATCCCTACCTTGAGCGCGGTTAAATTCAATTCAGAAAGACCTGCTTATGGCACATATCCGGCCTTATGCCCCTACCGACCGCCCTGCCTGCCTGGCCATCTTCCGCAGCAACATGCCGGAGTACTTTGCTCCGGGTGAGCTGCCGCTGTTCACCAGCTGGCTGGACAAGCCCGGGCTGGCCGATTATTTTGTACTGGAGGCGGACGGTGAGGCAGTCGGCTGCGGTGGGTTCTACGCCCTTCCGGAACAGCGGCGGGCCAACCTGGCCTGGGGCATGATCCACGCCGATCATCACGGGCGGGGGTTCGGACGGCAGCTGACGGATTACCGGCGGCAACTCATAGAAGAGCGCTACCCCGGCCACACCCTGGGGCTGAGCACTTCGCAACACACCTTCGGCTTTTACGTTAAGCAAGGGTACAAGGTGAAAGAAGTCATCCGGAACGGCTTCGGAGAAGGATTGGACAAGTACATTATGGAAATGAAGTAATGGGAATACTGACGCTATTCATGATCGCTATACTGGCGGCGGGCATTTTTCCGCTGTCCTTATATCTGGTGCGCACCATGCAGGGCGAAAAACCGAGCGAAGGGCGCACGCTGGACGAGGAGCTTACCCGCCCCCTCAGCCAGGACGACGCTTTCGAATGGTGGGAAGCCCGGCGCGGCCCTTTCAACCGGTCGCTGCTGCTCGTGGGCTTCATGGTAGTTC
>JAGFJE010000228.1 GCA_024103175.1 Phaeodactylibacter sp.
TTGCTGCGCCGGGTGGTGAGCGGCAAAGGGTTGTATCACATCAATAATGTGGTGGACGTGATCAACCTGTGTTCGGTCACTACCCATTTCTCCATCGGCGGTTACGATGCCGAACGGATCTCCGGCAAGGCCACCGCGGGCATCGGCCAGGAAGGCGAACCCTACCAGGCCATCGCCCGGGGGCCGCTCAACATAGCCGGCCTTCCGGTACTGCGGGATGAGTTGGGCGCCTTCGGCAGCCCCACCAGCGATTCGAACCGTACCATGGTAGAAAGACGGGCCCGGCGCCTGCTGCTCGTTTTTTTTAACTTCGGCGGAGAGGGCGAAGTAGTGAATGCTCTCGAGGATGCCGCCCGCCTCATCGTAACGCATTGCCAGGGAAAAAATGTCGAGATCTGGCAGAAATGAGCGCCGGGGGGGCTCATACCCCGGTATTCATACTATTTTTTTCGCCCCCCTCTTGATTCTTATTCGCTTTTTTCCCTACCTTTGGTTACTTTTTTATTTGTTATGGTTTTTGTATTTTATTCTAAAGGTATGTGACCAGATATAGTAATTTCGTCTAATCCTTGTTGTTAAATGAGGCCTCCCCTCCATCCGAGTTTAGCCAGCCATTTTTTAAGGGGCCTTCCCCACTAAGAAAGCCCGCGAAAAAACCCTGACTACGCTTAGGATGCTGCCGCCAAGGTGAGCAAGCAGTGCCGCCGTTCATAAGCAGGGGGCAATTAATCCGGCATTTTTTAATCTTTTTCACTTATTAACTTTTTTGTAATGAACATTTTTGTTGCTAGGCTTAATTTTGACACCGATAGCGACACGCTTCGGGAAGTTTTTGAATCCTTCGGAGCAGTAGACTCAGCCAAGGTAATCACTGACCACTTCACCGGGAAATCCAGAGGCTTTGGTTTTGTCGAAATGCCCAATGACGATGAGGCCTACGCCGCCATCGAACAACTGAACGATTCCGACCTGGATGGCAACACGATCGTTGTAAAGAAAGCCGAACCCCGCGGCGGTAACCGGCGCCAGGGCGGCGGCAACTTCAACCGCCGTGACAACTACGGCGGCGGACGTGACAACTACAACCGCCGCGACAGCTACGGCGGGGGCCGCGATAACTACAACCGCCGCGACAGCTACGGCGGGGGCCGAGACAACTACAACCGCCGCGACAGTGGCCGCGACAGTGGCCGCGATAGTGGCCGCGACAACTACAACCGCCGCGACCGCCGCGACAGCTACAACGACGGCAACTATAACTCTGACCGCTACTAGAAAGAACTACCTGTTAAGATAGGCCGTTGAGCAGGATGTGAGGGCGGGCCCGGCTCGCTTTTATCTTCCTCCATTACAGGCCGCTTAAAAAGTGGCCCGTCCGAAAAAAGACAAGGGGCGACGGATACTTTTCCGTTTCCCCTTCCTTTTTTTACGTGTATTGCTTAATTTTGATCTCGCCTCAGGTTGTTCGTTGATTGGTTTATTGGGTTTATTGGGTTTATTGGGTTGCCCCCCAAATCAACTTAATCAACCAATCAACTCAACCAACCAAACCGCCACCTCCTCTTACCTATTGCCAAACTGCCATTCCAAACCATCAAAATCGAACAGCAATGTATCGAAACCTACTTCTATTCTTCTGTTTTATCGTTACCGCTTACGCGCTGCGCGCTCAGGTCGTCTACAGCGAGCCTGCTCTTCCCACCACCGATGAGGAAGTGACCATCTTCTTCGACGCCACCGAAGGAGACCAGGGCCTGATGAATTGCAACTGTGACGTCTATTTCCATAGCGGTGTGATCACCAACCAGAGCACCGGGCCATCCAACTGGCGTTATGTGCCCACCATCTGGGGCGTTGCCGATGAGGACTGGCGCCTCACGCCCGTCCCCGGAGAAAGCAACCTCTACAGTTTCACTTACTCCCCTTCCATTCGGGACTTTTACGACGTTCCCAGTGGAGAGCGGATTCAGCAACTGGCCTTTGTGTTCCGCAACGGCGACGGCAGCCAGTCCGGGCGGGCCGTGGGCGGCAGTGATGTTTTTCTGGATGTCTTCGACGGAGGGGCCCTGCTGCAAAGCCCTTCTTCCGGGACGATCATCGTCGAAGCAGGGGAGGTTATCCCCATCATCGTGGCGGCTACCCAACCCTCCACTTTCACTGTATTTGATAATGGCAACCAGGTCACAGAGCAGACGGGCGCCGAGCTCAACTACAACCTGACGGCCGCCGACATGGGCGCCCACCTGGTAGAGATCGTGGTCGATAACGGCAGCGAGCAACAGACGCTGGACTTCACCTACATCGTCGCCCGCAATATCCCGCCGGCCGCTCCGCCGGCAGGCCTGGAGCCCGGCATCACCTTTGATAACGGCAACCTGCAGCTCCTCTTCTATGCACCCGGAAAGGACAATATCTTCGTCCTGGGCGATTTCAACGATTACGAGATCAATACCGATTACCAGATGACGCCCACCGACGACGGCCACTGGTGGATCGAGATCGGCGGCCTGCCCGCCGGCGGGCCCGTTACCTTTCAGTATCTGGTCGACGGGAACATCCGCGTCGCCGACCCCTACAGCACCCTCATCCTGGACCCCGGCAACGACCGCTTCATTCCCAGCGCCACCTATCCCAACCTGCCGGATTATCCCGACGGCGCCCAGGGCGTCGTCACGTTGATCGACCCCGCCGTGGCGGAATACGACTGGCAGGTGAACAACTTCAACCGCCCGCCCCGGGAAGAACTGGTGGTCTATGAACTGCTGCTGCGCGATTTCATCGCCCGCCACGACTACTCCACCCTCATCGACACGCTGAGCTACCTCCGCCGGCTGGGGGTCAATGCCATTGAACTGATGCCGGTCAACGAATTCTCCGGCAACGAAAGCTGGGGCTACAACCCCACTTTCCACATGGCGCTCGACAAGTACTACGGCCCCATCTATGAGTTGAAACGCTTCATCGACGCCTGCCACGCTCAGGGCATCGCCGTCATACTCGACGTCGTCTTCAACCACATCGACCTGCCCAGCGCCCTGGGCGCGCTCTACTGGGACGCCGCCAACAACCGCCCGGCGGCCAACAACCCCTGGCTGAACCAGCAGGCCACCCACGATTTCAGCGTTTTTCTGGATATCAACCACGAAAGCGAGGCCACCCGTGTCTACATCGACAAAGTCATCCGCTACTGGCTGTCCGAATTCCGCTTCGACGGCTTCCGCTTTGACCTCTCCAAAGGCCTCACCCAGAACGAGAACGGCCCTTTCGACGCCGGCCCCTATGACGCCAGCCGCATCGCCATCATCAAGCACTATGCCGATGTGATGTGGGAAACGTCTCCCGGCTCCTATACCATCCTGGAACATTTTGCCGACTGGGCGGAAGAGCGGGAACTGACTTCCTACGG
>JAGFJE010000252.1 GCA_024103175.1 Phaeodactylibacter sp.
ACCCCCGCTTAAAATTCACTGTCGCCATGAATAACGACGAATATTTCGGCCTGATCTACAAGCCGTCTTATTCGAGTACCGGCTATGGCGTCCGGAAGTACCTGCAGCCCGATTCTACCGTCACCCAAAAGGCCGACGGAGATATCAATTACACGGCCATCCGCTACGCCGAAGTCCTGCTGTGGGAAGCCGAAGCCCTGGCCAGCCTGGGGCGGGTGGCCGAAGCGCAGGCCCCGTTGGAGGAAGTCAGGGCGCGCGCCCGGGCACAGGCCGGGGACCCGGATACCGCGCTGCCCCCGGTAACTACTACGAACCAGCAGGAAATGATCGGGCACATCCGCCACGAGCGGAGGGTGGAACTGGGCTTTGAAATGCACCGCTTCTTTGACCTCGTCCGCTGGGGGATTGCCGATGAGAAGGTTGAAGAATTTGTGGCGGGCAAGCACGAAGTCTTTCCCATTCCCCAGACGGAGATCGACCTGAACCCGAATCTGACGCAGAATCCGGGGTACTGAGCGGTTGGGTAGCGCTATCAGGATACCCAATTTATTTGGGGTCGAAGATGGACGTTAGCTCATTTTGGCGTGTGCGGGGAGTATGTCTCAAATAAATTTGGCACTCCGGGGTATACGCTCGCCACAGGAGGGAGTTTTGAAAAAAAAATCTGTTGAAAAAGCCGGACAGATCTTGTTTGGCATCGCTTTAAACTGATCTATGAACATTTTTTACAAAAAACAGAACCACTCTAAAGCAGCATTTCTAGCCGCAGTATTCTTCTGCACCTGCTCTCTTATGGCCACCGCCCAGCCGGGTCAGCTTACCATCCCCCGGGTCGAGCTGATGCCCAATGAGCCGGCTCCTTACAATGTGCGGGACTGGAAGGAAGTAGCGGCCGGGTACGACGCTTTTGTTTACGACATTCAGGCCAGTGGCCAGTACCTGCCCCTGGTTTTTATTACCGGCAGTGGCATTAACTACCCGGAACGGGAGTCCTTCGGCCTGCATTCCTATGTTGGCACCAATAACCCTTTCGCCGGGGAGGCCATCAACGTCCTGCCTTCCCTGGTAGGAGCGACGCTGGTGGGTATAGATAAACGCAACCAGAACGGGAGGAACTGGCTGCTCATGAGCCAGGATTATTTCAACCGGGCCAACAACGAGATGATCTACCTCAACAACCGGGGCGGCGGCAGCGGCAACGACTGGTGGTACGAAACCATGCCCAATGTCTTCTTTTATCAGCTCTACGACCTGTATCCAACCCTCGGCGATTCCGAATTCCAGTTTGTCAGCATTGCCGATCAGTTTCTGGCGGCGGTGCGGGCGATGGGGGGTGGCGATACGCCCTGGAACCCCGCTTCTATGAATTACCGGGCCTGGGATTTTGTGGAAATGGAGCCCAACGCCGAAGGCGTGATCGAACCGGAAGCGGCGGGCGCCTTCGCCTGGGTGCTTTACCATGCCTATAAGGAAACCGGCAATAAGGAGTATCTGAAAGGCGCCGAGTGGAGCATGGAATTCCTGGATCAGCTGAGTACCAATCCCTCCTACGAACTGCAATTGCCCTATGGCATTTACACCGCTGCAAAGATGAATGCGGAGATAGGCACGGCCTATGACGTGGAAAAGATGGTAAACTGGGCTTTCAACCGGGGCCCGCTGCGGGGGTGGGGCACCATCGTCGGCAACTGGGGCGGGTTTGACGTTTCCGGGCTGATCGGAGAAGCCAATGATAACGGCAATGATTATGCTTTCGTAATGAATGGGTTCCAGCAGGCCGGGGCCCTGGCGCCTATGGTACGCTATGACAAGCGCTTTGCCCGGGCTATTGCCAAGTGGATACTCAACCTGGCGAATGCCTCCCGCCTGTTCTACCCCGGTTTTCTGCCCGCCGCTTATCAGGACAGCTACGCCTGGGCCGAGGC
>JAGFJE010000277.1 GCA_024103175.1 Phaeodactylibacter sp.
AGGAAATACGCTCCTCCCAGGGCTACCACAGTACTGGCCGTCGCCTTTCCGGCCTCCCCGTACAACCAGAACCCCGTGGCGAAAAGCGTCCCGTATACCGTCAGGCAGCCGATGGCCATACAGGCGATTTCAAGGGGCAGTTGCCCGGGTTCCTCTTCCAGTTCGATCCCTTCGGCGTGGGCCCTTTCGATGACCGGTTTCCAGCCCAGGGATGCCGGCCGGATTCGGCGGTAGAACTCAACAAGCTTTTCCTGCCTGGTCACCGGCGTGAAAAATACGGAGGTAACCCAGATGGCAGTGGTCAACGTAGCCCCAACGATGATCTTTTGCCAGTCTTCCATAGGGAGGAAGCCGGTTTTATCGTGAAAGAAGGTGAAGTAACCGGCAACGATGAGAGAGGCGATCATGGCCACGATCTCTGTCATGGCGTTGATCCGCCACCAGAACCAGCGCAGGATGTAGATCAGGCCGGTGCCGGCACCCAACAGGAGCAACAGGTTAAAGGCCTGGGTAGCATGTTGCAACATCAGCCCTACCCCGATGCCCAGCACCGTCGAAAGGACGGTGAACAGGCGCCCTGCCGTGACCAGTTCTTTCTGGGAAGCATTGGGTTTGAGGAAGCGCTGATAGAAGTCATTGACCAGGTAAGAGGCCCCCAGGTTGATCTGTGTAGACATCGTCGACATGAAAGCGGCGATCAATGAGGCGGCCACCAGCCCCAGCAGGCCCGGGGGCAGCCGGGTGAGCATGGCGGGGTAGGCCACGTCGTGCCCCAGCTTGCTAGCGGATAAGGTGGGGAATGCCGACTGTATGTCCTCCAGGGTAGGAAAAACGACGATAGAAGCCAGGCCGATCAGTATCCATGGCCAGGGGCGAAGGGCATAGTGGGCGATGTTGAAGAATAACGTTGCGCCAATAGCCTGCTTTTCGTCTTTGGCGGAAAACATGCGCTGGGCAATATACCCGCCGCCGCCGGGTTCCGCCCCGGGATAGTAAGAGGCCCACCATTGTACGGCCAGCGGGACCAGAAGCAAGGGTATCCACTGGGAAGCGTCGCTCAGGTCGGGCACCAGGCTGAGCTTGCTTTGTACTTCGGGGTGCGTCATCAACTGCCCCAGCCCGCCTACCTCCGGAAGCCCCAGCAGGTATACGCAGGCCCAGACCGAACCGATCATGGCCAGAACGAAAAGGACGAAGTCGGTGACCACCACCGCCGTCAGGCCGCCGAAAGCACTGTACGCCAGCGTGATCGACCCGGCGATCAGCAGGGTCTGCCAACCCGGTATCCCCAGGATGATCTCCCCGAACTTGATGGCCGCCAGGGAGACGGCCCCCATGACCATGACGTTGAAGATGAGCCCCAGGTACAGGGCCCGGAAACCCCGGAGGAAGGCAGCGGCAAAACCGCTGTACCGCAGTTCGTAAAACTCGATATCCGTCAGAATATTGGCCCGCCGCCAGAGCTTGGCGTAGACGAATACCGTCAGCATGCCGGTAAGCAGGAATGCCCACCAGCTCCAGTTCTTGGCAACGCCGTCTTCCCGGACAAAACCGGTGACGAGGTTGGGCGTGTCCGATGAAAAGGTGGTGGCCACCATGGAAACCCCCAGCAACCACCAGGGCATATTACGGCCGGAAAGAAAAAATTCCTGTACGTTCTTGCCCGCCGAACGGGATACGCCAATGCCCACGGCCAGTGCAAAGAGAAAATAGGCGCCTATGATCGTCCAGTCTAAAGTCGTGAGGTTCATTCCGTTTTGTTATTGGTTCCGAAGACAAGTTTACCAAAGCTTATTCAATTTATTATAGAATAGTGCAGGTTTTTGATTTCCGGGCAATAGATTTATCTTTGGGTGAGCAGGTGGGGGGGGGCGAGGATGTTCGCTGTTCGCTATTCGCTGTTCGCAATCTCATGAAGGGAGTAAGCAATACCGAAGAACGGATACCAGTTACCAAACTGCCCAAAATTCAATTCCCTGATAATCAAAACTTAAAACCGCATTGGCAAAGGGTACGAAGAGCAAGAAGAGTGGCAAAGTGACGCCTCTGATGGGGCAGTACTTCAAAGTGAAAGCCAAATATCCGGATGCTATACTGTTGTTCCGGGTAGGCGATTTCTATGAGACTTTCGGAGAGGATGCCATCACTGCTTCGCAGGTGCTGGGCATCATCCTGACCCGCCGCAACAACGGCGGGAGCGACATCGAGCTGGCCGGTTTCCCCCATCATTCAATGGACCTCTACCTACCGCGGCTGGTCCGGGCCGGATACCGGGTGGCCATCTGCGAACAGCTCGAAAAGCCCAGCCCCCAGAAAAAGGTCGTCAAGCGGGGCGTGACCGAAGTGGTGACCCCTGGCGTGGCAATCGACGATAAACTCCTGGACCACAAGTCTAACAATTATCTTGCGTCTGTCTTTTTCGGCCGCAAAGGGCAGGTGGGGGTGGCCTTCCTCGATATCTCCACCGGAGAGTTCCTCGTCTGTGAGGGCAGCCTGGCCTATGCCGAAAAACTGATACAGAGTTTCAACCCCTCCGAACTCATCTTTTCCAAAGACCGCCGGAAAGAGGTGGAGAAACTATTCGGCGATAAATATTACACTTTCACGCTCGATGAATGGGTGTACACTTATGATTACACCCGCGAAAAGCTGCTGGAACACTTCGAGGTGCAGAACCTGAAAGGGTTCGGCGTGGAGGAGATGGAACTGGGCCAGGTGGCCGCCGGCGCCACCCTGCACTATCTGGCAACTACGGAGAACAAGAACCTCAAGCACATCAATGCCATCAGCCGGATACAGCCCGACCGCTATGTCTGGCTCGACCGCTTTACCGTGCGCAACCTGGAGCTGATCTACAGCAACCACGACAGCGGAGTCCCCCTGATCAAAATACTGGACCAGACCGTCTCCTCCATGGGCGCCCGCCTGTTGAAAAAATGGGTGGTCCTCCCACTTAAGTCCATCCCCGCCATCGAAAGCCGTCTGGATATGGTGGGGTATTTCCTGGACAACCCCGGCCTGAGCGGAGAAGTGGAGCAGTACATTCAGCAGATGGGCGACCTGGAGCGCCTCATCTCCAAGGTGCCGCTGGGCAAGATCAACCCGCGGGAAGTGGTGCAGCTCAAAAAAGCGCTGGGGCTGATCAGCCCGATCAAGGAACTGCTGCTGACCAGCGATAATGCTTACCTGGCCAAGATCGCGGAGGGGCTCAACCCCTGCAACCTGCTCAAGGAAGAGATCGGCAGGCAGGTCGTTGAAGACCCGCCGGTCAACCTCGCCAAGGGAGGCGTCATCGCCGATGGCTTCAATGATGAACTGGATGAGCTGCGCAGCGTCGTGCAGAACAGCGAAGGCCTCCTGGAAGAGATCCAGAAAACGGAAGCCCGGCGCACCGGCATCAACAGCCTTAAGATCGGCTTCAACAACGTCTTCGGGTACTACCTGGAAGTGACCAACAAATACAAGAACCAGGTTCCTCCCGAATGGGCCCGTAAACAAACCCTGACCAACGCCGAGCGCTACATCACCGACGAGCTGAAAAAGCTGGAGGCCAGGATACTGGGCGCCCAGGAAAAGATACTCGAACTGGAAGAACACCTCTTCGAACAGCTGGTGCTCAGCCTGGCGGATTATATACAGCCCATTCAACACAACGCCAACCTCATCGCGCGGATCGACTGCCTGCTGTCCTTCGCCAAGGTGGCTAAAAAGAACAACTACTGCCGGCCACAGATCGACGACTCCCTAGTGTTGGACATCAGACAGGGCCGCCACCCGGTGATCGAACAGTACATGGCCCTGGATGAGGAATACGTGCCCAATGACGTGTACCTGGATAATGAAGAGCAGCAGATCCTCATGATCACCGGGCCCAATATGGCCGGTAAGTCGGCCCTGTTGAGGCAAACCGCCCTGATCTGCCTCATGGCGCAGATGGGCTCCTTCGTACCGGCTGAAAGCGCCCGCCTCGGGCTGGTCGATAAAGTCTTCACCCGGGTCGGCGCTTCCGATAACATTTCTTCGGGAGAATCGACCTTTATGGTGGAGATGAACGAAACGGCCAGCATCATGAACAACATTTCCGACCGAAGCCTCATCCTGCTGGATGAGATCGGCCGGGGTACGAGCACCTACGACGGCATCTCCATCGCCTGGTCGATAGCCGAATTCCTGCACAATAACGGCGCCGCGCGCCCCAAGACGCTCTTTGCCACCCACTACCACGAACTCAACGAACTGGCCAACAAGTTTTCGCGTATCAAGAACTTCAATATCGCCACCCGGGAGGTGGGCCATAAGGTGATCTTCCTGCGCAAACTTGTGCCCGGCGGCAGCGAGCACAGCTTCGGTATCCACGTCGCCAAAATGGCGGGCATGCCCCGCGGTATCGTGGAACGGGCCGCCCATATCCTGACTCAGCTGGAACAAAAGTCCATAGATAATGGGGAAGAAGGGGGGGGCGCCGACGGTATAAAAACGGATAAGCCGCGGACGCAAAACATATCCACGGAATCTCTGCAACTCAGCATCTTTGAAACCGTGGACCCTACCGCCGGTAAGATCAAAGAAGCCTTGCTCGACCTGGACCTGAACTCCATGACGCCGATCGATTGTATGATGAAGCTCAATGAGCTGAAAAAGCTCCTGGAAGAGAAGGATTGATGGGCACAAAAAGAGAAAGCCCTGACCGCTCTTCGCGTCAGGGCCCGGCGGCAATCCATACCTTTCGTGTTTATTTGCTGGGTTTAGCCAAAATAAATGATGGCAGGTTTACCGCCTTTAGACTAATTATCACTTCGATGTATTTGGGAAAGTTGCTTTTGTGACGGGCCTTACGGGTAGGAGTCACATTTTAATACGCCAGACTATGAAAATTGCTTTATTGGGATACGGAAAAATGGGGAAGGCCATAGAGCGGCTGGCCCTGGAAGAAGGAGAGGAGGTCGTCCTCCGGGCCGATTCCGGAACATCGGCCAAAGTGGTAAAGGACTTCCTGCAGGCTGCCGATGTGGCCATTGAGTTCAGCCGCCCCGAGAGTGCTTTCGACAACATCCGCCTGTCTCTGGAGGCCGGTGTTCCCATCGTTTGCGGGACGACTGCCTGGCTCAGCCGGCTGGAGGAAGCTAAAGCGCTGTGTAAAGAATGCGATGGCGCCTTGCTCTACGCCTCCAATTTCAGCATTGGCGTCAACCTGTTCTTTGCCCTCAACCGGTACCTGGCGGAAATGATGGCCCAATTACCTCAGTACAAAGTGAAAATGGAAGAAATTCATCATACTCAGAAGCTGGACGCCCCCAGCGGCACGGCCATCACCCTGGCCGAAGACATCCTAAAGCGCATTCCGGGCCTTCGGGAATGGGCCAACAGGGAAAGCGGAGGCGCCGGAGAACTGCCCATCCTCTCCAGAAGGGAAGGGCAGGCGCCGGGCACCCACACGGTAGAATACCATTCGCCCATCGACACGATTACCATACGCCATGAAGCGCATTCCCGCGAGGGCTTCGCCCGGGGCGCCCTGCTGGCCGCTCGCTGGCTGGTGGGAAAAAAAGGCTATTTCGAAATGAAAGATATGCTCGGTTTTTGAAAGGAATGAGGGAATGAAGGAAAGATGGATTGAATGCCAGAGACTCACTCATTCCTTCCCCGTCTTCGCTTCAGCTCAGCCGGGTACAATTCCTTCATTCACTCATTCCTTCATTCCTTCATCCACTCATTCCATGAAGCAACCCAGACTACTCCGTCAAAGCCTCCGGGGCTTGTTTATCCTACTGGCTCTTGTACTTATATACATAGTTGCCGTCCTCGCCTATGGCACTTATGACGACTGGCAACCGCCGGCTGTGACGGAGCTCGAACCCCACCAGGGATCGGAGGTTAACCCGATACAGGACAGCATCCTGTCATTCGTCATCTGGAACCTCGGCTACGGCGGGCTGGGGGAGGAGTCGGACTTTTTCTACGACCACGGGAATATGTTCCTGTCCGGAGGCCGGATGGTCCGCGCTTCCCGGGAGCATGTGGAGAAAAATATTGCCGCCGATACCTTTTTCGTGCAAACCACGCAGGCGGATTTTTTCCTGTTCCAGGAGGTAGACCTTTCCGCCCGCCGCAGTTACTTCATCAACCAGTTTGAAGAGATCGGCGAAGAACTGCCGGGATATGCCGCTTTTTTTGCACCCAATTATAAGGTGTCGAGAGTGCCGATCCCGCTGCTGGAACCCTGGAATGCTTACGGAAAGGTGCTGAGCGGGCTGGCCACCTATTCCCGCTTCCAGCCCTACGAATCAACCCGCCTGCAGTTGCCGGGCTCTTTTTCCTGGCCGACGCGCATCTTCCAGCTCGACCGGTGCGTGGCCCTGCACCGCTACCGTTTGGCCGGCGGTAAGGAACTGGTGGTAATGAACGTCCACAACTCCGCCTACGATGCCGACGGCTCCCTCAAGCGCCAGCAAATGGCCTTCCTGCGGGAGCTGTTCCTGGAGGAATATGCGAAGGGGCATTACGTGATCGTAGGAGGCGACTGGAACCAATGCCCGCCCTATTTTCAGTTCGACAGTTTCCTGCCGGGCAATACCCAGGGGTATACCCAGATCAATATCGATCCCGAGTTCCTGCCTCCGGACTGGAAATGGGTATACGATCCCACCACGCCCACCAACCGTAAGATCCGAACTCCCTATGTCGCCGGCGAATCCTTTGTCACGCTGATCGACTTTTTCCTCATCAGCCCCAATGTACGCGCCCGCTCCGTCAAATGCCTCGACCAGCAGTTCCGGTTCTCCGACCACCAGCCGGTGTGGATGGAGGTGGAGTTGTTGTAGTTGAATTAGTTGATTGGGTTGATCGGCTCTGGATAGGCTCGCTGGAGTTCATTGGGTTGATTGGGACGCAACGCTTTTCCCCTGGCTCCCCCGAATCAACCCAATCAACCCAGCCAACCCAATCAACCCAATCAACCCAATCACCCCAATCACCCCAATCACACCAATAACTGAAAATTTGCCTTATGCGCGCCACCCCAAGGGCAAAGCGAAGCACAAACCCCGCAGAGCCGAAACCAGGCCAGCCAAATGTCTTCCCAGCGCCGTTAGGAAGAAGCCGCTAAGCCAAGCTCCTCGAGGGAGAATTGATGTTT
>JAGFJE010000286.1 GCA_024103175.1 Phaeodactylibacter sp.
GCTGGAGCGGCGGGTGCGCAGCCTGCAGTCCCGTTACAGCCGGGTGCAGGAAAAAGGGGCAATGGGCTTGCTCGCTCCGGATGAGGTGGAAACGGAAACCAACCGGGTCACCTATGCCCTGCTGGCCATTGTAGAGGCCATCGAAAAGGGAAAAAGCGGTGGGCCGCTGGATGGGCCAACGGAGGAGGAGCCGGAACCGGCTCCTCCTTCCGGCCGCCGTTTCCGGGTTTGGCGGGTGGCTGTCGCCGGGGTGGTGCTGTTGCTTTCCGGGCTGATCTATTATGACGAAACCCAACCCGAAAATTTCGACCTCAGCGTCGTCTTTTACGGAGATTCGGCAAAAGGGAAGATCCTGAAAACAGGAGAAGCCCGCTTCCTCTACGGGGGCGAGTCCGATACCAAACAACCGGACGAGGAAGGCGTCATCAAATTGCGCAACCTCGAGCCGGAATGGAGAGGGACGAGCCTGAAAATCAACCCCATGTTTCCGGGGTACTCGCTGGAGCAATTGGAAACTCTCATTCCATGGGACGGGACTACGATAGAAGTTGTTCTTAATCAGAGCGATAGGAAAAAATAGAGGCGCCGTCGGCCTCTACATCCACTCTTTCAGCCGCCTCATCCCCTGATTAAAGGAGAAATTGGGCCCGTAACCAAATTTCAATTTGTGTACCGAAGAAGGCCCTGGCTGAACTGGTATGGCTCAACTATATTTCAAACCTCTCCATCAGATCTTGAGTAATTTGTCTTAAGCTTCTTTAAATTTACCTCCAAACAATCGCACATGCCAGACCGCACCATCCTCCGCCCACCCGCGGAAGAAGCCTATGCCAAAGAGCTGGAGGCCATCAAGGCCGCCGACCAGCACCCCAAGCCTCCCAACTGGGCGCTCTCCCCCTGGGCGGTAGTAACGTACATCATGGGCGGCAAGCTGGAGGACGGCGCCGAGATAGAACCCAAGTACTACGGCAGCCGTCGCCTCATCGAAGTGGCGGTGGCCACCCTGGCCACCGACCGGGCGCTGTTGCTCACCGGCATTCCAGGCACGGCCAAGACCTGGGTGTCGGAGCACCTGGCGGCGGCTGTTTCCGGCACCTCCCGCCTGCTGGTGCAGGGCACGGCCGGGCTGAGCGAGGAGGCTCTCCGCTACGGATGGAACTACGCCCGCCTGATCGCCGAAGGGCCCTCGGAAAAGGCGCTGGTGCCCAGCCCGGTAATGCTGGCCATGCAGGAGGGAAAGGTGGCTCGTGTGGAAGAACTCACCCGCATCCCCTCCGATGTGCAGGATGCCCTGATCACTGTACTTTCCGAAAAGATCCTGCCCATTCCCGAGCTCAATACCGACGTACAGGCCCGGCAGGGCTTCAACATCATCGCCACCGCCAACGACCGCGACAAAGGTATCAACGAACTGTCGAGCGCCCTGCGGCGCCGGTTCAATACGGTGGTCATGCCGCTGCCGGCCTCCCTGGAGGAAGAGGTCACCATCGTCAAGAACCGGGTGGCCCAGATTGGCAGCACCCTGGAGCTGCCGCCCAAGGCAGCCCCCATTGAAGAGATCCGCCGGCTGGTGGCCATCTTCCGGGAGCTGCGCAGCGGCAAAACGGAAGACGGGAAGCGCAAGCTCAAATCGCCGAGCAGCACCCTGAGCACCGCCGAGGCCATCTCCGTCATCAGCAGCGGGCAGGCGCTGGCCACCCACTTCGGAGATGGAGAGGCCCGCGCCGCCGATATCGCCGGCAGCCTCATCGGCGCCGTCATCAAAGACCCGGGGCAGGACAAAACGGCCTGGCTGGAATACCTGGAAACGGTCGTCAAAGAACGGGACGGCTGGGAAGATCTCTATGAGGCCTGTAAGGAGCTTCTGGAATGAGTTTTGCGGGATTAAATTTCACCACCCTTGGTATTCAGCAGCGCCCTTTTCGTTTTCTACTTTCTGCCGGTTTTCCTGCTGGCCTACCTGGCCAGTCCGCCGGCGTACCGCAACCGGACGGCGCTGGCGGGCAGCCTGGCCTTTTATACCTGCGGCGCGCCGGTTTTCGTTTTCGTACTCATCGCTTCCAGCCTGGCCGACTTTCACATCGCCCGGCGAATGAGCCGGCTCTACGACAACCGGCGGCGGAAGTGGCTTTGGGCTTCCGTCCTCCTCAACCTGGGCCTGCTGGGCTATTTCAAGTACGCCAACTTTTTTGTTGACAACTTCAACGAGCTGCTGGCCGGGCTGGGGCTGGAGCCTATGGCATGGGCGGCTGTCGCCCTGCCGATCGGCATTTCCTTTTTCACCTTTCAGAAGCTAAGCTATGTGGTAGATGTCTATCAGCGCAGAATGCCTCCCCTGGAGCGCCCTGCCGACGTGCTCCTGTATATCGCCCTTTTCCCTCAGCTGATCGCCGGGCCAATTGTCCGTTACCACGAGATCGCCCGCCAGCTGCATCAACGCGAGCGGTATTACACCCTCAACCACCGCATCAACGGGCTGTTCCGCTTTGCCGTCGGGTTGGCCAAGAAGCTCTTCATTGCCGATGTAATGGGGGAAGCCGTGCACCAGGCCTTCCAGATGGAAGCCGTGGGCGGCCTCAGCACGCCGGAGGCCTGGATCATCATAGTAGCCTATGCCTTTCAGATCTACTTCGACTTTTCCGCCTATTCGGATATGGCCATCGGCCTGGGCAAACTGATGGGTTTTGATTTTCCGGAGAACTTCAACTTCCCCTACATCTCCGGCAGCATTACCGAATTCTGGAGGCGCTGGCACATCACCCTCAGCAAGTGGATGCGGGATTACCTCTACATCCCCCTGGGCGGTAACCGGCGGGGCCCGGGGCGCACCTATTTCAACCTGTGGGTGGTGTTCCTCCTTTCCGGCCTATGGCACGGAGCAGCCTGGGCCTTCGTACTTTGGGGCGCCTATCACGGCCTTTTTCTGGTGCTGGAGCGGCTCTTTCTGAAGCGCTGGCTGGATGCGGCAGGGAAGTGGGCCAGCATCCCCTTCACCTTCCTGGTGGTGCTGATGGGATGGGTATTGTTCCGCGCCGAGTCGATAGAACTTGCTGAGGCCTACTACCAGAAGCTGTTCAGCCTGGAAGGTGGCGACTGGAGTTTTTCCAGCCAGTTCTGGTTCACCTTCCTGCTGGCCGGGGCGTTCAGTTTCATGCCGACGGTGGGGAAATTATCCTTTAAACTGGAGGAGGCCTATTACAGCCACATCTCTCCGGCCATTCTGGCCAAAGGCGTCTTTTCTCTGGTAATACTGACGCTGTGCTTTTCGGAAGTGGCCGTGGCCGGCTTTCACCCATTCATCTATTTTCGGTTTTGAAACAATGCCTATGGAATCCCTGAAGCGAATGGTTTGGATCACTGCCCTGCTGCTGCTCTGCGCGCCATTGCTGCTGCAGCTTTCCGGGATACGACTGGGGCAGCCGTTGAAGGGGTGGCAGCCCCCGCCGCCACAGGACACCCTCAGCTGGGAAAGCTGGGCAGAGGGCAACTGGCAGGACAATGTGGAAGAGCAGGCCCGCTACCGGCTCAAAGCGCGGCCCTTGCTCGCCCGCCTCAACAACCAGCTCAGGTACTCGCTTTTCGGGCAGCTCAACTCGCGGAATGTCATCCGGGGTAAAAACGGGTATTTCTATGAAGAGCCCTACATCCGTTCCTACCTGGGGCTGGATTTCCAGGGGGAAGAAAGCATCGCGGAAAATGTGGCCATGCTGGAAACAATAGCCGACAGCCTGAAGGCCAATGGCAGCCGGTTGCTGTTCGTATTGTCTTCAGGAAAAGCCTCCTTTATGCCCGAAAACTTCCCTCCCCCTTACGACACCATGCCCAAAGGCATCAGTAACTATGAAACCTACCGAAAGTACCTGCTTCAGTCCCGCATACCCACCCTCGACCTCAACCGGTATTTGCAGGACATGAAGGACACGGCCTCTTACAAACTCTACACCAAAGGCAATACCCACTGGAGCGCCTACGCCCTCTATTCCGTTACCGATACCCTCCTGCGTACTATAGAGCAACTCCTGGATAGGAACCTGCCCGATTACCACTATGGCCCGGTAACGATCGAGCGCAAAGCCCGGGGGCTGGACGACGGCATCTTCCAGTCCCTGAACCTGCTCTGGACAAATATGGAGGACGAATACGCCTACCGGGACATTATCCTGGAGCCGGATCAGTTGCCAGGGGCTTACCGCCCCAAAGTGTGGGCTATCGGCGACAGCTTCTACGGCACCCTGATGGATGCCGGTATTCCTCACCGCTTTTTCCACCCCAATTCCCTGTTCCTTTATTACTTTAGCGAAGTAAGAACGCTGGACGGAAGAACTTATCCCCTCAAAGAGGTGGAAAAGCAACGCCGGGAGATTGAAAACCAGGACCTGATCCTTATCTTCATCACCGAGGCCAATATCGGCGCCTGCTGCTGGGGAATGACGGGGGCGTTCTACAGGATGTATCAGGAAAGGAATGAGGGAATGATGGAATGATGGAATGATGGAATGAATGCAAGGCAGCTGACTATCATTCCTTCATTCCATCATTAATTCAATCATTATCATGTACAAGATCTACGGCATACGGCATCACGGCCCGGGCTCCACGCGCAGCCTGCTGCGCGCCCTGGAGGCGGAGCCACCGGACTGCCTGCTCATCGAAGCGCCCGCCGATGCGGAAAAGGTACTGGACTATGCCCTGCATCCCGGCATCATTCCGCCGGTAGCTGTATTGCTGTACGACGAGAAAGACCTCAGGAAAGCTTCCTACCTGCCCTTTGCTTCGTTCTCTCCCGAATGGCAGGCCATTCAGTACGGGCTGGCGCAGGGCATTCCGGTGCGGTTCATGGACCTCCCGATGGGCATGCAGTTTCAAATGGAGGAAGAAGGGGAACAACAACTGGAGATCCCCCTGCCGTCTTCCGAACAGGAAGGGCCCATTGTCCGGGACCCCATGGGCTATATTGCCGAAATCGCCGGCTATACGGACAGCGAGCGGTGGTGGGAAGCCACCTTCGAACAACCAGACAACGAGGGAGATATTTTCTTATCCATCATAGAACTCAATACCGCCCTGCGCGACGAACTGGGCCGGCAGGAAACCCGCCACAACCGGGCCCGGGAGGCCTATATGCGCAAAACGCTGCGCAAGGCCCTGGCCGATGGCTACAAGAAGGTTGCCGTTGTCTGCGGGGCCTGGCATGCGCCGGCCCTGCACCTCCTCACCCGTTTCAAACCAAAGGACGACAACGCCCTGCTCAAGGGGTTGCGCAAAAAGAAGGTCGCCGCCACCTGGATCCCGTGGAGCTACAAACGGCTGGCCTTCCAGAGCGGCTACCGGGCCGGAGTGATCTCGCCTGCCTGGTACGAACTCCTTTTCAGCCGCCGGGAAGAGGCCGTACAGTGGTGGATGGCCCGGGCTGCCGGCCTGTTGAGGAAGGAAGGATTTAACGCTTCTGCCGCCCATGCAACGGAAGCGGCCCGCCTGGCCCACACCCTGGCCGCCCTGCGTCGGCAACCTGTCGCTGGAATAGAAGAGATGAAAGAAGCCGCCCTCGCCGTGATCTGTAACGGGAATGAAGAGCCGCTCCAACTTATCGAAAGCCGGCTCATCACAGGCGAAGAAGTGGGAGAGGCGCCCGCCGATATTCCGCAGGTCCCCCTGCAGAAGGACCTGGAAAGCCGCATCCGGTCGCTGCGCCTGACGAAGATATACCGGTCCGCTTCCCCGGAGATTAAGGAACTGGACCTCAGAAAGCCGAACCACCTTGACACCAGCCACCTCCTGCACCAGCTCAACATCCTGGAGATACCCTGGGGCGCCGTTCTGGAATCACCGGAGAACCGCCTGGGCAGTTTTCACGAAAACTGGCGCCTGGAATGGCGCCCCGAATTTACCATCAAGGTTATCGAGGCGGGCATGTGGGGAAATACCGTCTATAGCGCCGCCACCTTCTACATTCAAAAACGGGCGGCCGACACCAGCCAGCTTTCCGCTCTGACCGGGTTGGCCCGCGAAGCGTTGCTGGCGGGTATCACGTCTGCATTCAACCCCCTCGTGTCCCGCATTGAGGATGCCGCCTCCATGGCCAAAGATGTTTTCTACCTGATGGAAGCCTTGCCGGTGCTGGCCGAAATCGCCCGCTACGGGGATACCCGGCAGACGGATGTGGAGTCGGTGAAAGCCCTGATCCGGCACATCACCCCTCGCATCTGTATCGGCCTGCCCAATGCCGTGCTCCATATCGAAGAAGAGCCGGCCCGGGAGTGGCTGTCGCTCATCGTTCAGAATAACCGCGCCCTGAGCCTGCTCAGCCAGGACCTCGACATCCGACAATGGGTAAGTGCGCTGGAGAAGGTGGCCCGGGCCGGCGCCGCCCACCCGCTCATCCGGGGCCTGTGCGCCCGAATGTTGTTCGACCGGTCCGTCCATGCGCCGGAAGAAACCGCCCGCCTGATGCGTTATTCCCTTTCGGCTGCCGACGAAGCCCAAAGCGGCGCCCTCTGGATGGAAGGTTTCCTCTCGGGAAGCGGCCTGCTGCTGCTTCACATTCCGGAGCTGTGGGCCATCCTCGACGAATGGGTCGCAGAAATGCCCGCCGCCCACTTCAATGAGGTGCTGCCGCTGCTGCGCCGTGCCTTTTCCAACTTCACCCCCCCGGAACGGGAAAAGATGCTGCGAATGGCCAGAATAGGCCCTGAAGAAAACACCGGGGAAGAAAAAGACGAATCGGCTGCCTTCGACCAGAAGCGGGCGAAGCAGGTATTGCCGACGGTAAAATTGTTATTGGGCTTGGAGTAAGTGAATACTTAATGTGAATTTAACGCGCATTTAATGTTCAATTAAGCTGTATTCCTGACATTTGTATCGTGTTAAGGAAAAGATAGATCGAAAACATAAATGTTGATTTCTTGCTGTTATCTTCTCTTATGATGCTAATCTTTCCTGCAATCTAAAGTCGCTTTCGTGGCCAGAGCTGTGTTGCCTAACATGGCACTGGCTCTTTTTAAGAAATGATTAATGGGTAGTTAATATCCAGTTCACAATAGACAAAGATCTTGGGTTCAGAAAATTGTTTGTATCCTATACTGTAGCCCTATAAATGTTTCTTTGCCGGCTATGCTTCTGAGCATAGCCTTTTTTTTAGCCTCCCCCTAACCCCCTCCCGAGGAGGGGGAATTGGGCTTTCGATAGCGATCATTCCTCCTCGAAAATGTCCTGCTCCTTTCGTTCTTCCAGCCAGAAGTTGTTGATGCCCAGGCCGACGGTGATGTCTATCATCTGCAGGTTGAGCAGTTCGAGCAGGGCCAGGAAGGTGACGATAGCGTGGATGCGGTTCCTGCATTCAGCAAAGACGTCCTGAAAGCTGGCGCGGCCGCCGCTGTGGATCTTGGAAAAGATGTGGGCCTGTTGCTCCTCGATGGTGTAGCTGAACTGGACGATCTGGTGGACGGACTTGGGGTGGGAGACTTCGAAGCGCTCCATGACGCGCTCGAAGGCGCGGAGGAGCTTAAAGAGGGTGACCGATTCCAGCTCGGCGTCCACCAGGGCCTTATTGGCGATGCGTTGCAGCTCGCGCGACACGTTGCCCCGGTGCGACTGCTTGCCGCGGCGTTCTTCCATCTGCCGCATTTCTTCCAGTACGCTTTTATAGCGCTTGTACTCCAGCAGGCGGTGTACCAACTCTTCCCGGGGGTCGATCTCATTGCCCTCTTCATCTACGGGTTTGCGGGGCAGCAGCATCTTGGCCTTGATGCGGCAGAGCGTCGCCGCTACCAGGATGAACTCGCTGGCCAGGTCGATGTTCATCTGTTCCATCTGCCGGATGTACTCCAGAAAATCATCGGTGATCTTCGCGATGGGGATATCGTTGATATCCAGCTCGTCCCGCTCGATGAAGAAGAGCAGCAGGTCGAAGGGGCCCTCGAACTGAGGGAGTTTTATGGTGTAGGAGTTGTCCATTTGTCGTTACAGGTCGAGTTTGATCTGGGGTTCCTTAAGGCC
>JAGFJE010000292.1 GCA_024103175.1 Phaeodactylibacter sp.
GTATAAGGCCCGGTAGCGCCGGGTTCATCGCTGGCCGTCAGCAGAAAGTACTGCTGGCCGGGCCGCAACGGCAGGCCGATGCGCACATAAGGGTCGTTGGCGCCGCCCAGCGGGTTCTGGGTAAGGGGGTTGTCCGACCGGGCAATGACGTTGACACAGGGGTTGTTGATATCGAAACTCCCCTGGAAAAGGGCCATTTGCGCTCCGCCTTCATCAAAGCCGGAGTTCAGGAAGAAGGTGTATATATCTGCTTCCGTAACCTCAAAGGGGATGAGTTCGTAATGCCTGTCGCCGCCGGGAAGCGGGCCCTCGATCAGGCAGGAGTGTAAAGCGGGGTTCAGAAGCGGGTCGCTGTCGTCCAGCTCTCCCGCCAGTTGTTGCACGTTGGTTGTCAGGGGCACGCTGTCGGCGTCATCGGGGCACTCCAGCACGGGGCCGCCGTCGCGGGCGTCGATCTCTCCCCAGCAGGATGGCGCCCCGGAAATATCCATCGGCGCATAGTCAAAAACCCAGTTGGTAAGCCAGGCCCGGGGAATGGCCCCGCTGCCCGGCCCGCCGGAAAGGAGCTGCAGCACCAGCCGGCTGCCTGCGCTGACAAAGAGGTTCTCCATACCGCCGGAGCCGTCGGCTGAGGAGAAGGAGGTGACGATGCCCCCGGAAGGATCGAGAAGGCGCCCTTCGAACAGGGCTCCTCCCGGAAGAGAAGGAGCGCCCCAACGGAAAGAAAGGGTTCCGTCAAAACGCATGGGCAAAACCGCAATGGCGGAAGCCTCCGCCGTACTCCCGTTCAGGAAAAGGGAATCTGCTTCGGCATTGGTAATCACGCTACCCTGAAAATCGACGTGAGCGCTCCAGTTAGAGAGGGCAAACGGGCCGGTAAACCCGGTGGCGTCCAGCGGCTGTATGGGTTCGACAGAATAAGGGTATACCCCTACTCCGTCGAGAATATTGCCGTTGGAAGGGTCTGCATCTTCGATCTCGATCCGAAAGTTGGCGTCGCTCAGGCAGCCCAGTTCACCCTCCAATAGCAATGCGGTTGATATATAGCGCCGGCACCCCGGCCCCAGGTTGGCCGTCACCGTTTCGTTGCAGGCGGCATCAGCCGCCGGGGCGGGCGACTGGCTTACGGTGATCGAAAAGCCTTCTTCCCGGCTGTTGCCGGAAGCGTCGGTGGCGGTAAGTGTAAGCCGGTAAGTGCCCGGCCCGGCCAGGGCCATGTAGGTATTCCGGAAGGGATTCGACAATTGCAGGCCGCTCCCCGAAGGATCAACACTAATGGAAAGGCTCGGAGAAGGGTCGCATGCATCACTGGCCGTGGCGTCGAAAAACACCACTGCCGTCCGGCTGCCATCGCAGGGCGAGAGCTCAACGCTAATATCCCCGGAGGGATATGCGATCAGCGGGGGGGCTGTGTCCGGGTCACACCCCTGCAGCGCCAATCCCTTGCCCGCCGGGGCGCTTGTCGGCCACCGGCCGGCGCCTAGAGTAAAGGCTATCCCAATGCTGGCCACCATTATTGCTAATCTGTGCATGCCAAAGCTTTTAGACCGATTCCTGGTTCATTTCTTTCTTTTCTCTAGTGTTGTTCTAGTATCCAATGTAACATATATAAGCATATTTTTGATCTGTATTCCGCTTTTTTTGTTCTGGCCAGCAATTCCCGGTTTGGCTTTCCAAGGTGGTGGCGGAGGTGTCCTAATTGGACGAGATTACACCTTTTTCGTACCTCAAAAGATGTCACCTCGTCCCAAGCGGGAATTGCTGTGTTCTGACGCTCCTCGCCCAATACGCCATACGCCGCCGGCCGTAGGTGCAGAGAGGAGGTGGCGGCTGTCGGCGCAGGGGTTGGTTACCCCTTTTCACATTTTCGGACGCTGTAGCCCGAAAATATGCCCGCCGCCATTCCGGTGAAA
Organism: Phaeodactylibacter sp.; assembly: GCA_024103175.1. Lineage (GTDB taxonomy): Bacteria > Bacteroidota > Bacteroidia > Chitinophagales > Saprospiraceae > JACJXW01. The sequence continues at coordinate 1,914 of JAGFJE010000292.1, forward strand.
CCCGGCAGGAGCTGTCTTGAAAGTTTTTGGGAAGTGATCCGGTTCGCCCTACAAACGGAGGCCAGGCTGAATAAGCCCCCTCCTTGAGCCAAAACGTGAACTTACCGGCTCCATAGGTGCGTATCTCCTTTTTCTGGATCATTCATGGGACGAAAGACTCTCCTATCACAAGAAGAATACTGGGGTATATGGGGGGCGATTGGTGGTAATACCGGCATCCTTCCCATACCGGAGGGCCTGCCAGCCGAAGGCCGGAAGAAACTCTGGTATGGAAAGGATAAGAGCCGTAAAAGTGTAAGCGGCTCCGTCTGCCACTTCCACATGGCGTTATATTGACAAATTTGCCAAAATCACTACAAATATACAAATTACTCGAGGATGATCATTTTTCTTGTGGCAACTCTGTCTCCCATTTGCAACCTGTAGTACATCACTCCGCTTCCGGAGGCAAGGGGCAGCAGCTCTTCGCGCCTCATTATCAGCTCATTATACCCTTTCTCAAACAAGGCGGCCCGCTGGAATACCAGCCTGCCGTTCAAGTCAAAGACACTCAGCGTGGCGAGGCCGCTTTCCGGCAACTCAAACCCAACCGTTGATCCTTCCGAGAAGGGGTTGGGGCGGTTCTGGTACAGCCTGAAAGCCGCCGGGGGCTCCTCCTTGCCTGAGCCAAAGCGCAGGGCAATGTCCAACAGTTCAAAACCGGGTGAATAAGCCTCCGCCAGCGTGTAACGGGAACTGATACTCAACTGTTCATTCAGGCTGGCATCGGCATTCGCCTTCAGGTGCAGGATAAAGAAGGGTTCTCCTTCGGCGTATTCCACCTCTTCCTTTTTGTACCAGCTCACTGTGAGGTATCCATTCGCCAGTCCATGCAGGCCGATGCTGTTCTCATCCGCCAGTCCGTATTCCAGATCGGCCAGTTCCAGGGCCGGCCCAAGCTCCAGCGTAAACTGAAAGCCTCCGGCCGCCTCCAGCCGTTCCGCGGTAATGGGGACCTCCACCACCTCTCCCTTCGATACCTTCATCCCGGGAGCCAGAAGATTAAAAGCGCCGGCAAAACGCCGCTCTTCTATCTCCATCAGGTTGGTGGTCACCGCCGAATTGTTCACATCCCCGATCTTGACGGCCACAAAGTCGTTTGCCATCATGGGAAAGGCCAGGTCATTGACGCTGATAACTTCCGGGAAAGGCGTAAACCAGGGGTTCGTGGGAACGGGGAAAATGAATGCCTTCTCCACAAACCGCCAGCTGGTATTGTTCGGGAATTCCAGGATCTCACCCAGAATGAGCTGCTGGATCTGGATCATATCCAGGGTGGTGATGCTGCCGGTGCGGTTGGCGTCGGCGGCAATCCGCTTATAAGGGCTGTCCAGGAATTCTACTCCCAGAAGATGCCGCTGAAGGATCAGCAGGTCGAAAGTGGAAACGCCATTGCGGTGGCCGGTATTCAGATAGGGCCGTACGGTGTAGTCGTATCCGGTTTCCAGCCCTTCAAACTGATAGGAGCCATCGACAGCCGTATTCATCATCAAGGCCACCGGCCCGCTGAGGGAAACTTCTACTCCTTCAACCCCCATATCATCCTCCCGGGCGACCAGGCCTGCCATCATCGGCCCGGAAGTGCAGGCGCCGTTGTTGTTCTGCACGATGACGTACGTATCGCAGAAACCGTAATTGGGGCCTCCCGCCGTACCGCCGGGCTGCACGGCGTAAGGATTGTTGGCGCTATCCCAGACGTAGACCTGAACGGCAACCGTCCCGGTATCTTCACAGGTGAAGTAGAGTGCCCGCCGGTTGATGTCCGGCTGTTCCCCTACCAGGTTGATTGAATAGGCGATGGTATCGTCGCTGCAATCGGAGGCGTACTGCACCAGGCTCTCCGCCCAGATAGCAGCCCCGGCGATGTCTATGTCGCCATCGCCGTCAAAATCGGTATTGGGAGGCAGCGGCATGAGGTTAAAGGACAGGCCGTTAAGACAAGTAAAGGCGGGCGGCTCACAATCGGCCACCTCAAAGGGCAGTATGGTGGAAGAAGTATTGTTGCCGCAACCGTCCTCCACCAAAACGATAAAAGCATGGTTGCCTACAGGGAATTCTCCCTGAATACTGAAGTTGGGGTACGCCCCGCTCAACGCTCCCGTATTCGTCAGGCCCTGGTCGATGACGCCGTCCGCGTTGGCGTCCAGAAAAACCTCTACAGTAAGCCCATTGGCAGAACAGTCTTCAAAAACAGTGAAAGGATAAACCACCTGCCCGCTACAGCTTACCGGATCGTCACTGCAGAAAGTATCCGGAATGGTGAAGCTCACCTGCGGCGGAGCCGTGTCTATTACCTTTATGATCTGGGTATATTCCCAAAGGCCCACCGAGGAGGCCGTGCGCCAGTATCCTGTCGGGTTGGTCGTACCGTCACAGGCCGGCCCTTTGACGCCAAAGACGGGAATGTTGTTCGTATGGTTATTGTCCCGGTCGATGAAAGTACCGGTGGGGCGGCGCAACACCCATACGTCCTCGTCCCCGGGCGACCCGTCACAGTCTTCATTCCTGCCGATAACCACAGCATCGGAGGCGCCATCGTATTCACACCAGTTGAGGACGCGGTATTTCCGGAATATCTTGTAGCATTCCGGCGCCGCACTGCCGGGCTGAGGGGTGAATATCTCGTCGGTAACGCTTACCGAGAGCAGGTCGCACCCCAGGCTGGTATAGATCAACGTATCCGGTACGGGCGCAGTGCAATTGGTAGTAAAATCTTTGGGGAACTTGATCTCGTAATTGGATTCCGCCCTGATCGTCACCACCTGCCGACAGAGGCCCTGGGAAAGATTGCCGGACAGGTCCACGGCCTGGAACGTTCGTATGATCGTCCCTACCTCACACTGGTTCAGGTTGACAACCGGAGCCTGTTCCACCACCATGGCGCTTCCACAACCATCATCCGCCTGGGCTGCGCCGAAGAGGGCCTGTAACTGGCTCGTATCGTTGGGGTCAAAATTGGCCGGCAGGCTCACGCAGCTTACTGTTACATCATGAGGAGCAATGCAAAGGGGCAGCACCTGGTCGGCCACATTCACCTCCATCCCGCAGGTGTTCTCATTGCCGTAAAGGTCGACCACCAGCAACTCGATGGAGATCATACGCCCTACATCGCAACAGCTGAAATCGACATATGCCCCCCAATCGGAATAGTACGGCGCAACCGGATCACAGGTAACCGGATCTACGTCGAAGCGGCGGCGCACCAGCAGGGTGTCAATGCCGCAGTTGTCGTTGCTGCCTTCATTGACCTCGGTAGCGTAAACCCTGCCGACTCCCTGGCCGCCAATGGAAACCTGAAGGCTTTCATTGCAGGCCGCCGTCGGCTCTACATCATCCACAACACAGAAATCGCACTCCAGTATAGTATAGTTGTTGCAATCATCCGTGACCTTGTAGCGGAAGCGGTGGCATCCGATCGGAATGCCGCTCACATACCGCGGCGCTCCCGGCAAGATCGTGGCGATAATCGTAGCTACGGTATCGTAGCCGGTGATGATGCCGTACTGATTGGTGACCGGCGTCACCTCGTCGGTAATGATCTCAGTGCGCACCTCCCAGCCCGAACAGTTGTCCGTCACATTGGGAAGGGGCGCCTCAAAAGCCGCGGTGCAATCGTACGGCGCCGTCGAGAACTGAAGCGGGTCCGGATACCCGTCGCCCGTACGGTCGATCTCCGGGCAGGCAACCGCCGGCCCATCCACATCACCAACCATAATGGCCTGGGTCAGCTGCAGGGTGTTGCTGCCGGAAGCAGCGCACCAATCCAGCAGGTCCCAACGGCGAATGATCCTCGTGGTTCCATCACAAACCATTATGGGGGCCGAATCGGTGTACGATGCGCCCAGGTTGCAAAGGGCCTGGTTGAGCGGCAATGCCCCAAAGTGGGTTTGCACCGTAGGGTATCCCGCCGCCGATGGGTGTGGGTTGCCGTTCTGATCCAGCGCAAAAGCAGAATCACAGGGCAACTCCACCAGGCCGGGAAGGGGCAGCAGGTCGTTGAAGTTTGGCTGCCTTGCCGTGATCACCTGCGTGCATTGCGCACTGTTGCCCATAGGGTCCGTAACCGTAAATACTCGGTTGATCCGGCGGGCCTGGCAGCCGGATGTCGTCAACAGCTCATCCTGGAAAGTGACGGTATGCTGAACACAGGTATCGAAAATTTCCGGCTGGCCGGTAACCGCCAGGCTGGCCGGGTTGTTCAGGATGGAATCCAGGTCCGAACAAATGAGTTCCACATCCTGAACAGGACAGGCAATAGAGGGAGGGGTAAAGTCCTGAACATTGACATTCCCCCAGCACACCACCCCACAGTCAGGGTCGATCACTTCCGCGATCAGCGTCTGCCCGGCCTGAGCAGTGGTGGCCGTATTGCCCAGGGATTGTCCGCCGGGGCCAATCAGGTTGATCTCCAATCCGCCGATACAGGCGTCAAACTCCCCTTCCAGGACCATACTCGGTATCACGCGCACTTCACAACGGCTGCCCAGAGACACATTTACAGAAGCGTCGCAGGCATAATCCAGGTTGCTGGACAGGGAGACGGTAACCACGGCCGTGGAAACCGGGCAGCCATTCTGCCCCCCTACCGTGTAACGGAACCGGTACTCCCCGCCGGCTACCCCTGCGAAATTGACGTTGGAGGGGCTGGACAGCGATACGCCCGCCCCGTCGAGGTCGGCCCAGGCGCCACCCGGGCTGGGGTTGCCGCCCAGGGCTCCGGCCAGGTCGATATATACGTTATCGGTGGTGCAGTTCAGGCATTCCTCCACCACGCCGTCGGCGCCGGCTGCCGGACAACTGCCAACAAAGATGAGGGCGGGGTCGTGGTCATCCTCATCCGTAGCGGCCAGGGTGCTGCCGGGCTGGCCGGTTCCATTGCCGTTCATGGCGTCATCAGACGGGCTGTTGGCCATACCTCCGGCATCGTTGCTACTGTCATTATCGAACTGTGAATCTGCGTCATCAGGCGGCGTGTTGCCGGGGTCGGTATCGTCATCGGCAGCGCTTATCTCTGCGAAATTTATGATCGAATTGCCGGTAAAGCCCGGCTCGACCACAAAGGAAATGTCCAATACAGCCGTACCACCGGGAGGGATGGGCCCGGGAATCACGCGGGTGGCCGTTGCGCCCGACTGGGCCCAGTTGGCATCGCTCAGCACCAGGCCGGAGGGGATGTAATCCGTAACTTCCACCCGGTAAGCATCCATATTGCCCTGGTTGGCCACCGTAATGCGAAAAACGGCCGGGCTGCCGGGGAAGAACGGCCCGGGAGTGGCCGATGTTTTCAGCTGTTTCCGCAGCGCCAGGTCGAAACGCGGCGCCGGGCTGATGGTGATGGCGGCGCTATCGAAATCGTCCTCATTGCCTCCGGAAGCGCCATTGCCCGGTGTGGAGTCCGCATCGTCCAGCCCCTGGCCATTGGCGGCGGAGAAGATCTCGGCAAAGTTGGTAATGACGGCGCCGCCAAAGCCCTGATCCACCACAAAGTTTATCTCCACCACCTGCGAAGCGCCCGGCGCCAGGTTTGCAATGGGAGTATTATAACTGGCCACACCGCCATTGGCCGTCCAGTTGTTGTCGGAAAGTGTGAGCCCCAGGGGCAAATAGTCCCAAACCTGGATGTTCTGCCCCATTACGTTGCCCTGATTGGTTACCGTCAGCAGGAAAGTTACCGGGCTGCCCGGATGGTAAGGGCCGGGAGTCGAAGAACTCACCTCCTTGGCCAGGGCGAGGTCGAACTGCGGCGGCACTTTGATCTCGATGGCGGCGTTGTCGTAGTCGTCTTCATCCGGGCCGGAGGAGCCGTTGCCGGGCGTACTGTCTGCATCGTTCAGGCCTGAGCCATTAAAAGCCGCCCCGATCTCGGCATAGTTCACGGCCATCGTTCCTCCAAAACCCTGGGCCACCACAAAGTCTATCTCCACCGTCTGGGAAGCGCCCGGCGCCAGGCTGGCAATCGGGCTGTTGAGGCTGGCTACGCCGCCGTTGGCCGTCCAGGCGTTGTCCGAAAGAACCAGGCCCGGCGGCAGGTAATCCCAAAGCTGAATATTTTGCGCTTCGACGCCGCCTTCATTGGCCACCGTCAGCAGGAAAGTTACCGCGCTACCTTCGTAGTAGGGTTCGGGAGTAGACGGGCTTACCGATTTGCTCAGCGCCAGGTCGAACTGCGGGAGTATGCCGATGTCGATGCGCGAGTCGTCGTAATCGTCTTCTCCGGCTCCGGAAGCGCCGTTGCCCGGCGTGCTGTCCACGTCGTTCAGCCCCGCCCCGTTGAAGGCCGCGCCGATCTCCGCATAGTTCACCACCTGCGTGCCGCCGAAGCCCTGCCCGACGATGAAGTCTATCTCCACGGTATGGGAATTGCCCGGCGCCAGGCTGGCGATGGGGCTATTGTAGCTGGCGATGGCGCCGCTGGCCGTCCAGGTATTGTCTGACAACGTAAGGCCGGCCGGCAGGTAGTCCCACAGCTGGATGGCCTGGGCTGCCACATTGCCCTGGTTGGTTACCGTCAGCCGGAAGGTTACCGGGCTGCCCGCGAAATATGGGCCCGGCGTTGAGGGGCTTACTTCCTTACGCAGCGTCAGGTCAAATTGTTGAGCCGGGTTGACGGTGGTTCCGGCACTGTCGAAGTCATCCTCGTTGAAGCCGGCGCTGCCATTGGCGGGGGTGGAGTCGGTATCTCCCAGGCCGGGGGCATTGGTAGCGGCGCCGATCTCCGCGTAGTTGGTGATGAACAGGCCGCTGAAAATGGGCGAAATGGTAAAGGTAATATCCACCGAAGTGGAGGCGCCGGGTTGCAGGCTGCCGATATTGCGCAGCGCCATACTTCCGTTCAGCGTCCAGTTGTTATCGGCCAGCACCAGCCCCAGAGGTATGTAATCCCTCACTTGTATACTCTGAGCCGCTATGCCTCCTTCATTTGTCACGGTGATCCGGTAAGTAATGGTGCTGCCGGGGTAGAATGGCCCGGGCGTGGCGCTCGCATTGATCTCTTTGGCCAAGGCCAGGTCGAAGGGCTGCTGAATTACGTCGATGACAGCGCCGTCGAAGTCATCTTCCCCGGCGCCCGAAGATCCATTGCCGGGGGTGGAATCCCGGTCATCCAGGCCGTAGATATTGGCGGCGGAACCGATCTCGGCATAATTGGCGATAGCCGTTCCAACGAAATTGGTGGCTATGGCAAAGGTAATATTGAGGGTGGCGGAGGCGCCCGGCGCCAGGTTGCTTATGGTGCGGCTGGCGATATTGCCGTTGGAGGCCCAGTTGTTGTCGGTAAGGATCAGCCCCAGTGGAATATAATCCAGGACCTGGATGTTCTGTGCGGCGGCATCTCCTTCGTTGGTTAATGTCAAGCGGTAGGTAACGGTGCTTCCCGGAACGAACGGCCCGGGGGTAAGGGCGGTATTGAGTTCTTTGGCCAGGGCCAGGTCGAACTCCTCCTGTATGATGCTGATCGAAGCGCCGTCGTAATCATCTTCCCCGGGGCCGGCGGGCCCGTTGCCCGGCGTGGAGTCGCTGTCCTGTATGCCTGCACTGTTGGTGGCGGCGCCGATCTCGGCGTAGTTAACCAGGGACGAACCGGCAAAGGCGGAAGATACGGTGAAGGTGATGTCATAGGAAGCGGAAGCGCCGGGCGGCAGGTTGCCGATGTTGCGCACCGCCATACTGCCGTTCTGCGTCCAGTTGATGTCGGCAAGCGCCAGCCCCAGCGGAATGTAATCCCGGAGCTGGACATTCTGGGCTTCCAGGTCCCCTTCGTTGGTGGCTGTGATGCGGAAGGTGACGGTGCTGCCGGGTACGAAGGGGCCCGGCGTTGCGCTTACCTTGAGTTCCTTGGAAAGCCGGAGGTCGAAATTTTGCTCCAGCACCGTAATGATGGCGCTATCGAAATCGTCTTCATTTTCCCCCAGGCTACCGTTGCCGGGAGTGGAGTCCATATCATCATACCCCAGAATATTGAAGGCGCTGCCCACTTCGGCGTAGTTGGTAAGCGTGGCGGGGCCGAAGCCGGCAGCCACCGTAAAGGTTACGTCCACTGTCACGGCTGCGCCCGGTTCGAGGCTTCCGATGGGAAAGGCCAGTTCGGCCACATTGCCCACGGCGTTCCAGTCCGGGTCGGTAAGCAGCAGCCCCTGGGGGAAGTACTCCCGAAGCTGGATATTCTGAGCGGTAATATTGCCCTCGTTGAAGATCTCGATCTCGAAGGTGACGGCACTGCCCGGGAAGAAGGGCCCGGGAGTCGCGCTGGATTTCAGCCGCTTGCGCAGGGCCAGGTCGAATTCCCGGCGAATGACCGTTATCGTTGCGCCGTCGAAATCATCTTCTCCCGGGCCGGCGCTGCCGTTACCGGGCGTAGAATCGGCATCGTTGAGGTTCGCACTGTTGTTGCTGCCCGCCACCTCGGCGTAGTTTGTCAGAGCGGTTCCCTGGAAGATCGGGCTGACGGCGAAGGTAATGCCCACCACAGCGGAATCGCCGGGCGACAAGCTGGGAATGGGGTTGTTGAGCATTGCGACGCTTCCCAGCGCCGACCAGTCGGAGCTGGTCAGGATCAGGCCCTGTGGGATGTAGTCCTGGAGCTGGATGTTGTAGGCTTCTTCTTCCCCTTCGTTTTTCACCACGATGCGGTAGGAAACGGCGCCGCCGGGGTAATACGGGCCCGGTGTCCGCTCCATATCCACCGTTTTGGACAAGGCCAGGTCAAAGCGCCTGGGCGCCGTTATCCGTACGGTTTCCGTATCGTCATCGTCTTCATCATGGCTGCCGTTGGCGGGGGTGGAATCCACATCCGGCAGGCCGGCGCTGTTGGTGGAGCTGCCCAGCTCCGCGCAATTGACCAGGTTGTCGCCGTGCTCCGCATCGGGAGAAATATCAAAAAGGATGCTTACCGTTATGGACTGGCCCGGGGCCAGCGTGGAAATGGGGGTGGCCAGCCGCAGGATATTGCCCTGGACGGCCTCCCAGTTGCCATCGTTGAGAATAAGCCCCGGAGGGTAGTAATCGTAAAGCCGGATATTGCTGGCAGTCAGGCTGCCCTGGTTGAAAACGGTCAGGTTGAACGCCACCTGCCCCCCGGGCTGGTAAGGGCCGGGAGTAAGAGCGGTATTCAGGGTTTTGGACAGGGCTAAGTCATACGTCTGGACGATGGCCAGGCCGACCCTGCTGATGTCATCCTCTCCCGGCATGCCGTTGGCGGGGGTGGAATCCTCGTCCGGCATGGCCAGGGCGTTGCCGGCGCTGTTGATCTCCACCGTATTGTTTATCAGGGTGCCGGTGAAGCTGCCCGCGACCCGGAAAGTAATATCGACGCTAGCCGAAGCGCCGGCGGCCAGGCCGGTAATGGGTGTGTTGAGGACGGCGGTGCTGAACACCTGCGACCAGTTGGCGTCGGCCAGTTCCAGGCCCGGGGGAATGTAATCGACGATGGACACGGTATTGGCATCGACGGTGCCTTCATTACTTACCCGGATGGTAAACGTAACTGTACTTCCCGGATAGAAAGGCCCGGGCGTGACGGAGGTTTTCACCCGGTGAGTCAGAGAAAGGTCGAAGGATGGCGGATCCTGCTGCACCGGCGTTATCGCGGCGGCTTCGTCATCCTGGTGGTCACCGATCCCGCTACCTATAACGGAATCGATATCCTCCAGCCCTGCATTATTGGAAGCGAAATAGATCTCGACGTGGTTCTCTATCTCGTCCTCATCAAAATCATCATCGATCCTCAGCCGGATGGTTACCGTCGCGGACGCCCCTCCTTCCAACGAGGAGATGGTAGAACGCAAAACGGCGATATCCCCATAAGAAACCCAGCGATCATCCGCCAGAGTAGTCCCGTCCGGGAGGTAATCGGCAACCTGTATGTTTCTGGCTTGTATATTGCCTTCGTTGATGACGGTGATGGAGTACGTGATGTAACTGCCCGGTGCGAACGGCCCCGGCGTTTCCTCGTAGTTGACTTGCTTCCGGATAGCCAGGTCGAATATATAGGTGGGTTGCTGAACGACGAAAGTAGCGCTGTCGTCGTCGTCTTCTGTAGTGCTGTTGTTCCGGGGGGTGGAGTCGCGGTCATTCAGTCCGGGGGGGCTGACGGCAGAATAGATCTCGGCAGCATTGGTGATGCTGGCCCCGTCGAACCCATCGTCGATGACGAAGATGATCTGCCGGTTCACCGTATTGCCGGGGGCGATATTAGGGATCGGGTTGTTGAGCCGGGCCACGTCGTCGTCATCCGACCAGCTGTTGTGGTTGAGGATCAGGCCTTCGGGGATGAAGTCGGTGATCTGTACGTTACGAGCCGGCACAGAGCCCTCGTTGGTTATTCGGATGGAGAAGTTAACGACGTCTCCCGGAAAGAAAGGCCCGGGGCTGACCAGTTCTTTTCTAAGCGAGAGGTCGAAGACCTCGCTGAGATACACTTCGACGGCAGCCTGGTCATCTTCAGCCGGCTCCTGGTTGGCGGGGGTGGAATCCCCGTCGCTTTCTCCGGTTGCATTTGCAGCGGAGGCGATCTCCACCACATTGGTGATGGCGCCATGCGGGAAGCCCATTTCCACCATAAAAGTGATCTCCAGTAATACGGAACTCCCCGCCGGCAGGGTTTCGATGGGGGTATTCAGCCGGGCGACGCCCCCGGCCCGCGTCCACTCGGGGTCATTGAGGAGGAGCCCGTTGGGAATATAGTTGTTCAATTGTATTTCCTCTGCGTCCAGGGCCCCTTCGTTGACAACCTCAATAGTGAAGGTGGCTTCATCTCCCGGATAGAAGGGGCCGTCGCCATTGAGGTAAAGGTTGAGCGACAGGTCAAATTCGGGGAGGCCGTCCGCTACGATCAGCGCCACGTCGTGGTCATCTTCATCGGTGGCGGCTTCCGTTCCGTTTACCGGGCCGGTGCCGTCTCCCATGATGGCATCGTCGGCTTCGGAGCCGGGAGCGCCGCCGGCATCGTTGTCCGGGATGAGGTCGGGGGTAGAATCCTCTTCTTCTATTCCAAGGAAGTTAACCGCCCGGAATATCTCTGCCGAGGTGATGATGGTGTCGCCCGTGAAAGCCGGATCTATGCGGAAGGCAATGCCGAGAGACAGGGAATCTCCGGGAGGGATGGCCGGCAGCGGGCCCTGGTTGTGAAGGGCGCCGTCAGAAACGGCCCAGTTGCCATTATCTTCCAGGGCCAGCACATCATCCGGATAGAATACGGCCACGCCAACAGCATCGGCGGCCAGCGTACCCTGGTTATACACCGTGATGGTGTAATTGACCTGTTCCCCCGGCAAAAATGGCGGTGAGGACAGGCCCTCATTCAGCATCAGCCGGAGGGCCAGGTCGAAGGTAGGCTGTGTGAACCCTGCGTCCAGCGTAGGATTGGCCTGCCCGGCGTTACCGGTAGAAAAGCGGATGTAGGGCATGCCGTCCGGAATGAGCCCCGGCATGCCGGCGGTGATATTTTCCGGGCCGGCGTCCGAATCATTCAGGTAGGGGTTGGAGCCAATGCCCGCCAGCCTTGCGGTGGGCCCCAGGAACTCCTCATCGATGAGGATAAAACCGTTTCCGGGGCTGCTGTCTTCACTGCCGAAAACGAGGATGTAAGCCGTATTGGGCTGAAGGCCTTTGCTTGCGAACCAGTTTTCACCATCCGTTCCGGGACGAGTGAAATGGTAACGGCCGAGGGAGTTGGAACGGGTAGTGGCCAGGGGGGCGCCGGCTTCATCGTACAGCGTTATGAGGAGGTTGGCCAGCGGAGGCTCACAGGCTTCCTGCACGCCATTGCCGTTCACATCTTCCCACACCAGGTCCCCGATCTGAAGGGGGGGCGGAGGGCAGATGCAGAAGCTGAGGCCGCTCAGCCCCACCTGCTGAGCGGCCGGGTTGGAGGGGCCGTCCGGCCCGGCTGCGAGGCGGATGGCGACAGAGTCCACCGTTCCCGGAAAGCTCACCGAAATATTGCCATCGGCAGAAGCTCCATTGGGCGCCCCGCCGTCCCCTTGATATTCATTCGGCGATAAAATGCTTACGCTGCCTCCGAAGGCGCCGACGGTAAGATCGGACAAGCCAAGCGGCGCCTCTTCTCCCTGCAGGAAACCACGCACCTCCACCCGGTCCTGGTAGGCCAGGCCCTGGCCGTCGCGCCGCCCGATGTCCAGGATGGAAAAGCGGAGCTGGCTCACCGGCTCGCTAAAGGTGATCGAACTCTCCACATACTGGCCCGGAGCCGTGGCGTTCATGCCTATTGCCCAGAATCCCCGCTGCCCGCCCAGGGGCGTATAGTCATTGTCAACTGCAAAGGAAGAAGTAGAGCCTATGCCGAACGGGTCGTTATTGCTGAGGTTCAACTCCACCCCATCAATGGTGAAAGGCGTGGGCCCGTCCTCATTGTCGGAAAATTCCAGCCAGTCGAAAATGCGGGTACAGCCGGGAAGCAGCGGGGCCGGCTCGGCACACCAGCTGATGTTGCCCAGGCCGATACTCTGCGCCACGGGCGCTCCGCCGGCAGAAGCGGCCGAAAACAGCGTGATGGCCAGTTGGTCTACAGGCTCGTCAAAACTGATGGTGACGTTGCCCTCAGTGGAGGAAGCGCCTACTTCGGTATTTCCTTCAAAAAGGTAGGGGTTCAGGACGGCCACGGCGCTCCCGGCGGTTATTTCGGAAAGGGACAGGTTTACCGGCGCCCCGCCGACATAGGCCTGCACGGCGGCCCGCTCGGCAGCCCCACCGGCCAGGCCTATGTCGAGGAGGGAAAAGGAAAGCCCCGCCACCGGCCGCCCGAAGGCCAGGACTACCCCTACCCCGTTCCCGGCTTCAGAGCCGACGCCTCCCGATTCGGTTTCGAGCAGGTAAAAAGCTTCCGCTCCGCCGAGCGCTGAATGGTATACCCGGTGGGCGTAGGGCGTGGCGCCTTCGGTAGTACGGGCCCAGAACACTTCATCTCCATTGATGGACGCCGAGAAGGGCGCCAGCGGGAAAGGGTTGGCGCCATGGGAGTAGGCGCTCCAGTCGAGCGTATTGGAAGAACCGGAACAGCCGGCGCCGTCTTCATCACCGTAACAATCCTGGCCGCCCTGATCCATGAAGCCGGCGTTCACCGCGCAATCGCCGGCGGTGGCGAACTGCACCGGAGAGCCGTTGTCGGCTCCGGCAAGCGAGGGGCTTATTCCCGGGATCGACAGGGTGGAAAACTCCACGCGGTATTCTTCTCCGGGGTTCAGCCCGGAGACGCTCCACCGGCCTTCGCCGTTGGTAAATGCCGTGCCCTGCAATACCCCCTCACAATCATACACTTCCACCCGGACATTGGGCTGGCCGGGCTCTTCGTCGTAGAGGCCGTCGGCCACGGTGTCTTTCCAGGCGAAGCCACCGAGGCCATCGGCATCGCCGGAGCAGGCGGGGGTACAGGCGACCGCATCGGCGGCGCCAAAGCCCTCACACGGATAATTATTCACATCGGTAAAAGAGGCAATGACCGGATATCCCATCCCCGGGCTGGGCAGGGTAAATCCGGTAAAGGTATGCGTGCCGCTTTCAGCCAAAGGGGTAAACTCCCGGCTCTGGCCTCCGGCCGTCACCCGAATGGAGGACCCCGGAGCGGCTGTCCAGCTTACGGTTACTTCCGCCTCAAATATATTGTTGCCGTTGTCGTAATTGCAATTTACCAGGACGGATTCTATGTCGAGCGTGCACTGCGCGTTGGCCGGAGAGGAGGAGAGGACGAACAACAAAAGGCAGGCAACAAGGCTGCCCCATCTCCTGACAGAAAATGATGTTGCTACCGTTTCCTCATAGAATGCTGTGTAGCGGTCTTTCATGCGAATTAAAATTTGTTAGCTTAACAAAACGATACACTTCTTTCCCGTCCTGGGGAAAAAATAAAAAGTCATGATTTGTTATAGCAAAGTATGCACCCCATTTCTTAGACGGAAAAAATCGCTGTCGAGTACACTTCTCAGAAAAAAGAAACGCCCGGGCATTCTTTTTCAAAGCGCAACAGGCCAACTTGTTCGGTACACACAAGCGGGGCAGTAATGAAGGGCTTGTAAGGGTTGGAGCCTTTCCAGGCAATAAATTGATTCTCTTTTTATTCTTACCGGCAGGGTGTCGGCAACTATCCGAAAACTGAGCGTATGTTTGGGGCCGGCTTTTGTCAGCCCTGCAAAAATAGGCAATAATTCGAATCTCTTCCAGTTTTAAAGGCCTTTTTATTCCGCAGCGCGTCCATCCCTGTCTCAATTTAGGCAATTCTGAAGCAACCTTTGCATTTATTTTTCGTCTATGAATAGATAGGCACCGGTTAGTTAAGAAAAAAATCACCTTTTTTACCAAGCCTCGCGGACAGCGCCTCATACGGAAGCAAAGCGACAAGAAGGGTCAAAGGCTACGTATGACGCTGTGATTCAGGATCGCGGGCTTTGGCGAAGAATCAAAAACAAATGTGATGACCTCGATCCTCATCCAATTTCTGTTGGCTCTGCCCGCCCTGATGGCGCCCGGCCCGGAGCTTCCCGCCTTCCCCCTAACCGCCGGGGATGGCCAACTGATCATCGAGATCGATAATGTAAAAGAGGCCAAAGGCACCATCTGGGTAGGCATCTACGACTCTGAAGACAACTACCTGGTCAAGGAAAAGGCCATCGTGCAGGGGTTCAAGGTGGAAAGGACGGGCGCGGCGCGCTTCTCCATTCCCGGCCTGCCCTACGGCGCCTACGCCGTGGCCCTGTTCCACGACGTGAATGACAACGGCGAACTCGACCGCAACTTTTTCGGTATCCCCACCGAACCCTTCGCCTTCTCGCGGCCGCCCCGCACCAAGTGGCGCCTGCCCACCTTCAATGAGGTCTCGTTTCAGTTTAGGTACAATACGCAGCGGCTGAAGGTAAGCCTGCGGGAGTGGTATGATTGAGAAAGGGTGATGGGGAGATAAGGTGAGGGGGAGACGGGGTGAGTTTGGCCTTTCAATCTTTCTGCTAATAACGGATAGTCGAAGACGATAAACCCACGACTAAACGCTAACCCTCCTCCTCTACCGAAACCACTTCCACCACTACCGGCCGGCCGGCCAGCGGGAAGCGCTGCTGATCTTTGAAGGCGTATTTCATGTTGTGGAGTCTTTTTTGCCACTAAAACACAAAAACACTAAGATAGCACTAAGCCTTTTGGAAACCGCCTGGCCGGCGGCCCAGTCGACAGTGATGTCGGAAGCAGTGACTTCGTAGTCGATGACGGGATTCGACGCCCGAACGTTGGGCGGCGGGGCAG